>CAISPT010000254.1 GCA_903887455.1 uncultured Opitutaceae bacterium | reverse complement strand
TTTCCGACAGCGAGTATCAGAAGGCGCGAAGGGCGGTCGAGACCATCCAGCAGCAGCTGGCGATTGAAAAGGTGATCGACGAGGAGAACGTCAAGACCGACGAGAACACGCTCAAGGCCAAGAAGCTGGAGCTGGAGAAGATGACCATCAAGGCGCCCTTTGACGGGGTGGTTTCTGCCGTTTACGCCCACCCGGGCGACCTGATCAACACGGGCGATCCCTTGATCACGATGATCACGACCGACCGAATCGTGGAGGCCAAGATCAGCGAGGAGAATTTTGCGAACATCCGGCCTGGCGAGAAGGTCTCGGTACGGTTCCTCCCGTACGGGGCGTGGGTCTATAATGGCAAGGTGACCAAGGTCCTGCCGACCGCCGATCCCGAAACCCAGAGGCACCTCGTTGATCTCAACATCACGGATATCGAGCCGGAAAAGCTGATCCCTGGAATTACCGGAGAGGTGTCAATTGAGGTGGGACGTAGGCCTGCTAAGTCGATCATCCCGCGCCGAGCGCTCCTAAACGAAAACGTCTACGTCGTTAAGGGTGGCAGGGTGGAGCTCAGGCCCGTCAAGAAAGGGTACGTGTGGCTGACCGGGGTCGAGATCCTCGAGGGCCTGGAGCCCGGTGAGCAGGTGATCGTTGAGGACCTGGACAGCTTTCACGACGGCGACAGCGTCGCCACGGTGGAGCTGCCGTCAGACGCTTTCTCCAAGAAGAAGTAAGGCGCCATCCGGATGTCCCAGAACTTCCGCATCGCGTTTCGCTTCCTGACGGCGAAGAAGCGCGCCATGGTGATGAGCCTCTCGTGCATCATCCTCGGCGTGGGGCTCTTCATTGTCACCCAGGCCGCGACAAGCGGCTTCCAGGAGTTCTTCATCAAGACGATCCTCGGGACCAACGGAGCCATCCTGATCCAGGACAAGCTCCAGGCCACGATGCGCAGCATCGAGGTGAGTGGCTACAACTCCGGGGTCGAGATCCGCCAGAAGGAGGGACAGAAGTACATCGAGGGGATCGAGTACCCCGCGCTCCTCACCGAGGGCGTCAAGTCCTTCAAGAACGTGAAGGGCGTCTCGGCGGTTTTGAGGGGGTCGGTCACGGTGCGAAGCTCGTTCCGGGAGCAGACGGCGCAAGTCTATGGGATCGTGATCGAGGATCACCTGAGTGTCTCCGATCTCGCATCCCAGGTCGTCCAGGGTTCGCTCGAGGATTTCAAGGTCCAGGAGGGTGGGGCGCTGATCGGCCGGGTGATCGCCGACAAGCTGCAGCTTGACCCGGGCGACACCTTCGAGATCGAGAACAAGGGCGAAATCCACCATTTCAAGGTGAGCGGGATCTACCAGACGGGCGTCAACGACATCGACAGCGTCCGCGTCTACATCCAGATGGACCAGGCGCGCGCCCTCTTCAAGAAACCGACAGGAGCCACCTACTTGCAGGTCAGTCTCTTTGACCGGAATCGGGCGCTCGAAGATGCGGCCGAAATGAGCAACTCCCTCGCGCACAAGGCCGATGCCTGGCAGGAGCGAGAGAAGTCCTGGCTGGGGGTCTTCCGGGCGTTCCGAGTGGCGACGGCCATCACGGTGTCGGTTTTCACCCTGATCGCGGGACTGGCCATGTTTAACACCTTGGCCATGATAGTCTTGGAGAAAACCAAGGAGATCGCGATCCTGAGGTCAATGGGCTACACCCGGCAGGATATCTCGCGGATCTTCCTCTGGCAGGCGGCGATCGTGCTCGGGATTGGAAGCCTCCTCGGCTGCGGGATCGGCGCGATCATCACCTATGCGATCTCGCAGTATCCACTCCCTATCACGGGCATCTTCACGACCCACAAGTTCCTGGTTCAATGGTCGAAGTGGCATTACGTCGAGGCCGTGATCACCGCCATCCTGATGGTGATGGCGGCGAGCCTGATCCCGTCCCGAAGGGCTGCCCGGCTCGAGCCCGGTGACATCATCCGGGGAACGGCCCAATAATGGCAACCGAACCCAAAATCGCGCTTCGTTGCGACAAGCTGCACCGCTACCTCGGCCAGGCCGAGGGGAGGGTGCATGTCCTTAGGGGCGTTTCCTTCGAGGCCCAGGCAGGGTCGGTCTATGCGATTGTCGGACCCTCCGGCTGTGGCAAGTCGACCCTCCTGTACCTCC
>CAISPT010000253.1 GCA_903887455.1 uncultured Opitutaceae bacterium | reverse complement strand
TCATCTCGACCATGAACGTCGAGTTGCCTCGGGCGAGGTCGTCGCTCGCCCCGACGCGCGAAAAGATGCGGTCGACGACCCCGAAGCGGCAGCGCCGGGCAGGGACCCATGAGCCGACCTGCGCCATGAGCACGATGAGCGCCACCTGCCGGATGTAGGTCGATTTGCCCGCCATGTTGGGCCCGGTGATGAGAGCGATCTGGGCGTCGTCGGAGGCAAGCGCCGTGTCGTTGGGGACGAAGGCCTGCGCGGTCGCCGTCCCCTGTCCCGAGCGGAAGCCCTGCTCGACGGCCGGATGGCGGCCGTCCACGATCTCGAGCACCTCGGAGTCGTCGATCTCCGGCAGGCAGTAGCCCCAGTCCCGGGCGAGCGAGGCCCAGCCAGCAAGAACATCGACCTCGGCAAGGGCGTCGGCCGTGGCTGCCAGCGCCGCCGACTCGGCGAGGACCGCCGCGATCAGGGTTTCCAGGATCTCCTTCTCCCTGAGGAGCGCGTTGTCCTCGGCGTGGAGGATCTCGCGCTCCTTCTGGCGGAGGGCATCCGTCACGTACCGCTCGCCGCCCACCGTCGTCTGGCGCCTCACGTAGTCGGAGGGCACCAGGTGCAGGTTGGCCTTAGTGACCTCGATGTAGTACCCAAAATTATTGGTGTACCGGACCTTCAGGCTCCGTATCCCGGTGCGCTCCTGCTCGCCCCTCTCCAGGTCTGCGAGCCAGGCCTTGTTTCCGCTCATCAGGGAACGCAGGTGGTCGAGCCCGGAGTCATAGCCCTCGCGGACGAAGTTGCCGTCGGCGACGTCGGTCGGCGGCTCTTCCACCAGCGACGCGGACAGCAGGTCCCTGAGCGCCGGCAGCTCCGCCAGGCGCGCGCACACCTCGCCGGCGCGCGTGCCGAGGGACCCGAGGGCCGCGCGGATGGCGGGAAGGCCCCGGAGGGTGTCCCGGACGCCGCAGAGTTCTCGCGGGTTGCGCAGCCGGTTCTGGAGCCGGCCAAGGATCCGGGGGAGGTCGCGGACGGAGCCGAGGCCCTTCACCAGTTCCGCGAGCTCCGACGGCTTCGCCATGAACTCGCCGACCAGCTGGTGGCGCCGGCGCGCCTCGGCAAGGTCCAGGGTGGGAGCCGACAGCCAGCGTTCGAGGAGCCTCGCACCGGCCGACGTCGTCGACCTGTCCATCGCCGAGAGCAGCGTCCCGTGGCGCCCCCCACGCACCGAGGCGAAGATCTCAAGGTTGCGCAGGGTGGAGGGATCAAGGAGGAGCGTCTGACTGCTCCGGTACTCCTGGAGCCCCCTGAGGTTCTCGGGCCGCGCCCTCAGGTTCTCCGTGGCGTAGGTCACCAGGGCTCCCGCGGGCCCGAGGGCGGGGTGCTCGTTCTCGACGCCGAACCCCTGGAGGTTTAGGACGCCGAGTGCCTCGGCGACGCTGCGCGCTCCCCGGGACGTCTCGAAGTGGTATGACTGGAGCTCCGTGAGCGTCCGTGCGGCGGCAAATCCATGGAGGGCGTGGACCGGAGCCTGGTCGTGGGGGGCCCCTTTCCAGCGGTCGATCTCGCCTTCGCCGACCAGGAGCTCCGCCGGGTCGAGCGACACAAGGACGGGCAGCAGGTCGTCGATCCGGGCCGACGTGGCCATCTTGAACTCCCCGGTCGAAAGCTCGATCCAGGCCGCGTGGAGGCCCTTCTTGTCGAGCGCGATCGCGCAGAGGTAGCGGTTACGGGAGGCCTCCAATTGGTTGGCCGCGAGCGTCGTCCCGCTGCTCAGGATCCGGGTCAGCTTGCGGCGGACGAGCTTGCCCGCCTGGGCCGGTTCGTCCTGGTCGCAGATCGCGACCTTTTTTCCAGCTGCGAGCAGCTTGCTCACGTAGGAGTCGGCCGCGTGGTGGGGGAGCCCCGCCATGGGGTGCTCCTGGCGCTTCGTGAGGGTGAGCCCGAGGATCCTCGAGGCCACGACGGCGTCCTCGAAGAAGAGCTCGTAGAAGTCGCCCAGGCGGAACAGGAGCAGGGTGTCCCTGGGAAGGCCGCGCTTCACCTCGAAGTACTGCTGCATCATCGGGGTGAGTTTCTCGGGTTCGGCCATCTCCACCCATTCGAACCCCTAGAATTGCAGAATTCAATGTTGGACCGCAGCCGGCCTTCCCCACCAT
Organism: uncultured Opitutaceae bacterium; assembly: GCA_903887455.1. Lineage (GTDB taxonomy): Bacteria > Verrucomicrobiota > Verrucomicrobiia > Opitutales > Opitutaceae > Palsa-1447. The sequence goes on along the minus strand of CAISPT010000253.1, from coordinate 5,544 downwards.
GGGACCCTCTATGGACCCGACACCCGATCCCGCGCCCGTTGCGCTCCAGGCGAGGGAACTCGGGGGCTCCGGCCTGCCGGCGCTCGTGATCCTGCACGGGATGCTCGGCTCGTCCCGAAACTGGCAGACGGCGGGGCGCGACCTGGCGGCCCTGCGCCGCGTCGTGGCGCTCGACCTTCGCAACCACGGCCAGTCTCCCCATGCCGAGCCCATGACTTATGCGGCCATGGCCTCGGACGTCCTCGCCTGGATGGACGGCCAGGGCCTGCACCGCGCGGAGGTCATGGGCCACAGCATGGGGGGGAAGGTCGCCATGCTCCTGGCGTGCCGCCACCCGGACCGCGTGGCCGGACTCTTCCTCGTGGACATCGCCCCCAAGGACTACCACTGGAGGGCGCACCGCGAGGAGTTCGCGGCGATGAACGAGCTCCAGCTCGGCGACCTTCACTCGCGCGCCGAGGCTGAGATCCGGATGGAGGGCAGGGTGCCGAGCTTTGCGATGAGGAAGTTCCTAGCGACGAACCTGGAGAGGGGCGGCGACGGGGCGTTCCGCTGGCAGGTGAACCTTCCGGTGATGACCGGTGCGCTCCCGGTCCTTGAGAGAAACCCCCTCGCTGTCGGGGACCGTTTCGCCGGCAGGGCCCTCTTCATCTCGGGCGGAAAGTCGGACTACGTGTCCCGTGACGACCACCCGGCAATCCTAGGGCACTTCCCGGGCGCCCGGTTCATCGAGATCGAGGGCTCGGGCCACAACCCCCACATCGACGCCAGGCAGTCCCTGGTCGCGGCCGTGGCGGCGGGGTTATCGGGCTCCCCTGACTAGGTCCCCGCCTCGACGCGCTCGGCGCTCAGGTTGCGCCAGCGGTCCAGGACCCTCCGGTGCATGCCCTCGTTGGAGAGCCCGTGGGCTCCCCGCAGGATCTCGACGCTTGAGCCGTGCTCGACGAAGGTGTCGGGCCAGCCGATCCGCTCGACGGCGGTCGGGCAGTCCGCCTCCTGGAGGGCCTCGAGGACTGAGCTCCCGAAACCGCCCGCCAGGACGTTGTCCTCCAGCGTGACGATGAGCGGGACCACGGCCGCCTGGCTCAGCAGGAGGTTCCGGTCGAGGGGCCTCACAAAGCGCGCGTTGACGATCCCGACGGAGAGGCCCTCCTCGTCCCTTAGGCGGTCGGCGATCGCCGCGGCCTCCCTCACCATGGGCCCCAGGGCCCATAGGACGATGTTCGACCCCTCGCGAAGGACCTCCGCGTGGCCGACCTCAAGGCGCGCGGGCCGCTCCTTGATGGGCACCCCGAGGCCCGGGCCACGCGGGTAGCGGATCACGGCCGGCGACCCGAGCTCGAGGCCCGTGTGCAGCATGTCCACGAGCTCGTCCTCGTTCTTCGGCTGCATGATGGTCAGGTTCGGGATGCAGCGCAGGTAGGAGAGGTCGAAGAGGCCGTGGTGGGTCGGGCCGTCGTTCGGCGAGAGCCCGGCCCTGTCCAGGCAGAAGGTGACCGGAAGGTTCTGGAGGGCCACGTCGTGGATAATCTGGTCGTAGGCCCGCTGGAGGAAGGTCGAGTAGATGGCGCACACGGGCCGCAAGCCCTTGGTCGCCATGCCGGCCGCAAAGAGGACCGCGTGCTCCTCGGCGATCCCGACGTCGAAGAACTGGCGCGGCACCTCGGCCGCGAGCCTGGTGAGGCCGGTGCCGCTTGGCATCGCGGCCGTGATCCCCACGACCCGCGGGTCCGCCTTGGCGAAGCGCACCATCGCCGCCCCGAACTGGTCCTGGTAGGCCGCAGGCGTGCCGGGCTTGGGCTTCACGCTGTCGCCGGTCGACGGGTCGAAGCCCCCGACCCCGTGGAACTTCTCCGGCGAGTTGAGCGCCGCGTCCAATCCCTTTCCCTTGACGGTCATCACGTGAAGGAGCACCGGGGCGTCGCAGCTCTTCGCGAACTCGAGGTTCTTCTGCAGCTCCTCCAGGTTGTGGCCGTCGATGGGGCCGATGTAGCGCAGGCCGAACTTCTCAAAGAGGCTCGAGTTGACGAAGAAGTCCTTCGTCTCGCGCTTCCACTTCACCCAGAGCTGGTTCATCTCGTGGCCGTGGGGCAGGCCCGTGAAGAATTTCTCGAGGTCGTGGTGGATGCGGTTGTAGGTCGTGCTGGTGCTCAGCCGGTTCAGGTATTTCGCCATCGCGCCCACGTTGCGGGCGATCGACCATTGGTTGTCGTTTAGCACCACGATCAGGCGCTTGGTGGAACTCACCACGTTGTTGAGAGCCTCCAACGTTATCCCGCAGGTGAAGGCGGCGTCGCCGCAGACCGCCACCACGTGCTCGCCCGTTCCCTTCAGGTCCCGGGCCGTCGCCATCCCGAGGGCGGCGCTCAGCGCCGTGCCGGCATGGCCCGCGCCGAAGGAATCGTGGGGGCTCTCGGGCCGGTAGAGGAACCCGCTGGCGCCTCCGCTCTGGCGGAGCTTCCCGAAGAAATCCCCGCCCCGCCCCGTCAGCAGCTTGTGGACGTAACCCTGGTGGGCGACGTCGAAGACGAAGGAGTCGGTGGGCGTGTCGAACACCCGGTGCATCGCGATTGTCAGCTCGACCACGCCCAGGTTGGGCCCGACGTGGCCGCCGCGCGCCGCCGTGACCGCCACGATCTCGTCGCGGATCTCCTGGGCGAGGCGGGGGAGGTCGGCCGCGGGCAGCGCCTTCACGTCGGCCGGGCCGCGAATGCCGTCGAGGATGCGCATCCTTTGCTCGCTCATCCGCTGTCCCGCTCCGTCTCGAACTTAGTGAAGGAGACCCCGTCGCGCTCCTTCTTCAGCTGCTCAATCTTGAGCTCGGCGTCCTTCAGCCTTGATTCGCAGATCTTCAGTAACTTGTTGCCCTCCTCGAACTTGGCGAGGAGCTCGTCGAGGGGGACGTCTCCGGATTCCATCGATTCGACGATGGTCTCAAGGTTGGTGAGCGCCGCCTCGAAGGAGAGCTTGGGTTCCTTTTTTTCCACGGGTCCCAAGATTGCCGCGCATACGCGGCTTTTCAAACAATCTTTGGCGGGGGCCGGGACCCCGGCGCAGGGCCTAGTGGCCCGCGCCTACGGTGACGGGGATGGAGACCTCGCCGCTGCCGTAGCCCTTCAGGAAGAGGCTGCCCGTGCCGGGCTTGCCGCCCTGGACGGTGACGGTGGCGGAGGTCTGGCCCTCGGGGACGATCACCTCGGGCATGATCACGCTTTCCGGGACGTCGGTGGTGACGTCGAGCAGGAGTCCGCCGGAGGGGGCGGGCTGCGGGACCGTGAAGGTGAGGGTCTGCTTCTGGCCGGGAGCCAGGCTGAGCGAGGAGGGCTGGACGCTCACGTCGCTCGAGTCGATGCGGAAGCTTCCGACCTCGGAGTTGCCCGCGGCGCTCGAGATCGAGACGCGGTAGGACTTGCCGGGGTTGAGCGCCGGCACGAAGAAGCCAAGGGAGGTGGGGGACTCGTAGACCGTGCGCACCGGGGTTCCGTCGAAGCCGACGACGTCCTGCGGGGTGAACCCGCGGCCTAGGATGCCGATGCGGGCGCCGACCGGGCCCCGGTTGACCTCGAGGGAGAGCACGTAGCGGTTCACGACGGCGGCGTGGTACACCTCGGTGTACGACTCGCGGTTGTCGAGCGCGCCATTGCCCTCAACCTGGTAGTTGACCAGGTAGTAGTAGCCGATCGAGTTCTGTCCGGTGGGAAGCTTGTAGTCGAACTCGTAGATCCCGGGGATCGCGTCGCTCTTCTTCATGTCGTGGCTCTGCTCGCCGACGACCACGTGGGGCGTGACGCTTCCCGGGACCACGTTCACCGACTTCGGGGTCGCCCTCAGCGTGAAGGTGTAGATCCCGGACGGATTCTCGGGGAGTGACGACGGGGTGAGGTTCGTCAGGCTCATTGTGGCGCAGCCCGCGAGAAGGGCCATCGCAACGGCGGCGCCGGTCGCGGGGAGGATTTGTCTCGCGAAGGAAAATCGTTTGAGGTCCATTTCGATGATATTAATGAAGGGTGTCGCCATAGGGGAGCAAGCCAAAGGTGAGGACGCCGGGCCGCTGGGTCTTTACGTCCATGTTCCCTTCTGCGCGAGCACCTGCGACTTCTGCGCCTTTTACCAGGTAAGTCCGACCGCCAAATCGATCCGGGGTTTCATCAAAACGCTCTCCGATGAGGCGGGCCTTGTCCGTTGGGATCGGCCCCTCTCGACGGTGTTCTTTGGAGGCGGGACGCCGGGCCTCCTCTCGGCGGCGGACCTGTCCCGCGTGGCGGAGGTGGTCCATGCGCTGCCCGGCGGACCGGGACCCCAGGAGTGGACGGTGGAGCTGGCGCCCGCCTCGGTGACCCGCGAGAGGCTGGAGGCCCTGCGCTCCGCCGGCGTCACCCGGATCTCGCTCGGAATCCAGAGCTTCAGGCCATCGCTCCTGGACGCCCTTGGCCGCGCCCACACCCGGGAGCAGGTCTACCGCGCGTACGACCGCGTGCGAGCCGCGGGATTCCCCAGCGTGAACGTTGACCTGATGTTCGCGCTCCCCGGCCAGACCGAGGCGGAGTGGGACTCAGACATCGACGAGGCCCTGGCGCTCGCCCCCGACCACCTCTCGACCTACTGCCTCACCTTTGAGGAGGACACCGCCCTCTGGGTTAAGTTGTCACAGGGGAGGGTCAGGCTCGACCCCGAGAACGAGGCCCGGATGTATGAGCGCACCTGGGACCGGCTCGGCTCCGCCGGCTTCGCCCAGTACGAGGTCTCCAATTGCGCGCGGCCGGGCCACCAGTGCCTGCACAACGTGAACACGTGGAGGATGGCCCGCTGGGTCGGGCTCGGGCCGTCGGCGGCCTCCCAGCACGGCGGATGGCGGTCGTCCAACATCGCGAACCTCGAGGAGTGGGGCGCCCGGGTCGCCCGGGGCGAACGCGCGACGGAAGACAGGACCGCGCTCACGCCGGCGCTCCTCGCCGAGGACGCCCTGGTCTTTGGCCTTAGGATGAACGAGGGCGTCGATATCACCACCCTCCGCTCTCGGTGCCCGGAGGCTCCCTGGGAGAGGGTGGAGGCGCTCGTCGAGCGCCTCACCGAGGAGGGCCTCGCCTCAAGGCAGGGCACGCGCGTGCGCCTCGAACGGCGGGGGCGCCTCCTCGCCGACGCCGTCGGCACGGAGGTCATGTCCGCGTTCAGGGCCCCCGAGGGTGCCGCGGCAGCGGCCGTTTAGGCAGCGACTTGCTTCCTAACGAAGTGGGAGAAAAATGCGTCCCTGCGGCTCCTGGCGGTCTCCAGGTCCTTCGTCCCAAGCGATCGCCGGATACGCTCCTTGGTGAAGGGGGTGGGGTGCACGGTGTAGTGCAGGAACCAGGTCCCGTGGTTGTTCCACAGGTGGTGGTTTGGGTTGTCCGTTGTGATGCGAATGCCGGCCTGTTCTGCGAGGTGTGTCATGGTGCGTGATTTTTTTGTGGTTCAATCGCGCAACAGGGCTGAAAACAAAAAGCCGACCTGGGCATCAGGTCGGCTGTCGCTTTCGGGAGCGTTTCGGTTCGGGGCCCTTTGGGGGTC
>CAISPT010000252.1 GCA_903887455.1 uncultured Opitutaceae bacterium | reverse complement strand
TGACGACATCATGGATTCGGCGGACGTCCGGCGCAACCGGAGCACCGCGACGCGCGAGTACGGGCCCACGGCGGCGGTGCTCCTGGGCGACGCCCTCTTCGCCCACGCGCTCCACCTGGCGACCCACTTCCCGACGACCGAGGTCTGCGCGGCCGTTTCCGAGTCGACCCGCCGGGTGTGCGCCGGGGAGATCGTCCAGACGCTCCGGCGTCGCTCGACCAACGTGACACCGGCCGATTATCACCGGATCATCGACCTGAAGACCGCGGAGCTCTTCCGCGTCTCCTGCTTCCTGGGAGCGCGGCTCTCGGGCTACGCTGAGGGCTACGTGGCCGCCGCTGACGCCTTCGGCCGTCACCTGGGAATCGCCTACCAGATCTATGACGACCTCGCCGACTTCTTCGGCAGGGAGGACAAGATCGGCAAGACCCTCGGCACGGACCTGGCGAGCGGCAAGCTGACGCTTCCGCTCTTTGCGCTCCTTGACAGGCTCCCCGCAGGGGACCGCGCAGCGCTCGCGGAGGAGATCGCCGGCAGGCGCCCCGCGGATCCGGCGCTGCGGCTTCGCCAGATGATGGAGTTCGGCGTTTTTGACACGGTCGAGGCGGCGGTCCGGGACGAGGTGGCCGGGGCCCGCGCGGCCCTTGGCCCCTGGGCCGGTGAGGCGCCCAGCGGTCACCTCCTGATGCTCTGCGACGTGCTCCTTGCGCAAGTGGCTTCGCTCAGGCCTGTTGGGTAGGGTGGGCGTTGGATAGTCCAGCGTCGGGGCGGCCCGATACCGACCCGTGGGACCAGATTCGATTTGCAAACGTGGTCAGCAGGGAGTTGCCTGCATTCGCCGATGAACGCCAGCAAAGCCCTCGAGAAGACGCTCGTGGCGTCGCCCGAGCGTAAGCTCGAGGCCGATGCCGACTTGGACGTCGTCCGCAAGGTCCAGGCGGGCGATGTGGCGGCCTTCGACGCGCTGATCCTTAAGTACCGGGAGCGGGTCGTCGGGATCATCTACAACATGACGTCCAACCGCGAGGACGCCGCCGATCTGGCCCAGGACGCCTTCATCAAGGCCTTCCAGTCTATCAACCGCTTCCAGGGGCAGGCCTCGTTTTTCACCTGGCTGTACCGGATCGCCGTGAACTCGACGGTGACCCACCTGCGCAAGAACCGCCTAAGGTCCTTCTTCAGCCTGGAGGCCGTCCGCGAGGACGACCCGGTCTCCAAGGAGCTCGTGGACGCCCTGACCGACAAGACCGGGGTGGGTCGGGACGCCTTCGTCCGTGAACTTCAGGAAAAATTGAACGATGCGATGCAGAAACTGTCTATCAAGCATCGCACTGTGGTGACTTTATTCGAAATCGACGGACTCAGCCATCAGGAGATCGCTGAGGTGATGGATTGTTCGGTCGGAACCGTGCGGTCGCGGCTCCATTATGCAAAACAGTTGCTACAATCCGAGCTGCAGCCCTATTTGTCAAAATGAACCCGGAATCTAAGAGGAAAGTGACGGTTGAGGACCTTCTGCGCCTGAAGAGGGCCGAGCGTCCGCCTGCCGCGTTTTGGACCACCTTTGAGGCCGAGATCAGGGCAAAGCAGCTCTCCGCCATCGTGAACAAGAGGCCCTGGTGGCATGGGCTCTCCCGGGCCGCGGCGGTCGTCACTCGCTACCAGCTTCCCTTCGGCGCGGCAGCCGCGCTCGCGGTCACCTGGGCGGGCGTCCATTACTATTCGGTATCGCCGTCAGGCGTCGTCCGTGTCCAGGGCCCCGCTCCCGAGGCCCCTGTGGCCGCGGCAGCTGCCTCCCGCACGGCCGAAACGGCTCCCGTTCCCGTTGTCCTTGCCGAGACCTCCGTCCGCCGCGATACGCCGGCCGGGGTTGCCCAGGATCAGTCAGCGCGCACAGCCGTCGTGACGGCCACCTCTTCCCACATCACCAAGGCCCCCTCCGAGGTCACGGTGGATGCCATCAGCAAATCCCCCTTTGCGGACGGCATCTCGGTGTCGCTCGCCGACTACCGCACGCCCTCCGCCGAGGTCGCCCGCCGGTCCGTGTTCGGCTCGGACCGCGACTTTGAGGCCGGCCTTGCCCCGGCGAGGCAGGCACCCTCCGATCCGCTCGCCAGGATGGACCCTGCCGAGGAGCGCCGCGCGCGCCTGCTCGCCCCGGCCCTTCCCGCCTATTCGGCGACCTCCCGCCGCGCGCTCGCGAGCGACTGGATCAAGTCGAAGTCCTCTTCGGACGACCGCATGTACGAGTCGATGGACCGGGGGTCCAGCGACCGCATGCTGGTGGGGTTCAGGTTTTAGGCGCCGCCTGGGGCAGGCACGCCCCGCAGCCGTTTGCGAAGAAATCGTTGCCCTTGTCGTCGACGAGGATGAACGCGGGGAAGTCCTTCACCTCGATCTTCCAGATCGCCTCCATCCCGAGCTCGGGGTACTCGAGCACCTCGACCTTGGTGATGTTCTCCTTGGCCAGGATCGCGGCGGGTCCCCCGACGCTGCCGAGGTAGAACCCACCGTGCTTCTTGCACGCTGCGGTCACCTGCGCGCTCCGGTTTCCCTTGGCTAGCATCACCATCGAGCCGCCGAGGGCCTGGAACTGGTCGACGTAGCTGTCCATCCGGCCCGCGGTGGTGGGGCCGAAGGAGCCCGAGGCGTAGCCGGTCGGCGTCTTCGCGGGGCCGGCATAGTAGACCGGGTAGCGCTTGAAGTACTCGGGCAGGCCCTGGCCTGCATCCACCCGCTCCTTGAGCTTGGCGTGCGCGCTGTCGCGGGCGACGACCAGGGTGCCTGTCAGCGAGACGCGCGTCGTCACCGGGTACTTGGAGAGCTCCGCGCGGATCTCCTCCATCGGCCGCGACAGGTCGATCCTCACGGCCTGGGTGTCCTTTAACGCGCGAAGCCTTTCCGGGATGAAACGGCCCGGGTCCGAGTCCAGCTTCTCCAGGAAGATGCCGTCCCGGGTGATCTTCGCCTTGATGTTGCGGTCGGCCGAGCACGAGACGCCCATGCCGACCGGGCAGCTGGCGCCGTGGCGGGGCAGCCGGATCACCCGTGCGTCCAGCGCGAAGTACTTTCCCCCGAACTGGGCTCCGATGCCCGTGTTCCGGGCGATCTCCATGACCTTGGCCTCCCACTCGAGGTCCCGGAATGCGCGGCCGAGTTCGTTGCCCGAGGTGGGCAGGGAGTCGAGGTACTTGGAGGACGCGAGCTTGAGGGTCTTCATGCAAGCCTCAGCACTCGTGCCGCCGACGATGAAGACCAGGTGGTACGGCGGGCAGCCCGCGGTCCCCAGCAGGGGCAGCTTCTCGGTCACGAATTTCGTGAAGCCCTTCGGGTTCAGGAGCGCCTTCGTCTCCGAGAAATAGAGCATCTTGTTGGCCGATCCGCCGCCCTTGGCGACGAAGAGGAAGTCATAGGAGGAGCCCTGGGTTGAGAGCACGTCGATCTGGGCCGGCAGGTTCGTCTCGGTGTTCACCTCGTTCCACATGTCGAGCGGGGCGACCTGGGAGTACCTCAGGTTCTCCTTGGTGAAGCAGTCATAAATGCCCCGGGAGATCCACTCCGCGTCGTTGGCGCCCGTCCACACCGCCTCGCCCTTTTTCGCGAAAACGGCGGCCGTACCGGTGTCCTGGCACATCGGCAGGATGCCCTGCGCGGCGACCTCGGCGTTCTTAAGGAGGGTGAGCGCCACGTAGCGGTCGTTCTCCGAGGCCTCGGGGTCGTCGAGGATGGCAGCGACCTGCTTCAAGTGGCTGGTGCGCAGCATGAAGGCGCTGTCGTGGAAGGCATTCTGGGCAAGGAAGGCGAGGGCGCCCGGGTCGACCTTCAGGACCTCGCGGCCCTCGAATTGCGTCACGGTCACGCCCTCCTTGGAGAGGAGGCGAAATTCCGTGGAGTCCCCGGAGAGGGGCATGGGCTCCTGGTAGGCAAAGGGAGGCGTGGCCATGCCTGAAAGGATGACCATGTCCCGGCCCGTGTAAAGTTGCCGGGCGCCCCGACTGGGCAGCTATAAGCTACCTTACCGAGGCCATGGCCCCGACCACATTGGGCAGTCGCGGCAGGTCCGAGGGGGTCACGACTTCGCCGTTGTTGCGTCGCCACCCGGCGTAGCTCGGCCAGATGCCCCGGCTGAGGAAATTGTCCACGATCTTCGCCATGCCCGTGACGCTCAGGTAGTCCTTCTGCTCCTTCTCGTCCCGCACCGTGGAGACGATGTCCGCGGGGATGGGGCAGATCGTGCCGCTCGAGATGTGGGCGAGGTCGTTCAGGATGACGATCGGCCGGCAATCCTCGAGGGTCGTCGCCGGGCGCGGGATCTCTCCCCGCAGGTAACGCCCGTACTCGAGGTGGTTCTCCTCCAGTCCATCGAAGGGGCTGCTCGATATCCTCTCGCTCCTGCCGTCCTTCCAGGACACCTCGATCTGCCCGCCGACCGAATACTTGAGGATCGCCTTCTCGCAGATGACCGTCTCGGAGCTCGTGCTTGCCCCCGCGCACGAGAGGGAGAGGGCGAACCGGAGCGTGCATCCCGTGGCGAGGTCGGCCTCGACGAAGAACGTGTCGGCCCCCTCGATCCCGTGGGCGCGGTAGAGCTCCGCCCGGACGGCGGCGATCTCCGCCCACTGGTAGAGGCCGCCCGTACCGGTCCAGAAGAGCATGTTGTGCACGAAGTGCCCCATCGTGTTGCCGAAGCAGGAGTCGAGGATCACCTTGCCGTCGACCACGAGCCGGCCCGACCAGCCGTTGCGCTTGAAGTAGCCCGAGGGCCTGGGCCAGAGAGCGCAGAGCGTGCCGCCGCGGATGGCGCCGAACTCGCCGGAAAGCAGGCGCTCCTTGAGCGCCAAGCGGCTCTTTTCCACGATGAAGTTGAAGCCGACCATCGAGGACTTAGCCGCCCGGCCGTCGGCCGCGATCATGCGCTCGAGCTCGGCGTAGTCGAGGGTGGGGGGCTTCTCGAGGTAGGCCGGCAGGCCGTAGGCCGTCGCCGCCTCATGCATCTCCGCGTGGAGCCCGATCGGCGTCGGTATCGCGACGTAGTCGAGGCTCCCGTGGCACTCCTCGAGCATGGTTCGGTAGCTGTCGAAAACCCTCACGCCGCGCTGGGCGAAGCGCCAGGAAACTTGCTCGCTGGTGAACGCGACCGGGTTTGGGTCGCAGGCGCACACCAGCTTAAGGAGCCCGCGCTCCTCGAGCCTTGCGATGGTGTTGTGGTGGGAGCCCGCGAATCCCCCCATTCCGATGATGCCGACGCGGACTGGGTGCATCACACGATCTTGAACTTGGGCAGGTCCTGCCCGTCGATGAGCCCGACAGGCCTCCCTGTGGCGTCCACCACGATCAGGTCGTCGATTTTGTGCAGCTCGAAAAGCCTGAGCGCATCGACCCCGAGCGCGTCGTCGCGGATCACCTTGGGCGATCGGGTCATGAAATCCGAGACCGGCCGGTCGAGGAAGCCGGGACCCGAGAGCGCCGACCTCCGGAAGTCCCCGTCGGTGAGGATCCCCGAGAGCCTTCCCGTCTTGTGGGCTACGAGCGCGATGCTCCCGCTCTTCGCCTTGGTCATGGCGAGGATCGCCTCCTGGACGGACACGGAGTCGCGGGCCACGGGGAGGCGGTTGCCGCTCCGCATGATGTCGCGCACCCTCAGCAGGAGCACCCTGCCCAGGTTGCCCGCGGGATGGTACTTGGCGAAGTCGTCCCTGGTGAGCCCCCGGGACTCGAGGAGCACCATTGCAAGCGCGTCGCCGAGCGCCAAGGCGGCGGTCGTGCTCGCGGTGGGTGCGAGCTTCAGGGGGCACGCCTCGCGCTTGACGCGGTAGAGCAGGCGGAAGTCGGCGTCGCGGGCGAGGTCGCTCTTCGGGTTCCCCGTTAAGGCGACAATCTTCAGGCCGAAGCGCTTAAGCAGGGGCAGGAGCCTGAGGATCTCGTCCGACTGGCCGCTGTTGCTAAGAAGGATGGCGAGGTCGCCCTCGTAGCAGAGGCCGAGGTCGCCATGCAGGGCCTGGGTCGGGTCCAGGAAGCACGAGGAGACTCCCGTGCTGTTGAAGGTGGCGGCGACCTTGCAGGCGATGTGCGCCGACTTCCCGACCCCGCTGAAGACCAGCTTGCCCCCCGCGGCCACCGTGGCCTCGACCGCCCGGGCGGTGTCCACAAACTCGGACCCCAGGCCCTTGGCGGTGTCGGCCAGGGCCTCCCGCTCGATGCGGATGCACAGGCGCGCCTTCTCCAGGGCCGTTTTCGATGCTATGCCCATCGACGCGTGTTGTTGTCAGCCGTCATTTAGGTTTGTATCGTGGGGTGAGTCGGGAAAATTTATCCGCCCTTCCCGTCCATTCAATCCCTTTCGCAGCCCGATGCACACCCGTCCCAAGATATTAGCCACGCTCGCGCTGCTTGCGCTGGCGCTTGGGCCCGGCTGCGGGGGCGAAAACGCCTCCCTGTCGTCCGAGATGGACGACTCCTCCTACCGCGACGGGCAGCAGATGGAGCGCCAGGGCAGGTGGGACGAGGCGCTCTCGGCCTACCTGAAGGTGATCGACAGGAGGGGGGACGCGGCGCCGGAGTCAAACCTGGACGCGGGGCTGATCTACCTTAACCACATCAAGGATCCGATCTTCGCGATCTACCATTTCAGGAAGTACCTCGAGCTGGAGCCCAACTCGAAGCAGGCGGTCTACGTGCGGGGCCTCATTGATGCGGCGAAGCGCGAGTTCGCCCGGGCGCTTCCGGGTCAGCCGCTCGAGAGCCAGACCGTGGACATGGGGGT
>CAISPT010000251.1 GCA_903887455.1 uncultured Opitutaceae bacterium | reverse complement strand
GTGAGTTACAAGGACGGCTCCCATGGCAAGGGCATGGCCGGCAAGGAGCACGTCGTACGGGCCGATCGGCTGGGCATTCGGCCGCATCGTTTCCAAGGAGGCACGGACTTCGGCTGCTCGAAGTGCAGCCTGCTCGTCGAAATCTTCAATTGCTGGAATTGCACTCCTTATAAAATTTAAGCGTGGCGCCGCTTTGCTTGGATCGGGAGACCGTGCTGCTCCATATTGCAGCTCAAACCAAGCGATGGAGGAAATACGACAATCGAGCGCATTTTCGTAGACCTTTCGGGCGACTCCAAGGTCCATGCCTCTTGCGAAACGAATGAGCGCGTTTGTATCGAGCAAGTAAATCATTAGGGTCTAGGCCAATCGTCCAGTAGAGGGGGTAGACTCATTAGTTTACGTATTGCTCGGCGGCGTTTGGCCAGAGCTGCTTTATCGACAACCAGGAAACCATCGGGTGTTCGGGAGATCTCGTAGCTCCCCGACTTGATTCCCAGGGAGCGTGGAAGCCGGAGAGCATTCGAGTTTCCCGCTTTGAAGACCTTTGCGGTGATCGTGTTCATGTGAGTACAATGTAGGTACATTGTATGAAGTCAATGGATCGTCAAAGCAACCCGGCTTCCCTAAAACTGTAGTACCCGCGTCCAAGAGGATCGGCGCCTCGGCGACCGATGATGACATGGTCCAGCAGAGGAATATCCACGGCTGAAGCAGCTTCCCGAAGCTGCCGTGTGAGCTGGATATCGGCCGCGCTTGGAGCCGGGTCACCTGATGGATGGTTGTGCGCGCAGACCACGGCTGCGGCTGCCTCCCTGATGGCGGACCGGAAGACCTCCCTTGGGTGGGCTAGCGCCGCGGTGGCGGTGCCGGAAGACACCTCGACCCGCTTCCTGAGGCGATTGCGACGGTTTAGGCTTAGAACCCAGAACTTCTCAACCTCGAGGCCTGAGGCCACCGAGCCTAGGTGCTCGGCGATCAGGTCCGCCCTATTGAGCACGGGAGCCTCCCGGGGCGGCATCCCTATCGACCGGCGGGCGACCTCCATGACCGCCACCAATTGGAGCGCCTTCACGCGGCCGATTCCCCTAAGGATCCGGAAGTCCGACTCCTGCCAGGACAGGAGCCCTGCCAGGGAGCCCGCCTCGGAGATGAGGCGCGAGGAGACGGCGATGACGTCCATCCCTCGAGTGCCGCTTCGCAGCAGGAGCGCGAGGAGCTCCGTGTCGCTGAGCGCCGAGGCGCCGAGCTTCTCGAGGCGCTCCTGGGGGCGCTCGCCCGCCGGCATGGCCCTGAGGCCGCTGGCGGGGTAGGAGGCGTGGCCGGTCCCATTTCGTGGAGGGGTGTTCAAGCGGCACCAACGAAGCGGTTTCCTGAAATTAAACAACACAATTAGACATGTCGAACACATGGGGCGATGGCCGGCAAAGAGGGGCGCTCCGCCGCTCTGGACGCCTAGGGTGAGTACCCTAGGCAGTCCCGGTTTCTCCCGTTTTATCCCGGAAGACACCCGGGATTCACCGGGTAAACTCCCTGTTTTCTTCGCTGGGTACCCCCTATTCAGAAATCCGCCCGGGAGGCGTTTAATAGGCTCATGGAAAACAAGCACAACGACTCCCAGGCCACCCGCCCCTCACGCTTCGCCCGCTATGCGGCTTTCGGCGCGATCGCGGTCGCGAGCCTGGGCTGGTCGGGGTGCTCGACGATGACCTCCGCGAAGTTCTCGCCCCAGGCCGTTGCGGTCATGTCGCCGCAAGCCGAACTGGTGCAGCCCTTCGAGGCGATGAGGTTGGCAAAGAGGTACGTGATGGAGCATCCCGACACCGGCTTCCTCGTCGGGAGCGGGGACTCGATGCTTCCCCTGTACCGCGACCACACGGTGGTCGTCACACAGAAGGTGGCCGTGGCCGACCTGAAGGCCGGCATGACGGCGGTGTACGTGGGCGAGACCGGCCGTCCGGTGGCGCACGTCTTGGTGAAGAAGGATTCGGACGGATGGGTGGCGATGGGGGTGGGCAACGCCGAGTGCGACTCGACCCGGGTCACTGAGGACAACCTTGTCGGAATCGTGATCAAGGCCTATGAGCCCTCGAGCAGCCCGATGGTGGCCCTTCTGGCCGAGGCTGCGGCGCGGAACGCAGTGGCTTCCAATCCGTGAGGTTAGGCTCCTGCGGCCTCTAGCCCGCGAAGTTTCAAGGGGAGGAGAGGTGGGGGGAGTGCCGGGGATGTCGCCCGGCAAAGCGAGGGGAGCGCCCGACCCGAGGGGGCAGGCGGCGCGACATAACCAATCTGTTTCAGGAACTATGCAAAACGGGGATTACTCAGACCCAGGCAACCCTTGGGCCGGGATGCCGGTCCCGGGTTCGGCCGCTTTGCCGGAAGAGGGGCAGGTACTTGAGCCGTCCGCCGACGCGTTTACCGCACCGCTGATGGAGCCGGGGCCGTTCGAGCTCGTTGCAGCCCTGGTCAAGAGGCTTCACACGGGCATCCTGCCTGCATTCTGCGGCCACGAGCAGACGGCCCTCTGGAAGGACCACAGACGACGGGCCTTCGCGCTACTGGACCACGAGTAGCCTGGCCATTGGCCAACTGCACCCGGCCCCCGACGCGGGCCTCAGAAGTGCTTCACGTACCCGTTGCGGCGAAGCCTCTCAAGCCAACGGTCCTCGTACTCACGGCCCATCTGCTGGACCAGGATCCGCTCAATCTGGTCGCGGACCTCGTCGAGGGGCTGGATGCCCGCGTACTTGCGGTCTTCGGCGTACAGGAGGAAACAGCCCTCGGGGAGGATTACCGGCTCGGAGCATTCGCCCTTCTTGACCGCGAACAGCGGCTCGCTGAACTCGGGCTTGAGGTCGCTGCGCTTCATCCAGCCCCAGTCGCCACCCTTGGCACGGCGCGAATCGGAGCTGTATTCCTTGGCCAAGTCCTCGAATTTCTCGCCCGAACGCAGCCTGAGCAGGATGGCATCGGCCTGGCCCTTGAGCTCGCCGTCGGCCTGGCCCTGGGCCCGTGAGAGCTGGATCAGGCGCAGGTGCACGCTGTCGTCCTGATAAAAGCGGTCCTTGTTCTCCTTGTAGTACTGCTCGATCCGCACCGGGCTCACGATGCTCTGCGACTTATGCTGCTGGTGCATCATGTAGTTGTAGATGATGTCCTCCTCGACCTCCTTGCGGTAGTCGCGCATGGTCGTTCCTCGCGCGCGCAGGTAGGCCAGGAACTTCGAGCGGTCATTGTCGAACTGCTCCGTCAGCTGGTCGGCGATCTGGTTGTCGATGAAGTTCTGGGGGACGTGCTTCTTCTCGTCCTTCTGGAAATCCTTGATAATCAACACCCGATCGATCAGATTCTGGATGGCGTTGTCCTGGAGCGCCTCGAGCTTCTGGTTGAATTCCTGCTCGTTGCGCGCATCGCGCTGGAGCTGCGGGATCAAGGGCGTGACCTCGCGGCGGACGTCGTCCACGGTGATGATCTTGTCCTCTGCGATGGCCGCTATGCCGTTGGCAAAGCGGAGGTTGAGATTGTCGTCCGCCGGCGCTGTCTGGGCCAGGCCTGAAGTCGCGAGGAGCGTAGCTACGATTGCAGCGTTTGCACTGCGGTACAGGGTCATGGAGTGGGCAGATTTTTCAAAAAGGCGATAATCTCCTTCAATCGTAGGTGGGGTCGGGGCGCGGTCAACCTTGGAAACCGGGCGCCTAACATCACCCAGTCGTCCCGCTGGCCGGAGCCCCTCAGGCACTTCAGACGGTTGGACTCTGATTCGACGGAGAGGATTCCCTTTTGTTCCGCCAGAACGCGGATTTCGGTGACCTGCAGCAGGGTGCGGACCTCTTGGGGAGGCTTGCCGAAGCGGTCTTTGAGCTCCTCCTCGATCTGGGAGAGAGCCCTCACGGTGTCGGCCAGCGCCAGCCTGCGGTAGACGTCGATCCTCAGGCGGGTTTCCGAGACGTAGGACGGGGGGACGCGAGCCTGGATCCGGGCAACGTCGGCCCCCGTCGCGTCCTCGGCGTCCTTTATCGCCGTGTAGCCGTCTTCGTGGCGCCCCTGCTGCGGCCGGTCGGAGTGCGCTCCCTCGCCCACGAACACGAAATCGAGCTTAACTGTTGCCCGAATGGCGGCGGCCGTACGCTCCCCCTTCAGGCGGGCGACCGACTGCCTGAGGAGCTGGCAGTAGAGCTCGAAACCGACGCCCACGATGTGCCCGCTTTGCTCGGCCCCGAGCAGGTTGCCGGCGCCGCGCAGCTCCAGGTCCCGCATCGCGATCTTGAAGCCGGCCCCGAGCTGGTTGTGCTGCCGGAGCGTGTTCATGCGCTGGCGCGCCACGTCAAGGAGGCGGGTGTGCCGGTGGAGCAGCAGGTAGGCGTAGGCCTGGTGCTTGAAGCGGCCGACCCTGCCCCGGAGCTGGTAGAGCTGGGAGAGGCCGAAACGGTCGGCGCCCTCGATGATCAGCGTGTTGCAGTTCGGGATGTCCAGGCCGCTTTCGATGATGGTCGTGCAGACGAGCACGTTGTACCGTCCGGCGACGAAGTCGGTCATGACCCGCTCCAGGCCCGCGGCCCCCATTTGCCCGTGGCCGACGCCGAAGGAGACGTCCGGCATCGCCGCCCTGAGGCGCGAGGCGACCAGGTCGATCGTCCCGACCCGGTTGTGGAGGTAGAACACCTGGCCGCCCCGCCTGAGCTCGTGCTGAATCGCGTCCACGACGACCTTCTCGTCATAGGTCTTCACGATCGTCTGGATCGGGTGCCGGTTCACCGGGGGCGTGTCGATGACGCTCATGTCCCGGGCCGTCGTGAGGGCCAGGTAGAGCGTCCTCGGGATCGGGGTCGCGCTCATCGAGAGCACGTCCACCAGAGATCGCATCGTCTTGAAGGTCTCCTTGTGCTTCACGCCGAACCGCTGCTCCTCGTCGATGATCAAAAGGCCAAGGTCCTTCGGGACCACGTCCTTCTGGAGCAGCCGGTGGGTGCCGATCAGGATGTCGACGCCCCCCGTGGCCACCGCCTCCAGGATGGTGCGCTGCTCGGCCTGCGACCGGAAGCGGCTCATCATCTCGACCGAGACCGGGTAGGCGGCCATGCGCTCGCGGAAGGTGTTGAGGTGCTGCTGGGCCAGGACCGTGGTGGGGACAAGGACGATCACCTGCTTGCCGGCCTGGACCGCCTTGAAGGCGGCGCGGATGGCCACCTCCGTCTTCCCGAAGCCCACGTCCCCGCAGATGAGGCGATCCATGGGCCGGGTGCGCTCCATGTCGCGCTTCACGTCCTCGATCGCGCGGAGCTGCCCCGGGGTTTCCGTGAAAGGGAAAGAGGCCTCAAACTCGCGCTGCCACTCGGTGTCCTCCGGGAAGGCGAACCCGGCCTGGGCCTCGCGGCTTGCCTGGATCCTCAGGAGCTCGGCCGCGAGATCTACCGTGGCGCGCTCGACGGCCCGGCGGGCCTTCTCCCAGCGGGCGGTGCCGATGCGCCCGAGCTGGGGCTTCGTCTTGCCGAGCCCCACGTACCGGCTGATCAGGTGCGACTCCTGGAGCGGCACGTGCAGGGTCACGCCATCGTCAAACTCGAGCGAGATCACCTCCCGGAAGCCCTGTGCCGTGTCGAGGCGGGCGAGCCCGCGGTAGAGCGCAATTCCGTGCTGCAGGTGGACGACGAAGTCACCCGCGACCAGCTCCGAGAAGTCGAGGAGCTGGTCGACCTGGGCGACGGAGACCCGGGCCCGCGCGGGGGCCTGGGACCTTCTCGCCCGTTTTCGCCCGAACATCTCGGTCTCGGTGACGAAGACTAGGCCCTTCCCGCCGCCGCTCATGGAAAGCGAGGCCCCGGGCCTGCCCGCGGTCCGGAAACCCTCGTTCAAGTTGCCGCGAAGGAAAACGGGATCGAGGGCCGCGAGCGACGTGTCGGCTCCGAGCACCTCCCTTATCCGCTTCTCCTCGCCCTCCTTCGACGCGGCGAAGGCGACCGCGAAACCCTCGCGCTTCCACGAGGCGATCTGCCCGAGGAACGCCCTTCGGGCGTCCTCCTCGGCCGCAAGCCGGTCGCGGGCCAGCAGGCTCTCGGGCGCCTGCCTGCGGTGGTGCTCCAGGCTCTCCGTGTCCCACACGGTCTCCGAGGAAGGCTCGGCGAAGATGGCGCTCGCCTCGTCGAGCTCCGCGACGGCGAAGGCCGCTGCGCACTTGGCGAGCAGGGGCGCCACGCCGTCCGAGCCCTCCGCCGAGAAGGCGCGGAACTCCTCCTCAAGGGCCGCGGGCTCGACGAGCACCACGTGGGCGTCCTGGGGCAGGTAGTCGGCGATCCCGGTCTTCGCGGCCTCGAGGCGGACGCGGGGCGAGGCCGCAACCGATATCCGCTCCACCCGCGCCCCGGAGCGCTGGGTCACCGGGTCGAAGGCCCGGATGTCCTCGATGTCGTCGCCGAAGAAATCAAGGCGGTAGGGCTCCGGTGCGGTCACGGGGTAGACGTCGATGATGCCGCCCCTGACGGCGTAGTGTCCCGGGGACTCGCAGACCGCCTCGCTGTCGTAGTCGAGATCCCTTAGCCTCTCAAGGAGAGCCTGGAAGGGCTGCCTCGATCCCCGGCTTATCACGACCTCGCTCGCCGCATATTTCTCGATCGCCGGGACGGGCTGAAGAAGCGCTGAGGGGGTCGAGAAGACGGCGAGGAGGGCCGGGCCATTCGAGGAAAGGCGCTCCCGCAGCTTGGAGAGCACCGTGAGCCTATCCCCGGAGGCGGCGAAGGCCTCGCGCATGTCGCGGCTGTCGGCGAGGGACTCCGGAAAAACCAGGGACTCCATCTGCCTCCCGGATGCCTTCTGGAAGAAGGCCGTGTCCTCGGCCAGCTGTTCGGCAAGCTTCAGGTCAGCGGCGACCACGACCCACACCGGCGACGGGCTGTGGCGCATGCACTCGGCGAGCACCGCCCCGCGCGCCGCTGGGCAGACGCCGAGCACCTTGTGCCTGGGGCCGCTCATGGGGACCCGGGTCCGGTGTCGAAGACCTTTAGCGCCGCCCGCGCGGCCTCCTCCTCGGCAATCTTCTTGGATGAGCCGCGCCCCGTCCCTGCCCGGCTTTCGAGGACGTAGACGGCGACCTCGTACTTCCGCTCATGGTCAGCGCCCTCCGTAGAGACCACCTCGTAGCGCACGGCGTTGTTGCCGTGCTTGGGCTGGATGATCTCCTGGAGGCGCCCCTTGGGGTTGGCGTGCACCTCGAGCGAGGCCAGGCGGGCGGGGATGTCGCCGTAGACACCGAGGACGGCGCGCCTCGCCGCCTCGATCCCGCCGTCGAGCTGGACGGCGCCCACCAACGCCTCGAACGCGTCCTCTAGGGCCGCGTCGCGCTCGCGCCCCCCTGTCGACTCCTCCGCCGCGCCGAGGCGAAGGCAGCGGTCGAGGCCCACCTCACGTGCGAGCTGCGAGAGAAACCTTCCCTTCCCGAGCATCGCTCGCCGCTCCGAGAGGTCGCCCTCGCGGTCCGCGGGGTAGAGCGAGAAGAGAGCCTCGGTGAGCACCAGCTGAAGCACCGAGTCACCGAGAAACTCGAGCCTCTGGTTGTTTCCTGGCGCAGTCGGGTGGTCCTGCAGGTACGAGGCGTGGGTGAGGGCCCGCTCAAGGAGCGCCCGCTCGCGGAAGCGGTGGCCAATGCATTGCTCCAGCGCTTCAAAGTCCCCGTTCATGAGCTGGCGCTTGTGTAGCGCTTGAGGCCGCCGCGGAACATCGCCACCGCGAGGGTGAACCACCCGGCGGCCGCCGCTACGAGGGCCAGCGCCCACCAGAGCTCGAACCCGTGGAGGAGCTCCCGGGCGGGCCCGTTGCTGACGACCACCACCGGCAGAATCCACACGAATAGGAGGCTCGCCACGCGGTTGAAGGCCTCCCTCGGCAGGCGGGAGAACTCCATGAGGGTGAAATAGCTTCCCTCGACGCCCTGGGAGCTCGTGATCCAGAAGGCGAGCGACATGGCCATCACGAGCGCGCTGTAGTGGATGATCACCCCGCACGCCACCATGCAGAGGTAGACGGCCACGGCCAGGACGCTGGGGTGCAGCCCCAGTTTCCAAGCGGAGTAGACCACGATAGCGGCGGCTGCCACGGAGTTGAGGAGCCCGTCGAGCTCCACCTTCCGGGTGGACGCCATGAACAGGGGGTCCCCCGGCTGAGCGAGGGTGAAGTCGAAAAGACCGCTCCGGACGTTCCTGCCCATCTCAAAGATGCCGCTCCAGAAGAACCCCATGAGGAAGCGCTGGATCAGCATGGAGGTCCCCACAAGCAGCAGCATCTCGTACTGGGTCCAGCCGGCGACAGTCCGGGTGTGGCTGTAGATCACCAGGATCACCGAGACGTTCACCGAGATCCACATGAGTTCCACGACCGACCAGATGAAGAGGTCGCCGCGGAACATCATGGCGCGGACGAGCGAATACCGGGCGCAGGCGAGCCAGATGCGAAGGTAGAGGGCGAGGGTGGACATGGGTCGGTTCAGCCTCCCGCTGCGGTGTGGTGGCGAAGGCCCCTGCGCCACACGAATTCGGCGAGGCAGACCAGCGCGAAGGCCCAGAAAGCCTGGATCACGAGCCCCTGGACCGCAAAGTCGTAGCCCTGCCTGCCGGTGAGGATCGAGGCCGGGAAATACGCCTGGTAAAAGAAGGGGAGGAACCGGATGACGTTGAACGCCGCCTTGGGCAACAGGTCCAGCGGAAGCATCTGCCCGCCGAGCAGGTTCTCGATCGCCATCGAGAGGATGACGAACCCCTGGATGTCGAGGAACCAGAACGCCAGCAGGCCGAAAATGTAGGCGATGCTGAACTGGATTATGGCTGTCAGGGCCATCGCGGGAACGGCCAGGACGAAGCGCCAGGCCTCATGAGGGAGTTCCAGGTACCCGCGGAAGAAGGGCAGGGCGACAAGGAGCGCAAGAAATCCGAACGCTCCGGAGACGACCCGTGCCGCCGCGAACACGCTCAGACGGTAGGCGAAGTAATTGATCGGCTTCAGGAGGAACTGGTTGATGAGGCCGTTGCGGATATCCTCGCTGATCTGGTAGTCCTCGTTGAACGCCCCGATGAAGAACTGCAGGACGAAGATCACGACAAAGTAGGTCAGGGTCTGGGCGAACGAGAAGCCGCCGATATTGGGGCTCGAGGCGAAGGCGGCTCCCCAGAGGATGAAGACCACGACCAGGTGAAAGAACCAGAACATGCTCCTCACGCCGAAGTTCCAGCGGTACACGAGGTTGCTCTGGAGCCCCACCAGGAAGCTCTGCGCGTACTTGGTCATAGGCTAAAGCGCGTCACGACCTCGGCAGCCAGGCTCTTGTAGGCGGCGGAGCCGGGGCTCGAGGGGTCGTAGTCGAAGATCGTCTTCCCGAAGCTCGGGGCTTCGCTCAGGCGCACGGTCCGCGGGATGACGGACGTGAAGATCTTGTCGGGCATGTGGGTCTTCACCTCGTCGACGACCTGGCGCGAGAGGCTGGTCCGGACGTCGAACATGGTCATCACGATTCCGCCAAGCTCGAGTCCGGGGTTGATGCCGGCAGACTTCAGCCGCTCCACGTTGCGAAGGATCTGCCCGAGGCCCTCGAGCGCCATGTACTCGCACTGCAGGGTGATCAGGAGGAAGTCGGCGGCGGCCAGGCTGTTCATCGAAAGCATCCCGAGGGCGGGCGGGCAGTCGATGATGATGGCCCTGAACCCGTTGGAGGCCACGATGGGGGCCAGGACTCCCTTCAGCTTCATCAGGTAGTTCTCCATCTGGGAGAGCTCGATCTCGGCGGCGGCCAGGTCTTCCTCGCTCGGGATCAGCGCGAGGTGCTCGTACTTGGTCGGCGTGACGAGCGATAGGGCGCCCTCCTCGCCGCGGAGCGCCGAGTACAGGCTTTTGCCCTCTTGCTTCTCGATTCCGAGGGAGCTGGTCGCGTTGGCTTGGGGGTCCAGGTCGATCAGGAGCGTGTGAACCTTCTTCTGCGCAAGCCCCGCCGCTAGGTTGACGGCGGTCGTGGTCTTGCCGACGCCGCCTTTCTGGTTGGCTATGGTGAAGACGGTGGTGGGCATTTGCGCTGATTCTCGTTTTCACAATGCCGCGGCGTCAATTCCCTCCGCAAGGCGTTCGGTCTTGACCGCCGGCAGCCCATCTCTGGCATCTTGGGATTGTGGCACCAAACTCCCCTCTCTCGTCCAAGGCAATCGACCCGCGGGACCGCCTGATACTGGCGCTCGACGTCCCCTCCCTGGAAGAGGGAAAACGCTGGGTGGAGCTCCTCGGCGACTCGGTGCAGTTCTACAAGCTCGGCCTGCAGTTCCTCATGACCGGCCAGTACTTCGACATGGTCGACTGGCTCGGGGCGCGCGGAAAGAAGGTCTTCGCCGACATCAAGTTCTTCGACGTGCCGGAGACCGTGAAATCCGCGGTCGAGGGCCTCGCCCGGCGAAACGTCGCCTTTGCCACGGTCCATGGGAACGACCCGATGATGGAGGCGGCCGCCTCGGTGAAGGGAAATCTCAAGATCCTGGCGGTCACGGTCCTCACGAGCCTCGACCGGGGGGACCTGGACGACCTTGGGTTCCAATGCGACCCCGAGGAGCTGGTGCTCTCCAGGGCGCGGCGCGCGATCAAGCTCGGCTGCGACGGGGTGATCTCGTCCGGCCTCGAGGCCTCGAGGTTAAGGGCGGAGCTCGGGCAGAACTTCCTGGTCGTGAGCCCTGGAATCAGGCCGGTCGAGAACAAGCCGAACGACGACCAGAAGCGCACGGTGGACGTCGAGGACGCGTTCCGTCTCGGCGCCGACTACATTGTGGTCGGGCGGCCCATCCGGAAGGCCCCCGACCCCAGGGCGAAGGCCGAGGAGATGCAGGCGAGGATCGCCGCGCTCTTCCAGGCTTAGGACCATGAAGGCCGCATCCCGCCTCCTCGCGCTGGCACTGGCAGCCGCGGTGGCCGGTTCCGCGGCACCCGCACCAAGGGAGCTTCCCGGGCACCGCCCCGACGGCTCCACGCTCCTGCACAACCAATGGAGCATTCGGCCGGTCGGGGAACAGGTTCCGATGGGGGAGTTCCCGGTCAGCGTGGCCGTTAACCCCGCGGGCACCCTTGCGGCGGTGCTCCATGCCGGCCACGGCGCCCACGAGGTCCGCCTGGTCGACCTCGCTTCCCGGAGGGTCGTGGGCACGGCCCCGGTGAACGAGGGCTTCTTCGGACTGGCCTTCTCGGGTGACGGCCGGACGCTCGCCGTGAGCGGCGGCAGCGACGGGGTCCTTCATCTCTTCTCCGCATCGGCCTCTGGGCTTGTTCCCAAGCGCGACATCCCGGTGTCCCGCAAGGAAGCGGGGGTCGTCGCTGGCTTTGCTCTCTCCAGGGACATGAGGTCAGCGATCGTCGCCCTGGCCTTCGACAGCCGCGTCGTCCGCGTGAACCTCTCGACCGGCGCGCGCGCGTGGGTTGCCGGGCTTGGCCCCCCTTCCCAGTCGGCGGCGAGCGGGTCGGCAGACCCCACGATGCCCAACGACGGGGAGACCCCGATGGTGGTGAACGAGGACCCGCACCCCTTGGGCATCGTCTGGGACGAGGCCGGCAACAGGGCCTACGCGAGCCTCTGGGGTAAATCGGAGGTTGCCGTTCTTGACGCCACGACAGGCCGGCTGCTGGCGACATGGCCCGTCGGGCTTCACCCCAACGACATGGTGCTGTCCAGGGACGGCAGGCTCTTTGTCTCCAACGGGGGGCTCAACTCCGTCACCGTCATCGACACGCGCACGGGCGCACCGAGCGAGGTCCTTAGCTCCGCGTTCTCGCCGGCGGACCCCCCGGGAGCGACGCCCGACAGCCTGGCGCTCTCCCCGGACGGGGCGACGCTCTACGTCGCAAACGCCTACACCAACACGGTGGCCGTCTTCGACGTCTCGCACCGCGGTGCGGGGCGCCCGCTCGGGTTCGTGCCCACGGGCTGGTTCCCCACGGGAGTGCGCGTCACGCCCGATGGCAGGCACCTCTTGGTCCTCTCAGCACGGGGGCTGACCCCCATGGCCGACCCGGGGACTCAAGAGAAGTGGCCCTCAATCGTTAGCCTCTACTCCGGGTCGCTTGCGATCGTGGACCTCGGCGCCCGCCAGGGCGCCCTTGCCGAGTGGACCCGAATGGCCGAGGCCTGCCGCCCGTCGGTCCCCGCGGCGGTTGTTGCCGGCGACCCGATCCCGGCCGCGCCAGGCGGCGCATCGCCGATCACCCACGTCCTCTATATCATAAAGGAGAACCGGACCTACGACCAGGTCTTCGGCGACCTGCCCCAGGGCAACGGCGACCCCTCGCTCTGCCTCTACCCGGAGCGTGTGACACCGAACCTCCACGCGATCGCCCGGCAGTTCGTCCTCCTGGACAACTTCTACGCTAACGCCGAGGTGAGCGCCGGCGGGCACGAATGGAGCATGGCCGGCTACGCCTCGGAATTCGTGGAGAAGTCATGGCCCGTGAACTACGGCCACCTAAGCAAGGGCTCGCACGTGCCTTACCCGGCAGAGGGCCACTATGCGGCCGCCTTCCCGTCGCTCGGGTACCTGTGGGACCGGGCGGCCGCGGCCGGTGTCACCTACCGCAGCTATGGCGAGTTCACCGAAAAGCCCACCTCCCCAGGCGGTCCGGTGTGGACAAACATGCCCGCGCTCAAGGAGCACCTGGACCCCAAGTACCGGGGGTGGGACATCACCTACCCGGACAAGCTCCGGGCCGACGAGTTCATATCCGAACTCGCGAAGTTCGAGGCATCGGGGGAAATGCCGAGGCTTCAGATCCTCCGGCTTCCGCAGGACCACACGGCGGGTCTGAGCGCGGGCGCATGGACGCCGGAGGCGATGCTGGCCGACAACGACCTGGGTGTCGGCAGGGTGGTCGAGGCCCTGAGCCGCTCCCGCTTCTGGAAGGAGTCCCTCGTGTTCGTCGTCGAGGACGACGCGCAGAACGGCCCCGACCACGTCGACGCCCACAGGACCGAGGCGCTGATCGCAGGCCCCTTCGTGAAGCGCGGCGTGGTCGACTCGACCCCGTACACGACCTGCTCGATGCTCCGCACGATCGAGCTGGTCCTTGGCCTCGAGCCCATGTCGCTTTTCGACGCCGCGGCCAACCCTATGCGCGCCTCATTTCAGGCGCGGGCCGACGCCACGCCATTCACGGCCCTGCCCGAGACGGTGGACATCAACGCTCGCAACCCGCTGAAGGGCCGCGCCGCGGAGGTGTCGGCGAGGCTCGACTTTTCCAAGGAGGACGTAGCGGACGAGCAGACGCTCAACCGGCTGCTCTGGGCCTCGGCCCACGGCGACCGCTCGCGGATGCCGGCGCCGGTCCACGCGGCGTTCGTGAGGGGCCTGCCCGTGCCCGACGACGACGACTAGTTGCGGTCGGTGGCCTGGTACGGGATCGGGTTTATGCCCTGCTGCCGGCAGAGCGCGATGTCGACGACCGCGTACTGGGGGGCGCCGACCAGGGGCAGGGTCGACTGGAGCTCCTTCGCTCCCTCGGCCGCCGCCGCCGAGAAGGGAGCCGACCCGAGGAGGGTGGTCTCGAACGCTATAATCCTGCCTCCCTCCGGCGCGTCGTAGAAGCCGGTGAAGCAGTGGCCGGGCCGGAAGATGAGGACGGGGCGTAGGCCGATGCGCCTGAGGACCGAGGCGAAGAGGACCGAGGCGTCGACGCAGTTGGCGCCCTGATCGTGGACCGACTGGTCGAGGAAGCGCACGTACTGAGTGGAGACCAGGGGAGACGTGCCGCTGTCCGTGGCAACGTTCACGTAGCTCAGGCCGCGCGCGGCCAGCGCCTCCCAGATGGCCTGGGCCTGCTGGAGCGCGGCCTGGCTGCCGCCCTGGTATCCCGTGAAGGCCCGCACGCCCCCGGCGGCGACGGATTCCTGGAGGAGGCCGTTGATCCAGGGGTGGTCCTCGTTCACGAACGCCGCGAAGCACACGCTCGTGTCCTGCCACTGTCCCGTGGATTGGAGGAAGATCCGGGAAACGGCCTCGTTCACCGAGTGCACGGTGCATACCAGCGTCGCCTCTGCAGCGGGCCTGCCGTCGACTAGCAGCGTGGCCGCGAACGCTTGCTGGGTCAGCTGGGTCGTCCTCCTTAGTAGGTCGTAGTTCCAGGGGATCTCGGGGCTAAGTGCGGGTGCGCCTGGAGCAGCCACCGAAACCTGCAGGGGCGAGATGAAGAGCGGCGACTCGACCCGAATCTGTGCGGACGCGGTTGCCGGCAGGTTGTGGACGGCGAACGAGAGGCACCTGGCGTACTCGGGGTAAGAGGCCCCGAAGGACAGCATAAGTGAGGGGTAGATGTTGTTCTGGAACGAGGCGGTCATCTCAAAGGAAGGGGAGGGGGAGAGCTCGGGAGCGCCGGGCGCGGGAGCGGGAGCGGCGGCCGGCCGCTCAGGGGCCGGCCGCGGCACCGCGCGGCTGCGCTCAAGCCAGGTGCCTATCCGGACGCCGAGGGCTACCAACAGCATCGGGATCACGGCGTACCGGGTGACCGCGCTTAAGCGTCGCTTCGCGGGGTCTCGGGTGTGGGGTGCAGCCATGGGGGTCGGGCGGGCTTCGCCTGCGCCCCACTGTGGTGTTTCTTTCTTGCGTGTGCAACCCGGCGGCTTCAAAGCGCGTCATGTCCATAACGTGCGCATGCAAAGCCTAAGGATACTCGCGGTGCTGGCGGTCGCCTTTCTCTGCGGGTGCACGCAGATCACAACCCGCTCGCTTCCCAAGGCGGACGTGGCCGGTCACAAGCACGTCTTCGTGGAGCACCGCCTTGCCGACAGCTACGGGGTTGCCGAGGAGATCGCGCGCCAGCTCAGGGCGATGGGCTACGATGCCTCGTCGGGCGCGCTCACGATGATGCCCCCGGAGACCGAGCTGATCGTCTCCTACGACGACATGTGGCAATGGGACTTCACCACCTACATGATCGAGCTCGACATGCAGGTGCGGACCGCCCGCTCGGAGAAGATCGTGGCGGTCGGCCACTACTTCCGGCCGTCGATGGTGTTCGGGCGGCCGCCGTCTGAGATGATCCACGACCTGCTGGCGAAGCTGTTCAAGCACGCGTGATTTGGCCACGTGGGCGTCTCCGCCCCCGGCGCCAGGCTCAGGACGAGCAGGTCGTGAACGGGCGCGCGGGCCCGCGGTGCGGGCGACGGCGCTTTGCGGGGGGTCGCTTGCGCGCCCCTTTTCTGGGTCTTCAGTGTGGCTCCATTTGCATTCATGGCGGGTGGCTTTGTGGTGGAGCCCGCCCCGTCGCCCGCGCCTTTGGGGACAAAAAAACCCCTCCGGCGCGAGCACCGGAGGGGCAAATCTTGTTTACAGATCAGATCCCCCGCGGCGCGTTGGGCGACGAGACGATGACGACGACGGCCGAGGAGACGGCGGCGTGTGCAGCGGACGGGGCTTTGGCGGCTGGGATCATTAAGGGCGGCTACCCAACCGGCGCCCGCGCCCCCTGTCAAGCGGAAGGCCCGCGGCCATTGTGGGCCACCGGCTGGAATAAACGGCCGGCACGGGTACTCTAATGGGCAGTGAAAACGCTCATTCCCACCCTTGCATTCCTCGCCCTTTCGGCGACGGTGCTCGCCGACACCGAAATGAAGAACACGAAAAGCCAAACGCCCGCCGCCTGCCCCCCGGATAGCGCGACGTCCGCATGCGGACTTCCCTCCAAGGTCGTGATCGACATGTCGAAGGCCTCCGTCCAGCACACCGACGAGGAGTGGCAGAAGGTCCTGACTCCGCGGCAGTACCAGGTCGCTCGTCTGCAGGGGACGGAGCCCGCGTTCCGCAACGAGTACTGGGACAACCACGAGGACGGAGTCTATTTCTCGGTGTGCAGCGACACGCCGCTCTTCGACAGCCG
>CAISPT010000250.1 GCA_903887455.1 uncultured Opitutaceae bacterium | reverse complement strand
GGCGGCGAGCATTTCACGCCCTCCTTGGTCGAGGGAACCCGGGACTATGACGCGATCTTCCGGGCGGGACTCACCGCCCGAAACGCCGTCTGGTCGTCAAGCCTCCTGGACCTGGCCTCCGCCGTCCGGCAGTCCTACGCCGTCCAGTTAAGCGAGGGCATGGAGCCCCTTTTGGGGGATCCTCTGGTGGATGAAAAGGTGCCGGGGCTCGAGCCCCTGGCGTGCAAATACTGCGGCAGCGGCTTTGGGGGCTACGCGGCTTACCTTTTCGCCGAACCCAGCCTCCGTGAGCAGGCCTGCCAGCTGCCGGGTTTCCGGCCGGTGGAGCCCTACCTGCACCCGTAGGTCCGTCCAGGGGGCCGCGGGCAATAAGTGGCGCACCTGTAGGGAGTTATTTCCGCTGGCGCAGTAATTTGGGGCACAAATTAGGCCGAACTCATGGGCATGCGATGGGACTTAGCCGATGCCTGTAATTAACATTAGTGTTGATTGCTCGTCTTTATCAAATAACCTTTCGGCATGTGGACCGAACGTCAGGCAATCGAGCTGTTCCATCTCGTGTTCGTCGCCCATTTGGGGCGCCGTGTGGACAAGGCTTTGTTCGCCATAAAGGGGGGCGGCAATCTCCGCTTTTTTTGCCGAAGCATTCGATATTCGGAAGACCTCGACCTCGACATTCGAACGATGGCCACTACGACCCTCACCAAGAACGTCGACACGATACTGGCCTCGACCCCTTTTGCGCAGTCCCTCCGTGTTAAAGCAATCGATATTGAACACGTTAAAGCGGCGAAACAAACCGATACGACGCAACGTTGGAAGGTCGGTATCCGTGTTGCAGGGGGACCGGCAATCCCAACAAAAATAGAATTTTCCCGCCGCCACGGTCTAGACGATGGCTATCTCCTTGAACCGGTGGATGCGGAACTCGTGCGCACCTACGAGCTTTATCCCATACTTGCGCAGCACTATTCGCGCGAAGCGGCATTTCGACAGAAAATCGGAGCACTCAGCCTACGGATGGCGACACAAGCCCGCGATATCTTCGACTTGAAGCTGCTTCTCGACGGCGGTGCCGGAAAGGAGAAGCTGCCGGCCAATGTGGCAGCGGGGGTTCCCCAAGCCATTGAAAATGCCATGCGAATCGGCTTCGACGAATTTTCAGGGCAAGTCTTGGCTTACCTCGGAGCCGAATTCCAGGACTACTACGGCACGCGCCGGGTGTGGGAGGCGCTGCAGCACGAGGTGGTCAGGGCCCTGGAGGAGCGTCAGCCATGAATCAGCCTGAAGCTTTGCAAAGCATACAGAAACTCGGAGTCCCGTGGTTTGAGACGCGGGATATCTCGGCGCTTTTGCGCGTTAGCCCTGCAAACGCCTCGATGCTGCTTTCTCGCCTCGCAAGCCGCGGTTTCGTACGGCGGGTGAAACGCGGCCGGTGGTCCTTGGGAATGAACCCCAACCGCGAATCGCTTGCGGAGCAAGTGTCGGCGCCCTCACCCGCCTACGTCTCGTTGCAATCGGCGCTTTTCAGGCACGGCCTAATTGAGCAAGTGCCTGAAATACTCTATGCCGTTACACTTGGGCGCGCCGTCCGTGTGAAGACACCATCCGGCACGGTGTCTTTGCACCATATGCCATCAGCGCTGTTCGGGGGGTACAAGGTCGCTGAAGACGGAACGAAGCTTGCAACAGCCGAAAAAGCCCTGTTCGACCTCCTTTACCTTAGCCCAACGCGGCTGCGGCTATTCGCAAGCCTGCCTGAAATCGAGGTTCCACGATCCTTTCGCTGGTCAGAGATTGCTCGCTGGACAAAAGAAATCGCAGGAACGAGCCGCCGCGCCTTCGTCGAAAGGAAGGTGTCCGAACTTAAGTCTATTGGCCAGACCCGGAAAGTGGCGCACCCGTAGGGAGTCGAACCCCAAACCTTCTGATCCGTAGTCAGATGCTCTATCCAATTGAGCTACGGGTGCGTGTAGAGTCCGTCAAAAGAGCAGGCCGCGCCCCTCATCGCAAGTGCGAATTGAGGCGCTAGGAGGCCGTGCGCCAGTCGACCAGCTCGAGCTGCAGCATCTTGCGGTCGTTGAAGAAATTCCAGTTGAGCTCCACCGCCAGGTCGAGCGGAACACCCACAGGCGGAACGCGTTCGGCCATCTTCCAGGCCACCCCGCCGATCGAGCGGCCCCGTCCGTCCTCGAGCCAGAAACGGAAGTGCCGGAACTTGAAGACCTCAGGCCGCCGGCGAAGCACAACCCGGGACAGGCCGAAGACCGGCTCGGGGTTGCCTTGGCCGTAGGGATGGAGCGTCTCGAGCTCGTCCATGAGCCCCTCGTTGATCTGCTCGGGCGTGAGCCAGGCCGAGATCGCGAGCTGCGCCTCGGCAACGCCCGATCCCACCTGGTCACGGACGGTCTTAGCGAAGCGGGCTCGGAAACCCTCGAGCTCCACCTTGGGGAGCGAGACGCCCACGGCCATCGGGTGCCCACCCCAGCTCGCCAGGCCCTCGGGGCATCGCGAGAGGATTTCCACCAGGTTGATGCCGTCGACGCTCCGGCCCGACCCCTTTGCCAGGTCGCCCTCATTGCCGAGGACGATGCAGGGGCGGTTGTACATCCGCGTCACCCTTCCGGCGACGATGCCCACGACCCCCGGGTGCCAGGCCTCGCTGAAGAGCACGATGCCCGCGTCCGCCGCGTAGTTCTCCTCGATCATCCGCTCAGCCTCCTCGGTGATCTTGCGTTCGATGTCCTGGCGCTCGCGGTTGAACTGGTCGAGCTGCTGGGCAGTCTCCCGCGCGAAGACGGGGTCCTCCGTGAGGAGCAGCTCCACCGAGAGGGCCGCGTCGGCGAGCCGGCCGGAGGCATTGATCCTCGGCCCCAGCCGGAAGGAGATGTCCACGGGCTGGATCATCTGGGTGTTCGTAATCCCAGAGACCTCCATGAGGGCCCTAATCCCGGGCCTGGCAGTCTCCTGGAGTATCCTCAGGCCCGTCTTCGCCAGTATCCTGTTCTCTCCGAGGAGCGGCACTAGGTCGGCGATTGTCCCCATCGCCACCAGGTCCAAGTGGTCCCGGAGCTTGACCCGCGCGGCGACAGGGTGGTTCTCGATCCTAAGCTGCTTCAAGAGCCCGTGCATGAGCTTGAAGACGAGACCCACGGTGCACAGGTGCTGCCAAGCGGGCTGCGCGGAAGACCCGTCGGCGCCGGTCACATGGGGGTTGATGAGGAGACCCCGGTCGAGCGCCTTCTCCTTGGAGCGGTGGTGGTCGACCACCAGGACGTCGATCCCCTGCCCCACCAGATAGGCCACCTCGTCGTGGGAGTTCGTGCCGCAGTCGAGCGCGATGAAGAGGTCGGGACGGCCGACCTCGAGCGCCCGGTCGATCGCGCTCCGCGACAGCCCGTAGCCGTCCTCCGAGCGCCTCGGGACGACGAACGTCGGGTCCAGGCCGAACCGGCGAAGGACGAGCACCAGGAGGGCGGTGCTGCTCACCCCGTCGACGTCGTAGTCGCCGAGGACGATCACCCGCTGGCGCCCGGCGATCGCGACCTTAAGGCGCTCCACCGCGGGCACGACGTTGGCCACCAGGAACGGGTCCTCGAGCCGGGAAAGGTCGGGCTTCAGGAATTCGGCGGCCACCGCCGGGTCGCGGAATCCCGCCCGGACAAGGAGCTCCGCAAGCACGGGCCCAACGCCCGCACCCCTACCCAGCTGCTCGGCCTCGCCGGCCGAGATCGCCTTGTGGACCCAAAGCATGGGGCCGGTGGCCTGGGCTTAGTGCGAGGCCTTGCTTGAGCCGGTCCACTCGTACTTCGGCGCCACGTCGGAGTGGGCCTCGACGTGCTTCCTGTCTCCCTTGTGCCACCAGTAGAAGACCTGGGCGGCCACGAAGATCGCGGAGAACGTGCTGGTCACGATGCCCACGAGGAAGGTGAAGGAGATGTCGCGAAGGACGCCGCTGCCGAAGAGGAAGAGCGAGAGGGCCGCAAGGAAGGTGGTCGACGACGTCATGATCGTGCGGGCGAACACCTTGTTGATGGCGGAGTTCACGATGTCCCGCAGCGAGCCCGAGGGGTTGAGCTTCAACTCCTCGCGGATGCGGTCGAAGACGACGACGGTCTCGTTGATCGAGTAGCCGGCGATACAGAGGATCGCGGC
>CAISPT010000249.1 GCA_903887455.1 uncultured Opitutaceae bacterium | reverse complement strand
GCTCATGTTTAGGCTGCTCGTAGGAGACCGGTCCGCTCAATCGGACCACACCATTTACCGCGATCTGGTAGCCCGATCTTCGAATCGCCTGAATCCGAGGGGAAAGCTGTCCCCAGTACAAATCGCCCTCCCTTGGAAAGAAACCCGGCAACCAACAAGTCACCTCGATCACCGCATCGGCCGCAGGCAGGCCAAAATCGCTGCTTTCAAAGGCTGCCTGCCCCCAAAACTCCACGCCGACCTTGGCTCGGGCCTGCTTTAGAAGCCTAATGTACACCAACGCAGCCCTTCCCGGTCTGCCTATGACTAACAGTGGCTCCGGAATCTCACCAGCGGTTCCCGGCAGCTTAAGTCTTAGGGTAACTGGCCCATACTTGTCCGGTTCCTCGACCAGCGAATGTGGACGTCCGTCCACTTTGTGTGAACTTGCAATCCACACACACGTCCAAGCGAGCGTGGCGGGGAGAACAACGTTAAGGACGACAGCTAATACCAGCCGCAAAGCCTTGAACCGCATTGAGACACCGTCCGCGTCGTCCATAGATGCGTTTTGAGGTTCAGCCGGTTGATGTACCGAATCTATTTTGAGCAGATCGCTTGCGGCTCACAATTGCGGGGTGATAGCCCCTTCTAAATCTCCGCGAGCTCATCCGCCAAAATGGCGGCCGCCTCGCTCCACGTGGGAATCGACCGGCTCCCCGCCTCCGCGACCAATTTCCGGTGAAGCGTGTCGTCAGTCAGGATGCGGCGGAGCGCGTCCGTCCAGCCCTGAACAGAGTTGCCCTCGACCACGAGGCACCCTCCCCCGGCAGCGTTCTCCTTTAGCGGGGCAATATCGCTGCAGAGGCAGGGTATCCCCATCCAGAGCGACTCGAGGAGCGGGAGCCCGCAGCCCTCGGCGAGCGACGGGAATGCCGTCGCCCGCGCGGAGCGAAGGAGCGCTGCAAGCCCCGCGTCTCCCAGGGTCGCATGGTGGCGAAGCCCCGGCCATCCGGACATGAGGGCCTTCAGCCGGCGGGCGATCGGCTTTCCAAAGTGCGGGTTCACGCGGCCCACGAGGTGAAGCTCGACCTCCACACCCTCTTTCCGGAGTTCGGTGCAGGCGTCGAGGAGGACCGTCTGGTTCTTCCGGGGCTCGATGATCCCGGTGGCGACGATCTTCCGCACCCGTCCCGACTCCGGCGCGCCGCCCCGGGCGCGCGGGAAGTCCGGCCAGTCCGCCCCGAGCGGGAGCACGTCGACCGGTGGTGGGTGAGCGACGCCCTGCCAGGCCCAGATGCCCAGGAGTTCCTCGCGGCTCGCGTGGGAGACGGCCCACACCCGGTCAAATTGCGACAGCAACTTCACGTAGCCCGGGTGGCGCTCCACGCTTTTCGGCCAGGTAATCGCCGGGTGCTTCATCGGGATCGAGTCGTGGTAGATGGCGGCAATCCGGCACGGGCGCTTGCCGAGGAAGGCGGCGAACCCGGGACGCTCGGCGTCCGAGAACAGCTCCGGCGTCAGGATCCAGTCCCCCGTCTTGGCCGCGGCGGCGATCTCCGGCCAGGCTAGCGCCCGGCACCGGGGCCCGAGTTCCTCCCGGAGGCGCCGGCTCACCCGGGCCAGCCCGGAGGCGTGCTTCCAATTGGAGGCGCTCGTGGTGTCGAAGAGGATCATCCCTTTGCCGCAGTCTCCATCCGCTTCAGGAGCTTGTCCGTGTTCACGCGGACGTCGAAGTTTTCCTCGATCCACGCGCGGGCCGCCCGGCGGAGCGCCTCGCAGTAGGGATCGTCCAGGGAGAGCCGCCTGAGCGCCGAGACCCAGGCCTCGGGCTGGTCGACCGGGAGCACAATCCCTGTGACACCGTCCGCCACGGCCTCCGTGGTGCCGGCGGTCGGCGAGGTGACGACGGGAACGCCCGAGGCCATCGCCTCCCCGATCACGTTCGGGAGCCCGTCCTGGTCGCCGCTCGGCGCCACGACCCCCGTGTGCAGGAGGACGTCCGCCCAGTCCAGGTGGCCCCAGACCTCGTGCGGGGGCACCTGCCCGACGAAGGTGACGGTGTCGGCGAGACCGAGGTGGCCGGCCAATTTCTCGAGCTTCTGGCGGAGGGGACCGTCGCCCACGATCCGGGCCTCGAACGCGACCCCGGCGGACCTGAGGGCGGCGTAGATCCTGAGCTGGCGGTCGAGCCCCTTCTTTTCCACGAGGCGCGCCACCGAGAGCACGTGGAGCGGCGCGCGGGAGGCATGGAGCGGCTTAAGCGTCGGCAGGCGCTCAAGGCCGCTTCGGATGCACACGACCTTGTCGGGCGCGATCCCCCGTGCGAGGAGCGCCTGGCGGGCGAGCTCGGTTGAGGTATGGATCAGGAC
Source organism: uncultured Opitutaceae bacterium (assembly GCA_903887455.1). Classification (GTDB taxonomy): domain Bacteria; phylum Verrucomicrobiota; class Verrucomicrobiia; order Opitutales; family Opitutaceae; genus Palsa-1447. The sequence goes on along the minus strand of CAISPT010000249.1, from coordinate 306 downwards.
CGCGTGCTCAAGCTTCTCCATGAGCCACCAGTCGCCCCCGTGCTCGAAGACGTCGTAGGCGTGGGCGCCTGCAGAGAAGCGGTGGCCGTCCATCCGCCAGAACAGCCACGCGGCCGTGGCCGGCGCCCCGCTCCAGGCGGCGTGCACAAGCCCGGGCGGGTTCGCCCGGAAGCTGCGGGCGTAGACGCAGGCAAACCCGGCCCCGAGCATGTTCTCCCAGAAATTGAGCCAGGAGGGCGCCCTGCGGGTCGCCAGGCCCCGGAGCAGCTGCTTCATGATCTCGGGCTTCTTGTAGGTCTCGTAGGG
>CAISPT010000248.1 GCA_903887455.1 uncultured Opitutaceae bacterium | reverse complement strand
GGCCGCCCAGGCGAAGCGCGGACGCAAAGACAGTGAACTTCCCGAAAAAGCCCGCCAATGGCGGGATACCGGCTAGGGAGAGGATAAAGACCGAAAGGCAGCCCGCGAGGAACGGCGAGCGGCGGTAGAGGCCCGCCAGGTCCGTGATCTTCTGGCAGGGCCCGTTGGCCTCGACCACGGCAATCACGGCGAAGGCACCCGCGGCGGCGATACCATAGGTGGCGGCGTAATAGTACAGGGGGCCGACGCCGTAGTCCCCTGCGGCGATGACGCCGAGGAGCAGGGCTCCCGAGTGCGCGATCGCCGAATAGGCCAGGAGCCTTCGGAGATTCTGCTGGGCGAGGGCCCCGAAGTTGCCGACGAGCATGGAGATGCCGGCCACTGCCGCGAGCGCCGGAACCCATCCTGGCGCGATCGGGACGGCAGAAGCGTTGCCCGCCACCGAGAAGAAGCCGGTCCAGAGGAGGCGGGTGAAGAACGTGAAACCGGCAAGCTTCGAGGCCGAGGCAATCAGGGAGGCCGCTCCCGTTGCCGCGCCCTCGTAGACATCCGGGGCCCACAGGTGGAACGGGGCGGCCGCCGCCTTGAATCCAAAGGCCACAAGAACCATCACAAGCGCCACGGTGAGGAGCGGGCCCGGTGCCGCCGCCGACAGGCGCGAAGCGATCTCCGGCAGCTCGATGCTTCCAGTCAGGCCGTAGACCAGGCTGAACCCGAAGAGTAGGAAGGCTGCGGCCATGCCCCCGAAAAGGAAGTATTTAAGCCCGGCCTCGGCCGCCTCGGGGCGGGTCTTGTCGAAGCCGGCCAGGATGTAGAGCGAGAGGCTCGCGAGCTCGAGCGCAAGGAAGGCGACAAGGAGCTGCTGGGTCGCCGCCATTAGGGTGAAGCCTGAGGCTGCGAATAGCATCACAGCCACGTATTCGGCCCCGTGGCGGACGCCCCGGGCTGCCGAGACGGTCCCGAGTGCGATCAGCGTGAGCCCGAGGACGCCCATCCGCGTGGCGACGGCAAGGGGATCAAAGATAAGCGCACCGTCGAACACGGACCCCCGGGGTCCGCCGCTTGCCGCGATTCCTGCTATCCCGACCGCGAGGGCTCCCACTGCTATGGCGACCTGGAGTCGGCGGGCAACCGTCAAGCGGCGCAGGACCGACAGGTCGAGGCCAAGTACGGCCAACGCGCCGAGAACGAGCACCAATTCGGGCCGCAGCGACTGGAAGAGGGTCGCGTAGTCGTGGCTCACGAGGCACCTCCCCTGAGGACGGCCTGGAAGAAGGGCTCCTGGAGCGCGGGACGGATCATTTCAAGGAGAAGGTCGGGCTTAAGACCGATGAGGACCGTCGCTCCCAGCAGGAGCGCGGCGCCTACCTTCTCGGGCCAGGTAATCGGAGCAAGGGGCGGCAACGGAGCTGCCGCCGATGCCGTCTGCCCAAAGAAGGAGACCTGGATCACCCGGAGCGTGAAGGCTGCGGCGACCAGGACCCCCAGGGCGGCCATGGCGGCCGCCCACGGGGCCGCCTTCCAAGTGCCAATCAGGATGGTGAGCTCGGCCGGAAATCCGCTGAAGCCAGGCATGCCCATCGATGCAAGTCCCGCCAAGACGAACACCGTGGCGGCGAACGGCAGGCGTTGGTAGAGGGCCATGGCGCGGAGCTCAGCCAGCTTTCGGGTGTGCGTCCTCTCGTAGACCATACGCCCGACCACCGCGAAGAGAAGGCCCGCGATCACGCCGTGGGAGAACATCTGGAGCACGGCGCCGCTCACCGCGCGCGCGTTGGCGGCCGCCAGGCCGAGAAGGACAAAGCCCATGTGACTCACGCTCGAGTATCCAATCACAAACTTGAAGTCGTCCTGGACCAGGGCGACGAGGCCCGCGTAGATGATCCCGATCACCGCAAGCCAGGCGAGCATGGGCTGCCAGAAGACGAAACCCACAGGGAAGAGGGGCATCGCCACGCGCAAGCAGCCGTAGGCGCCCAGCTTCATGACGACGCCGGCCAGCAGCATCGAGGCCGCGGTCGGTGCGGCGACATGGCCGGTGGGCGCCCAGGTGTGGAACGGGAACATGCCGGCGAGCACGGCGAAACCGAGGAAGACCAGGCCGAACATGCCAACCTGCTGGACCCGCGAGAAGCCCGCCGCGGCCCTCGCGAGGTCCTCAACGCCGAAGCTGTGGGCCCCGCCCGCCGCATAGGCCCAGAGAAGGCCCGCGAGCACGAGTGCGCTTCCGGCAAAGGAGTAGAGAACGAGCTTCATCGCCCCGTACTCCCGGTTCGTGGACCCCCAGATCGCGATCAGGAAGTACTTCGGCACAATCGCGATCTCGTAGAAGACGAAGAAAAGGAAGGCGTCGGCGCTGAGAAAGACCCCGTAGACGCCGCCGATGAGCGCCAGGAAGAAGGCGAAGAACTCACCCGTCCGCTCCTCGATGTTCCACGAGAAGAGGACCCCTGCGGTAGCCGCAAGTCCGGTCAGGACCACGAGCGTCAGGCTGATGCCGTCGGCTGCAAGGTGGTACCGGATTCCCATCTGCGGTATCCAGGAGGCATCGACCAGCGACACCGGGCCCGTGGCGTCCGGCACGAAGTGGACCGCGGCATACAGGGCGATCGCCCAGGCCGTCAGCGCGCTCACCAGGGCGATCACCCGTGAAAGGCCGGCTGAGCGCCGGCCGACGGTGAGGGCCAGGAGCGCGCCCGTGAAGGAGACGTAGATCGTGCAGGGCAGGGCGTTCATTGCATCACGAGGCGGGCGACCCAGGAGCTCACCAGGGGGGTAATCAGCACGG
>CAISPT010000247.1 GCA_903887455.1 uncultured Opitutaceae bacterium | reverse complement strand
ATGCGTTTCTATACCATTCCCCATTATACGGTTACGCAGCATTATTGTCAGCAGTCATCATGCCAATCTGGGAAATCCGGGATTAACTCCCCGGGATCGTTTTCATCTATCCTCGCGGTTGCGCCAACAACCATGAGGACCCGATTCAGACTAAGCCGCAGAGGGTGCCCCGACGGAGCCGGCAGCCGCATGGGGCGACCCCGCGCTAACGCTAAAATGTGCAACTGCAAGAATCCGCAGCCTTCAGATCTCTTCAGCATGCAGACCGACAACTTTGGCCAGCGCAAGTTGCCGCGTATCACACGTAATAAAATTCTTCGCGCCGAGGCTGACCGCTGCAGCTACGTGCATTAGATCGAGAGTGCGCACGCCAAGAGCCGCGGTGTGCCGGTCACTCAGCTTGTCGGCAGTAACGAGCACATCCTGCCAATCGAGCTGTGTTTCGATGAGATTTCCGGAAACAACGTCATCGGAAATTTTCTCAATTGCACGACCAGCAACTTTGGCTTCGCAGTTACCACGCCATACGGCGAGGTGAATAGCATTGCGCAGTTCGCATCGCTGCCAAGGCGTCAATATGAGGCTTGTCGGGTGGGTCCTAAGGTATGTTAAGGCCGCAGCCGTGTTTGCGTCGTGAAGCACTATCGAAAACAAAAACGATGTGTCAGCGTAAACCATGGGGCAGAGACTCAGAAGCGATCACGATCCTGAGCGAGCATCTCCGCACCTGATATCGGAAGCATCGGTTGCTGAAGTAGCATCTCCTTACGTGCATCTAAATCGTGCCAGGGGCGCAGGCGCCGCGCCGGTTTCACCATCTTAGGAGGTGTCAACGTTGCCACAATCTTGCGCCGTGACGTTATAGCGACTGATTCACCATTGCGGATGAGCTTTAGCACGGCTGGAAATGCGTTGCGGATCTGCCGGACAGTCGCGGTTTTCATGTCTCACCAATAAGTCTCACGAATGGAGACTGTCAAGATTCCGCCGATGAAATCTCTGGGGCCGTTTCCCGACCGGCGGCGGGTGAATCAAATGATTTCTGCGCGAGCGAGGTGGACACCAAAACGGACACCAAACGAGTTAGGTCCGGCAGTTCAGGGGTAATGACGGTTTACGCTTGGTTCCCTTTGGGGATCGGTCATTTTGAACCTGCAATCGCGGTGATTTATGGCCAATTCCGACCCGCGCCTCCAATTACAAGTTGTTGTTCTTAAGCTTTTTATGATAAGTGTGTGGGCTAGTGTAGCAGAAGTGTAGCAAAATCCGCCCCCGATGAGCGCCAAACGCAAGAGGGACATCATCGACCATCTTGAGGAGATCGCTGCCCGGTCGGGATCCTTCCAGAAAGTGTCAGAGGCGACCTACCAGGAGTTCGTCAACTTGAGTGACTCTGAAATCGACCGCCTATCGATGGTAATAATGTTAAACCAAGAAAAGGACGTCGATCGACTTGCAGGCAATCTCCCGAAAGCAGAGGCAGTAAAGCGAGTCACTGAGTTTGTTGAAGGGTTTCTCTGGATGATCGGTAGAGGTTTTTGTGCAGTCGATCTTCATGGAGGCCTCGTGATGACTGCGCGCGATGGACCTGAACCCTCAGACGAGATGTCCGAAAAGATTAAGCTCTTTAGACTACGATCTCGGGCGGTGGTTGAGGAAACGGTAATCAGAGCATTGCCCTGGTTTCTCGAGCAAAAGAACAGACAGCGGCTCTTGCACCTGTAGTCGTTGAATTGACACCCTGGCTTTACCGTCTGCCCGGTGTTCCGATGCCTTCTAAAAGGCACCAAATCTTCCGTAACGGTGAGAGTTTACATCCGGCACGTCCTTTATCTATATCCGAATTATAAAGCAGAGCTTTACCATATCCAACTCTTAGTCATTCATTGCCGCCCATGAAATCGCGTATTTTCTGGGCCGCGTCGAATGGAGCCCGGGATCCGCGCTACCGTTTGGAGCTGATCACCTTGTTTCTGGCGCTCGTTGTTGGTCGCGCCTCCGGAGGGGAGCCCATCACGGTCCAGGCTGATCTCAGGGACGCCTCGCGAGGGATCATTGACGCAACAATCGGGCTACCAGTCTCGACGGGACCGCTCACTCTGCTTTATGCCAAATGGATCCCGGGCGAGCACGGCCCAACGGGGCCGGTCACGAACCTATCGGGTATTCGGATCACGGCGGAGGGCCACCCGGTTGCCTGGCGCAGGGACCTGGAGAACATGTACGCCCTGCACGTAGAGGTACCGCCAGGCGTAAAACACCTCGAGGTGCGCACCGAGTACCTTCCGCCCCCGGAAGGCAACTACGGTGCAGGCCCGACCACCACGCCCAAGATAGCGGTGTTAAACTGGAATGTCGTCGTGCTCTACCCCGCCGGCTCCGCAGCCGCGGACCTTACGGTCGTGCCGAGCGTGACGGTGCCCGAGGGCTGGGGCATCGGCAGTTCGCTAGCGGTGGACTCGGTCGAGGGTGCCACCACCCGGTACAAGCCGGTCTCCCTCGAAATGCTGATCGACCAGCCTGTAATCTCGGGAGCCTATTTCAAACGCTTCGACCTCACGCCGGGATTGACGCCAGGCCACTTCATCGACGCGGCAGCCGACAGCCCTGAGGCCCTTTACCCGAACAAGTCACGGACCCTGGCCCTCAATCGTATCCCAGGAGAGTACGCAGCAATCATGGGGATTCGGCACTACGAGACCTACCACTTCCTTCTCGCGCTATCGAACCGCTTCGGCTTGAGCGGAGTGGAGCATCACCAGACCTCCGATGACCGGGCGGGTGAGCGCGTACTGGTCGACGACGACCTGTTCCCTTCCTTTGCGGGTTTGCTGACCCACGAGTATTTCCACAGTTGGAATGGAAAGTTTCGGAGGCCTGCCGGCCTCTTGAGCCCAGACTACCAGAAGCCGATGGAGACTGACCTGCTCTGGGTCTATGAGGGCCTTACGGAGTATTACGGGAACGTGCTTGCCGCCCGCGCGGGTCTTTTTTCGCCCGAGGAGTACCGTGATAACCTTGCGGAGACCGCCGCCCATATGGCGTCAAGCAAGGGGCGCACCTGGCGGCCCCTCCGGGATACGGCCGACGCGGCGCAGCTTCTGTATAACGCCCCCTATTCCTGGTCGGCCCGCCGGCGTGGGGTGGATTTTTACGATGAAGGCGAACTGATCTGGCTCGAGGCAGACGCGATTATCCGCTCTCAAACACACGGCAAACACAGCCTCGACGACTTCGCCCGCGCGTTCTTCGGCGACGGGGGGGGTGGAGCCATTGCCCCGGATAAGGTGCCCGGTGAACGGCCGCGTGTGGTCCCCTACACGGCGGCTGACGTGACGGCGGCGCTCAACCGGATCTTTCCCTACGACTGGACGGCCTTCTTTGCCGAGCGTTTAACCACCCTGCGCGACCGCCCACCCCTCGAAGGGATCGCGCTCGTCGGATCCAGGGTGGCCTACACAGAGAAGACGAACACCGCGGTCGAATCCTCCGAAAAGGCCTATCACGGCTTAGACCTCACCAGTTCTCTTGGGCTCGCCCTCGACGACGACAAGGGGGATGTGATGGATGTTATCCCCGGATCGCCGGCGGACCTAGCGGGACTCACCCCAGGCATGGACCTCTTGGCTATTAACGGCAGAAAGTATTCCGGCGAGCGCCTGAAACGGGCGATCGTCGATGGCAAGAAAGGTGCTCCTATCGAGATCCTCGTGGATGCGGGAAGCTTCATCTCAAACCACCGCGTCGTCTATAACGGCGGCCTGGTCTTCCCTCACCTCGAGAAAGCTCCCGACGCTCCCGACCTGATTGCGGCAATTATCGCGCCCCTTGTGAAGTAGGCTGCCTGGCCAGCTAATCGGAACCGGATTCAAGCTGGACCAATCTTCAACCCGTTGTTGGGAACGGATCGATCCACGTCGCGCGTGGTCGAATTTCACCGGGCTCTCCCGTTTCATCCCATTGGGATCGACATGGTTATATCAACCCTGCAGCGTTCCGGGCCGTGTCCACCCGCCTGCGCCTTGCGGTAATTTCCCTCGTACTTCTCGCTATTGTCGGCTGCAAACGCGAGTCCCGCGCAGAATCTGGGGCGCGTAGGCAGATTCTCCATATAGGAAATGGCGCGGAACCGAAGGAGTTGGAT
>CAISPT010000246.1 GCA_903887455.1 uncultured Opitutaceae bacterium | reverse complement strand
TCGATCCCGTCCACCCAACAGACAACCGCCCACACCCAGAACGCGAGCATCATCACATCGCACATCACCGTCGTGCTTGAGACGAGGAGGACGGGCATGCACAGGGTCGCGAGCGCCGCCAGGACCGGCCGGGCGTCGCCGCCGGCGAAGAAGTGGCGCTTGAGCGCGGCGAGCGTCCAGTTCAGGTCCCCGCTGAAGAACGCGTCGGCCGTCTCAAAGAAGTCCCCCTGGGCCGCGTTTGGGGAGAGGTCCGCGACGCTCGCCTCCTCGATCACGGTGGACGGGGAGGCGTGGGTCGCTAGCTTGTGGACCTCCTCGACAAGGAGTCGCGTGTTTGCGCCCACCTTGGCGAGCAGGAGCTCGAGGGCCCCGGTGCCGAACGTGACGCCGAGCGCGCGCGCCTCGGCCTGGACGACCCCCGCTAGCCCCTCGGCGTCCTCGCCGCCCTCCGCGAGCGCAAAGTCGGCGCTCTTCTCGCACCACTTGGGGAAGGAGCGCCGGCGGTCGACGGGGGCCGCGGTGATGAGGATGGCGGTCTCCTCCGGGTTCACCAACTCGAGCAGGCGCTGAAGCTCCTCGACTGCCTTGAGCGTCGTCTCGGACTTGCCGGTCACGGTGTCGGCCAGGAAGTTCACGTCCTTGAGCCACACGACCCGCTTGCCCCCGAACATCGGCACCGTCTGGACGGCCTCCCTGAAGCGGTTAACGGCGGTCTCCACCTCGTCCACGTTCGCGGCGAATCCGTTCACAACCTCGCGCGAGAACTCGTCGGGCGTGTCCTTCGCCAGCTCCTCGAACCGTTCCCTTCCCATCCTTCCGACGAGGAAGTCGTCCTGCCCGCAGATGAAGGAGAAGTTTCGGGTGGCGGCGGGCATGAGGCGGGGATTCGACCGCAGGGTCGCCCCCGGCACAATTTTAAAACGGCCCCTCGACGCGGGGTCCGGCCCGGGTCTAGCGTCGGCGGAAGCCCCCCAGCGGGCCCTTCCCCGAACGCCGGGTGCGGGGCCGCAATCCCCCCATGATGATCCCGACCGTCCCCCTTGCGCGCCCGCTCCTCCTTTTGGCACTCCTCTCGTCGGCGGTCCGCGCGGGCGAGCCGGCGGCATCGGACGGGGCGGGCCATGGCCGCTACGAGGCCCCCGCCTGGTTCCGGGATGCCAAGTTCGGCATCTTCATGCACTGGGGGGTCCAGAGCCTTCCGGCAGAGGCGAACGACGGCTGGTTCGCCCGGCAGATGTACCTGCAGCACGGGGCCGAGTGGGGCAACGCCTACGCCTACCACCTGGAGCACTTTGGACACCCCTCGGTCCAGGGGTTCAAGGACATGATCCCCCTCTGGAAGGCGGAGAAGTGGGACCCGGACGCGCTGGCGGCCTTCTTCCAGGAGATTGGCGCGCGCTACCTGGTCCCGGTCGCCGTGCACCACGACAACTTCGACCTCTACGACTCGAAGTACCAGCCCTGGAACTCGGTGCGCCTCGGGCCCAAGCGCGACATCGTGGGCGAATGGAAGCGGGCGGCCGACCGCCACGGCCTCCGGTTCGGCGTGTCCTCCCACGCCGACCGCTCCTGGTACTGGTTCAATCCGTCCAAGGGGGCCGACTCGACCGGACCCCTGAAGGGCGTCCCGTACGACGGAAACCTGACGCTCGCCGACGGCAAGGGGAAGTGGTGGGAGGGACTTGACCCCGCCGACCTGTACGGCCCCCCGCACCGGGGCGGCTACGCCAACCCGCCGGACCCGACGGACGAGAAGCCGAGCACGGCCTACAAGGAAAAGTGGTTCGCGAGGACCCGGCAGCTTATCGACGACTACCACCCCGACCTGCTCTACTTCGACTCGCCGATGCCCCTCGGGGACTATGGCCAGAGGATCGCCTCGTACTTCTACCGCGTGACCCCGTCCCCGGTCCTCAACATCAAGGTCTGGGGACCGGGTACGGTCCCCGACGAGAGCGCCGTGGTCTTGGACATCGAGAAGGGGCAGAGCGACCGCCTTAGGCCCTACCCGTGGCAGACGGACACCTCGCTCAACAACAACTGGTTCATCGACGCGATGCCGCTCGAGCTGAGCGCGGAGGTCGTGGTGCACAACCTTGCTGACATCGTGAGCAAGAACGGCAACCTGCTTCTCAACGTGAGCCTGAGACCCGACGGCACGCTCCCCGAGGACCAGAGGGCGGAACTTACGGACGTTGGCGCCTGGCTCCACCAGAACGGGGAGGCGATCTACGGGACGAGGCCCTGGAAGATCTACGGCGAGGGACCGACCGTGGTGGCGGGCGGCGACTTCAAGCAGCAGAAACAGCCCTTCACGGCGGCGGACATCCGCTTCACGACGAAGGGCGACACGCTCTACGCGATCCTCATGGGCTGGCCCGCGGACGGCGCGGTCCGCATCCGTTCCCTGACCGCGGCGGCGAACGTGGAACTCGTGGGGTCCGACGCGAAACTTTCCTGGGAGAACGGCCTCGACGGGGTCGTGGTCCATCTGCCGCCGGCGCCCCCCGGGAAGTTCGCGTACGCGCTCCGCATCCGTGGGCATGAATCGCTGTTCGCGGCGACGAACCTTCTGGCCTGGTGCATCGTGCCCTACGACGCCATGAACCGCACGCCCGTGGAGCGGATGGCCATGCTCAGGCGCCTCGGGTTCACACAGTACGTCTGGGACTGGCGCCAGAGGCACCTGAAGGACCTTCCGGAGGAAATCAGGGCCGCCCGCGACGCCGGGATCCAGATGCGCGGGGTGTGGCTCTGGGTCGACAACAAGACAGACCAGCCGGGGCACCTCGGCCCGGCGAACCGCGCCGTCATCGACGCCGTGATAGCGGCCAAGCTCTCGGTCGAGTATTGGGTCGGCTTCGACGCCAACTTCTTCGAGGGCATGACCGACGCCGAGCGGGTTGCCAAGGGCGCCGCCATGGTGTCCTACCTGCGCGAGCAGGCGCTCGTCACCGGGAGTACCGTGGCGCTCTACAACCATGGCTCGTGGTTCGGGGAGCCCGACAACGAGATCAGGATCATCAGGGCCGTCGGGGAGCAGGGGCTCGGGATCGTCTACAACCTCCACCATGCCGAGGGGCAGGTGGACGGCTTCGCGAAGCTCCTGCCCCGCATGCTCCCGTACCTGCGCGCCGTGAACCTGAACGGGCTCCACCCGGGCTCGACGGACTCGGAGATCATCACGCTCGGGAAGGGAACGCTCGAGCGGGGGCTGATCGCGACACTCAAGGCCTCGGGCTACGACGGGCCGATCGGCATCCTTGGGCACACGGAGGGCCGGGACATCGAGACTGTCCTGGCGGGCAACCTGGAGGGGCTCCGGGCGATCGCCTCGGGCCGATAGGCGGGCGCCGCCTACGGCCTTGCCAGGACGACGTGGGTGGCGCGTGCGGTCGGGACGTGCTCGGCGCATCGGTAGCCGAGCTTGGGAAGGTCGATGCCGGCGAGGAGCGCCTCGCCCGAGCCAAGCAGGGCGGGCGAGACTGCCAGGTGAAGCTCGTCGATCAGCCCGAGCGACAGGTACTGGCGGATGGTGGCGACGCCTCCCCCCACCCGAACATCCAGGCCCCCGGCGGCTTCGGTCGCCTGCTTGAGGGCCGCATGGATCCCGTCCGTGACAAAATGAAATGTCGTCCCGCCCGCCATCTCGAGCGGCGCCCGCGGATGATGAGTGAGCACAAACACAGGCGTGTGGTACGGGGGGTTGTCGCCCCACCAGCCCTTCCAGGCCCCGTCGGCCCATGACCCCCTGACGGGTCCGAACATGTTGCGGCCGAGGATCCAGGCCCCGACGCCGGCAAATCCCCGCGCCACGAAATCGTCGTCGACGCCGGATTCGCCCCCCTCCTGCCCGTGCATCTGCCGGAAGGTCCGGGTGGGGAACACCCATTCGTGCACCGCCATGCCCCCGACCCCGAGCGGATTCTGGAGGTCCTGGTTCGGCCCGGCGCCGTAGCCGTCGAGCGAAAGGGAAAAGCAGTTGACCCGCAGTTTGGCCATCGGTGGACCCGGATTCGAACGGCCCCCATTTCGGCGGGCAATGAGAATCGCCAAGGGCGGGAAGCCTGGACTTGCCCGAACGCCCCGAGCCCGGGAAACCCGGTATCCTAGGCACGTTTTGTTCCTGTGTTTTGGCCGGCCTTGTGATCTATTTCGGCGCATGAAAAAATCACGCGTGACGGGGCTGGGCGGGATCTTCTTCAAGGCCAGGAATCCCTCCAAGCTCGGCCTGTGGTACAAGAAGCATCTCGGGCTGCCCGTCGAGTCGTGGGGTGGCCTCGCCTTCCGGTGGCGCGACGCCGCTGACCCGAAGAGGACGGGTTCGACCGCCTGGAGCCCGTTCGAAGCCGACACCACGCACTTCGGCCGTGGCAAGCAGGGCCACATGATCAACTACCGCGTCGCCAACCTTAAGAAGGTGCTCGGGCTCCTGAAGAAGGAGGGCGTCTGGATCGACCCGAAGGGGATCGAGGCGTCGGATTTCGGCAAATTCGCATGGATCAAGGACGGGGAGGGCAACCGGGTGGAGCTCTGGGAACCGCCCAAGGGCGGCTGATCACGGTACCCGGAAACAGGGGGCACAGCGCTTCGGCACAGAGACTTGCGTGGGATCGGCATTGCCCGTAGGCCCTCCACGTGAGTCCTTCGGCCCCGAACCCGACCCCCGGCGAGAAATCCTGGGGGCACGACCTCCTCCTCCTGGCGGTCCTTTTTGGCGCGCTCTTCGCCTGGCGGCTCGGGAGCGCGCCGCTCCTCAACCCCGACGAGGGCCGCTACGCCGAGGTCCCCCGCGAGATGGTGGCCTCCGGGGACTGGGTGACGCCCCGCCTGAACGGCGTCCCCTATTTTGAGAAGCCCCCGCTCATGTACTGGGCGGTCGCGGCCTGCGAGACCCTCTTTGGCCCGAGCGAGTGGTCCGTCCGGCTGGCGCCCGCGCTTTTCGGCATCGTGGGCATCCTCGCGGCCTACGCCGCGGGACGACGGATGTTCGGGCGGGAGGCGGGCTTCTGGTCGGCGCTCGTGCTCGGTACCTCGCTCCTCTTCCTCGCGCTCGGCCACATCGTGACGCTCGACATGGCGGTCTCGGTCCTCATGAGCACGACCCTCTTCTGCTTCATCCTCGGGATGAGGGAGGAGCCCGGAAGGCTCCGCCGGTGGCTCTTCTACGGGCTGTACGCGAGCGCCGCGCTCGCGACCCTCACCAAGGGCCTCATGGGATTCCTCGTCACGGGCGCGGTCATGTTCCTGTGGGTGCTCCTCCTCGGTCAGTGGCGCAGGCTCTGGCCCCTGTACCTGCCGAGCGGCGTCATGATCTTCCTGGCGATCGCGGCGCCCTGGCACTTCCTCATCTCGGGCCGCAATCCGGGATGGGCCCACTTCTACCTCATCTATGAGCACTTCCAGAGGTACTCCGACAAGAGCCACGGCAGGTTTGAGCCCTTCTGGTGGTTCGTCCCGATCGTGATCCTCGGCTTCTTCCCGTGGACGGGCTTCCTCTGGTCGGCCTTCCGTGAGTCCCTCGCGGGCGGCTGGGCCCGGCGCAGGGAGCACGCGGAGGCCTGGTTTCTCGCGATCTGGGCCGGCTTCATCTTCCTCTTCTTCAGCTATTCCAAGAGCAAGCTGATCCCCTACATCCTCCCGATCTTCCCCGCGCTTGCGGTGGTCGTGGGGCGCTGGCTCGCGGCGACCTTCGAGTCCGAAAACGCCTTCGCGCGGATGAAGACGGGTCTCCGGGTCTTCGGTTTTCTTTGCGGGCTCCTGGCTGCAGCGCTCTGCATCGCAGTGCTAAAGCCCGGGCTCATCCGCGATGCGGCGCAGGCCGCGGAGCTCAGGCCCTACGCCTTCGTGCTGGCCGCGATCCTCGTGGCCGGGGCGCTCCGGGCCATGATCCAGAGGGGCGCCGCCGCCGCGCGGGGCGCCGTGATGGCGATGGCCGGCACGCTCGTCGTCCTGGTCGGGGTCCTTCTCTTCGCGATGCCGATCATCGACATCCGCAGCACGAAGGACCTGGCCCAGACGGTGCGCAGGATCGCCCGGCCCGGGGACCGGGTCTACTGCTACCACGGGTTCTTCCACGACTTCACGTATTATTCCGGCAACGTTGTGGGCCTCGTCCACTACACGGACGAGCTTGAGCTGCAGTTCTTGGATCCCGCCGAAAAGGCCGCGCGGTTCATCGACGACCCCGATTTCCGCAGGCAGTGGGAGGGGCCCGGGAGGGTCATCGCGGTGGCCCGGATCCGGGACGCCGCCGAGCTCTTCTCCGACCCCTCCTTCCACTACCACCTCCTGGCGACCGGGCCCCACCACTATCTTTTCAGCAACCAGCCTTGAGGATTGGCTGTCAGGCCCCAGAATGACTCCCGCAATGCCCTCGCCCTCAACCTCATCAGAGCCGAAGCCGGCGGCGCCCTACCTGCCGTTCACCCGGCCGACGATTGACGATGCCACCATTGCCGGTGTCGCCGAGGTCCTGCGCTCGGGATGGATCACCTCCGGTCCGCAGGTGAAGGCGTTCGAGGCAAAGCTTTCCGAGTACTTTGGCGGCCGGCCGGTCAGGGCGTTCAACTCGGGCACGTGCACGATGGAGATCGCGCTCCGGATCGCCGGGATAGGCCCGGGCGACGAGGTCATCACAACGCCGCTTACTTGGGTGGCCACAAGCAACGTGGTCCTCGAGGTGGGGGCGAGGCCCGTCTTTGTGGACGTCGACCCGGTGACGCGGCTCATCGACCTCGAGAAGGTCGAGCAGGCGATCACACCGAAGACCCGGGCCATCATCCCGGTCGACCTCTCTGGGCTTCCCGTCGACCGCGACCGGCTCTACGCCATCGCATCCCGGCACAAGCTCCGGGTGATCGAGGACGCCGCGCAGTCCTTCGGCAGCACCTGGAAGGGCAGGAAGATAGGCGCCCTGGGCGACTTTGTCTCCTTCAGCTTCCACGCGAACAAGAACATCACGACCACCGAGGGCGGATGCCTCGTCCTCAATAACGACCGCGAGGCGAAGCTCGCCGAGCAGTACCGGCTGCAGGGCGTTGTCCGCACGGGTTTTGACGGCATGGAGGTCGAGCTCGTGGGGGGGAAGTACAACCTGACGGACGTGGCGGCCCGGATCGGCCTGGGGCAGCTGCCCCACCTGGCCGAGTTCACGGCGAAGCGCCATGAGCTCGTCCGCGCCTACTTTGAGGAATTCGCGGCGCCGTCGGTCGCGGCGCTTGGCGTCGGCCTTCCCGTCGCGAACTTCACCGACACGAACTGGCACATGTTCCAGGTGATGCTCCCCGAGGCCCGGCTGGCCCTGAAGCGGGCCGGGGTCATGGAGGCGCTCCACGCCGAGGGCATCGGCTCGGGCGTCCACTACCCGGCGATTCACCTCTTCAAGCTCTACAGGAAGATGGGCTGGAAGGAGGGCGACTACCCGAACGCGGAGTACGCCGGCCGCAACATCCTCACCCTCCCGCTGTTCCCCGCCATGACCAGGGACGACGTCTCGCGCGTCGTCCGCACGCTCGCCTTGGTCCTCGAAACCCACCGCACCCCATGAGCACGGCACCCGATCTTTCCGTCGTCATCCCGGTCTACAACGAGGCGCTGAACCTGCCGCTCCTCTTCTCCCGGCTCTACCCGGTGCTCGACGCGGTCGGCCGGAAGTACGAGGTCATCTTCACCAACGACGGGAGTGCCGACACCTCGCTCGAGCTCCTGAAGGCGCAGTACGAGAAGCGCCCCGACGTGACCCGTGTCGTCGACTTTAACGCCAACTACGGCCAGCACATGGCGATCATGGCGGCGTTCGAGCGAGTCAAGGGCCAGGTGATCGTGACCTTGGACGCCGACCTCCAGAACCCTCCGGAGGAGATCCCGAAGCTCCTGGCGCTGATCGACGCGGGACACGACTACGTGGGAGGCTACCGTCTGAACCGGAAGGACAGCCTCTTCAGGACGGTGGCGTCCCGGATCATCAACGGAGTCAGGAAGAGCACCACCTCGATCGAGATGACGGACCAGGGCTGCATGCTCCGCGCCTACAAGCGGCCGATCATCGATGCGATCGTCCGGAGCGGCGCGAACAACACCTTCATCCCGGCTTTGGCCTACAGCTTCTCCGGCAACCCGACCGAGGTGGGCGTGAAGCACGAGGAGCGCCACGCGGGCGTCTCCAACTACTCCCTCTACAGTCTGATCCGGCTCAACTTCGACCTGATCACGGGTTTCTCCCTGGCGCCGCTCCAGATCTTCACGATGATCTCCATGGCGTGCGCGGCGGGGAGTTTCCTGCTGATGATCATCCTGGCGCTCCGCCGCCTGATCCTGGGCCCGGAGGAGGGCGGCCTCTTCACCCTCTTCGGCATCCTATTCTTCCTGATCAGCGTCACGATGGTCGGCATCGGCCTCATCGGCGAGTACGTGGGCCGCACCTACCAGGTCGTCCGCGTCCGCCAGCGCTACTTCGTCCGGCAGGTGTACGAGGCCGCCGAATAGGCCCATGCCCGCGCCCCGGATCCTGTTCTTCGGCTACAGCGAGGTCGGCTACGAGTGCCTCTCCCTGCTCCTGGAGCGCGGCGACAATGTCATCGCGCTCATTACGCACGAGGACAACCCGAACGAGAAGATCTGGTTCAAGACCCCGGCGGTCGCCGCCAGGGAGAAGGGAATCCCGATCCACACGCCGGAGAGGGTGGGGACCCCCGAGTGGATGGAGAAGATCTGCGCGATGCAGCCCGACCTCATCCTCTCGGTCTATTACAGGAACATGATCGGGATGAAGGTGCTCGGGATGGCCCCGCTCGGGGCCTTCAACATGCACGGTTCGCTCCTTCCGCGGTACCGGGGCCGCGCGCCGATCAACTGGGCGGTGCTCCACGGTGAGCCCCGGATCGGGATGACGCTTCACCGGATGGTGAAGGAGCCCGACGCCGGCAACATCGTGGACCAGGAGGGGGTCGACATCGGCCCCAGGGACACCGCCGAGCAGGCCTTCAGAAAGGTGCTTCCCTGCGCGCGCAGGGTGCTCGCCCGCCAGATTGATGCTCTCCTTGCGGGCACGGCGAAGGAAACCGTGCAGGACGTCTCGAAGGCGACGTACTTCACGGGAAGGAAGCCGGAGGACGGAAAGATCATTTGGACCCAGACGTCCCGGCAGATCTTCAACCTGGTGCGCGCCGTCACGGACCCCTATCCTGGCGCGTTCACGGATCTCGGGCCTTCGCGCCTGATGGTCTGGTGGGCCGAGCCCGAGTCGCCCGCCACGGCCGGCCAGCACGGCAGGCCCGGTGAGGTGCTCTCCCTTTCCCCGCTCGTCATCGCCACCGGGGACGGGGCGCTTGAGGTGACGAAGCCCGAGTGGAAGGGTACAGCTCCCGTGCTCTCGGTCGGCCAGGTGCTCGGCTAGTCTGCAGTGGGTTCCTCGGGGACGCTTTTGGACCGGCTGCATGGCAATTCGCAGCTGTCAGAACCTATTGGAAGAAGGTGAATTGCTATATTTAGGGCGTGCGCCCAGCTCGCTATTAGCATTCAAACCCCTGCTGCCCCAACCAAGGTTCACCATGCGGATTCCAAATCTCGTCAGCCGCGTCTCGAGCGCACTGATCGCCCCAATCCTTGCCATGCTTGCCTGCGGCGCCCTGCACGGCGAAGGGAAACCCGACTTCGACATCCGGGGCCACTACACCAAGTACGAATATCGCATCGCCATGCGCGATGGAGTGACGTTGTTCACCGCGGTCTACGTACCCAAGGATTCCAGCAAGCCCTATCCGTTCCTCATGAATCGGACTCCTTACAGCGTGTCTCCCTACGGCGTGGACAAGTACCCACCCCGCCTTGGTCCATCGCATGAATTCGCGGAGGCGGGCTACATTTTCGTCAATCAGGACGTGCGGGGCCGGTGGCAGTCCGACGGAGTTTTCTCCGCAATGTCGCCGCACATCGATCATCCCACCGGCACCCAGGTTGACGAGAGCACCGACACGTTCGACACCGTCGAGTGGCTCCTGAAGCATATCCCCAACAACAATGGGAAGGTCGGCATCGAGGGGGTTTCGTTCCCCGGATTCTATGCCGCGGCCTCAGTGATCGACTCGCATCCCGCGATCAAGGCCTGTTCGCCGGAAGCTCCCGTGACCGACCTCTACATGAACGACGACTGCTACCACAACGGCGCGTTCATACGGTATGACAGGTGTGGATTTGGTGCTTCAGATCCGCGCGATTGTCGGGCCGCTCGCGGCGGTAATATCGACTGGATTCGGTCAGGAGCCGCTGCGGGCAGCAATGACCTCGACTCCTCGTTGTATCGTTTTGCTAAAGCCCTACGGCGGCGGGGATTTGGCAAGGGCACTCTACCAAGTGATGCACAATGATGTTGGACCGGGCAATTCAGGTCCGTTACCGACGGACGAGTCTCGATTGGCCAATCCAGATCGACTCCCAGCTTGAGCTGGAGATGGCGGAAATTGCGGCGACGTATCACACAAACCTTGTCTGTGAATTCGATGCCTTGCGCCTAGAGTGCTTCCGGGCTGTCTTTGTTTTATAAGGTTTGGCTTCAAATATCTGAGCCAGATTCCTCCAAAACCGTCAGCGATTGTTGGCAACTGGGTTTGGCTGCGTGAATACGATTGGCACATCGACCTTTGTCTCCACGGGATATCCGTCCTTCACCTTCGGTATGAAGCGCCAGAGCCTGACAGCCCGCAGAGCCGCCTCTCCGAATGCTGGATCCGTCGCGGTCTTCACCTTTGGCTCGTAAACCTCGCCATTGGCACCGATGCGGACTGAGACGACTGCCTGACCCTTGAGATTGGCCTTCTTGAGCTGCGGAGGGTAAGCGGGGGAGGGACCGACGAAGAATCTGGGAGACGCATCGTGTACGCCTTTGATTCTGGAGGCGACCATACGGTTCATGGCCATCTCGCTTTCCCCAAATGGGAGCAGGGATTGCATCACTTCGGCCCCGCCGGAGAAGAGGTGCACGTTATAGTGCCCAAACCCCATGGGTGAACCCATAGGAGCGACTATCGATACAGCCTTCACCCTGCTGGGTTCGAGGGTGCCGACCTCCCATAGGAACAGCGTCTTCCCCGCCCTCTCGGAATCCAGCGCCAATACGACAAACACATCGGTGAGGCGACGGTCGCATTCAAATTCGGCATCAAAATGGAAATCGTTATTGAACTCCCCTTCACCGGCTTGCGTTGATGCGTGGGAGACCACGACGTTCACGTTGCGCACGGTGACAAAGATAGGTGCAAACTCGGGCACTTCCCGGAGCGCGAAGCCGTGGGGGGTAATCGGCACGACCTTGCCTTCCTTCTGGACGAGCGGAATGGCGCCGTTTGCGCCACACACAAGGAAGAGTTGGCCGCCATCCTCGGCAACAAGCACGTGCTGTGCGGCGGCTGTTTGAGAAAGGAGCCGAAGGGTCAACAGCAAGATCACAAGCGGCCTGAGGCCGGAGGGGGCTTTCACCTGACGGCGATGCTTCCACGCCGGCAGCATGAGGCAACCCAAATGCCTTTCGTTGGCGGAGGCATCCCCCTCACAGTGTCCGGCTACTATATCTTGTGTGGCCGACGAAGAACGGATTCGTAGACAGGGTTATGCCGCCAAACGGATTGCCGGACCTGCCCACGCCACCCGGCGAGCCCCGGGCGCGGTCGGTCTGGATGCAGGTCCGTGGATTTCTGGACTTTGTCGTAAACGACGGGTCGGAGGAGCTGGCTGCGATGACCCCGGCCAGCAAAAGGAGGATCTTAGCGGATATTCTTTCGGATGCCGCCGAGCACCTGATGGGGCTTGATCCTGTCCTCGGCGTCCGCAGGCGGCTCGTCAACTACGTGGCTCTCGCGGCCTCTGACGAAGTGTTGGCCAAGACTCCGGAGGAGGCGAAATTTGCCGGCGTCACCGGGACCCTTCGCCTGCGGCTCCCGGAGCTCGCCGCGCGCAACACGAGGCTTAGGGAGTTCTTCGGCTCAAGCGCCGCGAAATTCGAGAGCGTCGACCAGATGGCGGACCTCCTGCGCGCCAGGGGCATCATGTTCAACCTGTGGGCGCGGGCCTACAATGTCGCGCGGATCGAGCTCGGGGATTTTGACCGCGACAAGCGGCGGGACTGGTTCGCACCCTACAGGGTGGCGCAGGAGGTCCTCTGCGAATTCTCCTACAGAAGGGACCTCGGGATGGCGTCCAACCTCGGGCCGGAGACCGGAGAAAACGGCGCCCCGTTGGAATTCATGGCCTACGCCGAGTTTGAGAAGGCGGTCCTTGAGGGTCACCGCGAGCCGAGGCTCGTCTGGGAGGCGCAATGGGAGTCTGATCTGGGCCGCCCCTGCCCGATGAAGGGTGTCGAGCTCTAAGGATCGCCTACTCGAGGTCTGCCTGGATCTCGACCAGAGAGCCATCGGGCGAGACTTGGACCTCCGTCCAGCGTTCGCTGGACTTGTGCCCCTTCGAGGCTATCTCGGCGTCCATCTTGTCCCAGGCCTTGGCGACCGTGCCCGGCGGGACGTGGACGCGGATGGACGCGACCTTGTGGGCAGCTAAGGCGATCCAGTTGAATTCCGCGGGCACAGGCTTCTCGGCCTTTACGGGTATCGCTAGGATATAGGTGGAGACTTTGCCGTCGCCGTTCCAGCTGGGGCCCATGTACTGGAGCGGCCCGGTGACCTCAAGGTGTGCCGTGTCGGCCGTCTGGCGAAGCTTAGCGGTTCCCTCCTTTACGAACGCGGCGATCTGCCCGGGAAGGAGCTCCCGGGAGAGGCACAGGAACACGGTGTCGGGAACCGTCTTCACGACGATAGGCTCAATGGGCGACGCGTCCGCGGCCTGGCCCGCTGGGAGGGCCGCAAGCCCGATGAGAAGCAACAGCGGGGCCGTGCGGAAGCTGGGAAAATCTATCATGGGGGTAAGTCGGCAAATCCAAAACCGATCACGGGGCTCACGGGTCAGGCAATTGGGGACAGCAGCCACCTTCAACATTATTGAGGTAACGCCTGAGCCACACTGATCATTGCCTCGACACTCCGGTCAACGTCCGCCGTCGTGGTCGCCCAGGAGGAGACGCTTATCCTCATTGCGGTCCGACCCTGCCAGACTGTGATCCCGCACCAACAGGTGCCCTCGGATTGGATTGCCTCGATCACGCGCTTTGTCCGTTCGGCGTCGCCGAACGCAACCAGCACCTGGTTAAGGACCACCTCGTTGAGGATCTCGAATCCGGCAGCGGAGAGCTTCTCGGCAAAGCGCCGGGCTTGGGCGCAGTTCTGCTCGATCATCTCGGCGATCCCCTCCCTGCCCAGGGTGCGGAGGGCCGCCCAGACCTCGATGCCGCGCGCGCGGCGCGAGAGCTCCGGCGTGAAGTCGGCGGGGTTTCGGAACTCGCTCTTCGTAGGGAGGTATTCCGCCGTGACCGCCATCGCTGCGCGGAGCGAGTCGGGGTCCCGGACGAAGGCGAGCCCGCAGTCGTAGGGGACGTTGAGCCACTTGTGGGCGTCGGTAGCCCAGGAGTCCGCGAGCCCGATGCCCGCCGCCAGGTGCTTTAGCCTTCGCGTGGCCGCGGCCCAGAGGCCGAACGCCCCGTCGACGTGCACCCAGGCGCCGCCGGCCTTCGCGCGCGCGCAGATGTCGGCCACCGGGTCGAAGGCCCCCGTGTTCACGTTGCCCGCCTGGGCGCAGAGGATCGTGGGTCCCGAGATCGCCGGAATTTTCGCGGCGATCATGCGCCCGGATCCGTCCACGGGCACCTTGACGACGCGGCTCCGGCCGAGGCCGAGGATGCCGAGGGACTTGGAGACCGAGGGATGCACCTCCCCGCCGACGATGACCGTTATGGGGGGCGCCCCGAAAAGCCCGTTCGCCTCGACGTCCCAGCCGGCGCGGGCGAGGACCGCGTGGCGCGCCGCGGCGAGCGCGCAGAGGTTGGCCACCGTGGCGCCCGTCACGAACGATCCCGCGCAGCCGGCCGGCAGGTCCAGGATCTCGAGAAGCCAGCGGAGCGAGATCTCCTCGATGTAGGCCGCGCTAGGAGTCGCCCGGTAGAGGGCGCTATTCTGGTCCCACGCGCCCGCAAGCCAGTTGGCTCCGAGCGTTACGGGCAGCGCCCCGCCGATCACGAACCCGAAGAAGCGTCGGCCCGCCATGGCGGTCGTCGCGGGCGAACCGATCTCGTCGAGGAGCTTCAGGGTGGCTGATGGGGAGCTCGGTCCCTCGGGAAGCGGTTCGTCGAAAGCCTTCAGGTTGGCCACGGCCTCCGGGGAGGGAGCGACGGAGCGCGATTCGAGCTCCTCGAGGTAGCGGATAGCCCGCCGGGAGGCGTCGGTGAGGATGTCTTTCATGGAATTATTCCTTCTTGGGTGTCTTCTCCGATGTGATTCTGAAGACCTGATAGGTGCAGGGGACTGATCCCTTGTTTTGCATCGTGCGCTCGTCGTTCGGCGCCACGTAGTAGAGGGAGCCGGCGCCGACGACGCGGGTCACCGCGTTCAGCGTCACCTCGACTGCACCCGTCATCACGATGAAGAGCTCGTCGCCGGGGTCGCGGTTGCGTGGGGCGGTGGACTGCCCCGGGTTGAGCGTCGTGATGTGGCTGTCGAACCTCAGAAAAGTGAGCGTCGGCGAATCGACAATGTTCGTGTGAAGGCCGACCTTGGTTGGTTCGGCGGGCATATGGTCGCAGTCGATAACGCAGGAGCGCAGCACCCCGGGGGGCGCCCACTCGGCGGCCGGCCGGTCGCCGATGGCCCGTACCCTCCCGGTCACGAAGTTCACGACATAGTACGTCGCGAGCGACCCGCCGATATTGGTCACGTTGTGCGCGTCGTTCGACGCCAGGAAGATTAGTGAGCCCGGCCCCGCGCGCTGGAGCATCCCGTTGATCGATACGTCCAGTTGCCCCTCCTTCAGGATGAGGATCTCCTCCCACGGGTGGCGGTGCGGCGAGTGCGAGCTCATCCCGGGCCTGAGCCGGGTGACGTGGATCTCCAGCTTCTCGAGCGCCGGCGTCGGGTCGTCCAGGATCGCGCAGTAGAGGCCGACGGGGCTTGGCTTGAAGACGAGTGAATCCCAGTCGACAAACGTCGACCCAATGGGCGCGGTGTGCGTCGGCGGGGCGTAGGAGAGGACGACGGGCTCTGCAGCCGGGAGCGAGGCGGCAGCGAGGAACAGGAGCAGAAGGAACCGGTTCGGAGTTCTCATGGGCGGTGGGATTACCGGCTTGGGACACGGGCATTCCAGCACCGAACGGCCTTCTGTCCACCCCGCTTTGGGCGTCCCTGCAAATTTAGCCGTAACTTTCCGGAGGGGGCGCGTGTTTGATGGGGGTAACCACAACCATGAAAAACAAGATCCTCAAACTCTCCTCGATCCTGGTCGCAAGCGCGGCCTTTCTCTCGCTCGCCCCCTCCCAGCTCAAGGCCCAGGCCATCATCGGCTCCGACGTGAAGCTGCCGCATGCCGTCGCCCAACCCGCCCCGAACTACTCCATCGACCTTCGCCGCGAGGGCGTCGAGGGGCAGGTCGTCGTCTCCTTCGTCGTGACGCCGTTGGGCGAGGTCTCAAATCCGGTGATCGTCAGCTCCACCGACCCGCGACTCGGGCATCCGGCACTGGCTGCCATCAGCAAATGGAAGTATGTGCCGGCCACCAAGGCGGGCGTTCCGGTCGCCACGCGGGTGCTCGAGACGGTTAAGTTCGAGTTGCACGACATTTCCTGAGGCCTTGGCCTCTCTTCCAGGCAACCCAGCCCTCCCGGCCTTCGGGCGGGCTGGTCCCGTTTTGAAGACCCCCGAGAGTGCCCTTGGTGTGATGTTGTGAAGGCATCAATGCGGCGAAAACAAGTAATTCCGGTTGGAGGGCGGCTGTGTTAAAACGTGTCCATGACATCGGGACCCAAGTCTTCCGTTGAAGAAATCCGCGCTCGGTTTGATGCGGACGTCGAGCGCTTCTCAAACCTCGAAACCGGGCAGGCGGCAGCAGTTGACGCCCAACTCTGCATGGACCTTGTGGCGCGAGCCGCGGCGGCTGCGCATCCCGCATGCACGAGGGTGCTCGACCTCGGGTGCGGCGCGGGCAACTACTCCCTCAAGCTCCGCGAGTCCCTGCCCGGGGCCCGCTTCACGCTCGTCGACCTCAGCACACCCATGATCGAGCGCGCAAGACAACGCCTGGGAGGTTCGGTTGAGGCCGCCTTCGCCTCAGACCTCAGGGACCTGGACTTTCCGCAGGGGAGCTTTGATATCGTCGTGGCCGCCGCGGTGCTCCACCACCTCCGCACCCCCGCCGAATGGGAATTGATCACTGAGAGGCTCCACCGGTGGCTCGCCCCCTCAGGCGGCGTCTGGATCTTTGACCTCGTGAGCCACGAAATCGGGCCTGTTCAGGATATGATGTGGACCCGCTACGGTGGCTACCTCGATGGTTTAGGGGGTCAGGCCTACCGCGATAGGGTCTTCGCCTACATTGACCAGGAAGACACCCCTGCGCCTCTCACGTTCCAGATCGAGCAGCTCCGGCGTGCAGGATTCACGCGCATCGACGTCCTCCACAAAAACTCGTGCTTCGCGGCGTTCGGCGCCGTGAAGACGCCCGTTGCTCCGGGGGCGGCTAGGCGGAGTGGAACGTGACGCGCTCATCCAGGGGCACGCGGCTCGAGGCCGGCGCCACGCCGGGCTTGGCATAGCCAAGGTAGACGAGGCCCATCGGGGCGTGCCGCGGGTCGAGGCCAAGCCACATGGCGAATGCCTCGTGGCAGGCCACGGGAGGCGTGGACCAGAATGAGCCGAGGCCACGCTGGTGCGCCGAGAGCATCAGCTTCTCGACGGCGCAGGCGGTCGCGCAGAGCTCGTCCAGCCTGGAAATCTTCCCGTCGGGCTCGACCACGGCCGAAACCGCGATGCACACGGGCGCCTGAAGGGGCCCTTCGCGAAGCTTGGCCCGCTTGTCCGCGCGGGACTCGCCGGCAGGGGTGATGCGGTCGTAGAGCGACTGCAGCGCGTCCGCTAGGCGCGCCCGGCCAGCCCCCACGAAAACGTTGAACCGCCAGGGCTGGGTGAGCCCATGGGTCGGCGCCCAGTGGGCGTCCTCGAGGATCTCGATCAAGAGCTCGCGAGGGATATTTCTCGCACCATCGATCTGTGCGGGCTTGATCGTTCGGCGCGAGCGGTAGGGAAAAGGGGTGGGCATGGGAAATCGGGCAGGGGGCTCAGAAGTGCACCCCAAGGCTCATCATGGGGCCGACGGCGTTCAGGCCGGGATTCACCTTGTTCAAGTAGCGGTTGGAGACGTGCTGGAAGTACGCCCCCAGTGACGCGCTTAGCCTCCTGCCCAGCGAGACCCGGGCGCCCGTGTAGGCGAGCCAGTTGAAATTGAAGTCCTCGCCCTGGCCGCCCCTGACCTGGTGGCCCTTGCTGTCGAGCCAGCCCATGCCACCTCCGGCTGTGAAGAAGAGGCACCGGGTCCTCTGGATGTCCCACCATTCGAGTATGCCCGAGGCGGCGGCCCCCATGAAATGGTGCTCGGGTCCGATGATGATGGGTTCCTCGAGGAGGCTCACCCGGTTGCGGATCACGAAGTCGCCCCCAAAAAGGGGACGGGCGGTGCCGATCCGCGGGCTCTTGAACGTGAGCATCTGGGGTAGCACCGTGTAGCTGAGGGGCGTCGCCGATCCCGTGACTCGCCACAGGATGCCGCTCTCATAGTCGACCTCCCAGTGCGCCGTTGGGTCGTACCGGTCCACAAACTCGGTTGGCCCGAATGCGCAGGCCTGCGCGTAAGGCAGAATCGCGGCGAGGAGAAGGAAGAGCCGCTGCAAGGTCATCGGGGCCTACTAAGGCCCGCGAGCGCACCCGCCGCAAGTGCTGCGGTTGGTCCTCCGGCGGCGAATTCCCGGATGGGACTGATAGGAATCGACCCAAAGCGTGCATGTGATAGCGTTTCTCAAGGTACACGCAGGTCCATCGAGCCAAACCCCACCTTCATGGCCTCCTGGCCCCATCGGACCGTCCCCTTTTTGCTCCTCGTTGCGGCGGTCTCTGTGCTGCCGGCCCTGGGTTCGGGAAGCCAGGACATCACGGCTGTCTCGTCCCGGGTCTACAATGGTTACGTCCGGAAGGTCCTGCCCGACGGCTCAGTCCATCCCGAGACCTACGGGTTCGCCATCGGGGGGGAGCTCAACCGGAGCTCGGCCGGGACCGAGGGCGTCGGGAGCCTTCCGACGGCTGATCGCTCGATCGAAGGAACGGCCTTTGCCGAGATCTCTGGCGTTATCCGCGGGCCCCTTGCCGGTCAAAAGTATGTCCCCACGGGGGACCCCAAGACGGCGGACCTGCTGATCGTCGTGTACTGGGGCCGGACGATAGGGACCAACGCGTTTGCGGGCACGACACAAGCGGTCGTCAACGGTGGGGACAGGGACAAGATAGACCTCGAGAACGCCAGGCTCCTCGGCTTTGACAGCGAGAGGGTGTTCGACCTGGGCTACGACGACCACGCCAACATGATGGCGAACATCCGCAGGGAGGTCTACGCGGGCGTCATGGACGCGATCGAGGACGACCGCTATTTCGTGATCCTAAGAGCCTATGACTTTCCCATGCTCTGGAAGCAGAGGCAGGTGAAGCTCCTTTGGGAGACCCGGTTCAGCCTCTCGCAGAGGCACCATGATTTCAGGAAGGACCTTCCGGCAATGACCCAGGTCGCCGCCGAGTACTTTGGGAAGGATAGCCTTGGCCTCGTGCAGAAGCCCATACCCGAGGGCCACGTGGACATCGGTGAGACCAAGAACCTGGGCGAGGTCCCCGCGAAATAGGTGACCGTCGTGGAGACCAAAGGAGGGCTGTGGCTGGCGCGGCCTGTGCGGGCCTTGGCTCCCGAGGTCACCAAGGACATGACGATGAACGGCAAGGAGGCGGAGATTCCGAGCACCGTGCCTCCCAAGCGGCCCGCCTCCTGCTATGGTCTCCTGCCGGGTAGTGTCTGATCATCTTGGGCAATAGCTAGGTTGTGGTAGTTGGTGTTCCCTGGCTGCCCCGTGTCGGTGGCTTGTGCCTAGCCTCGAAAAATAGCAGCGGGCGTGCCACTTAATCTTTTCTTAATGGTTAAGATATATGTCTTAATGCGACTTTAATCAAATCATTGGCACACAAGACGCTTATGGGAATACCGCGGACGTTAAATCCGCATATAGTCCCTCGCACCGAATCCTCAGAAGTCCCGACAGCTCCAACTCAACCACGCCCCAACCGCTCGAGCACCCACCCACGATTATGGCCGAACCTACCACCAACACACCGACCATGAAGCCCACCCTGGGCCTCACGGGTCTCACCATCAACGCGATGGCCCTCATCGCGCCCGGAGCGTTCCTCTGGCTCACGTTCCAGGAACAGGCCCTCTACGGCGCGCCAGCCGCCGGAGCTTCGATGTGGTTTGGCATCGTCGGCGCCCTGCTCCTATGCTTGGCGACTGCGGTCAGCTACGCGGAGCTCTCCAAGCTCTACCCGGGAGCCGGCTCCTCCTACTTCTACGCGGAGCAGGCCTTCCTCTCGAAGAGCAAGGCGTTCAGGTTCGCCCGCGTGATGAAGTTCTTCACGGGCTGGGCGAGCCACCTCTACTACTGGGTCTACCCGGGGTGCATGGTGGGCGTCACGGCAATCCTGGCGGGCTACCTCCTGAACCAGTTCTTCCCGGACACGTTCAGCTCCAATTACAACAGCCCGCTGTTCATGATCCTCTTCTGCATCGTGTTCACCGTGGGCATCGGGTACATCGCCTTCCGGGGCGTCACAGGCACGACGGCGGTGAACATGGCGATCAACATCATCCAGATTTCGGCGCTCTTGGTCTTCTCGGTAATCGCGATCGCCTACCGCACGAAGCACCCGGACGGATCGGTCGGCTACCACCTCTCCAACGGGGTGGCGGTCAACTACCAGGTCTTCCAGGACACGGTTAAGGACGACAAGGGGGCCCCGGTTCCCGTCCTCGACGCGAACAACAAGCCCACGGTCGACGACAAGGGCCAGCCGGTCTACCAGATGGCCGACCAGACGGACAAGGACGGCAACCCCGTCCCGGCCGACAAGGACGGCAAGGCCGTCACCGACCCCAAGCTGGCAGCCCCCTTCACGGTGAGCTACCAGATGGCTGACGCCTACACGACCGACCCGGCGACTAAGGTGACGACGTTCAACTTCCACCCGACCGCCAAGTCGGTCATCGGGCCGCACAGCTTCAACTTCGTCTTCATCCAGGCCTGCGTCGCGATCCTGATCCTGGTCGGGTTCGAGTCCGTGACGGCCATGGGCGAGGAGGCGAAGAACCCGAAGAAGGACATCGGCCGCGCAGTCCTCCTCTCCCTCGTGATCCAGGGCGCCGTATGCTACCTGATCGAGTACTTCGCCGCCAACTACCTGCTGCACAACGGCTACACACTGCCCCAGGCCTCGGGCTCGGGGGCGCCGATAGGCGACATGATGGTGATTGTCGGCACCTGGCTCTTCGGAAGCTACCAGGCCGGCCGCGCCTTCATGCTCGTCCAGGCGTTCACCGTCTTCCTGGCACTCATTGGCACGACACTTGCCTGCTTGTCGACCGGAGCCCGCGTCACCTACGCGATGGGCAGGGATGAGGAAGTGCCCTCGCACTTCGGCCTCCTCCATGGCAAGACGCTGTCCCCCCACCGCTCGATCTGGACGCTCGCGATCATCTCGATCGTGATCGGCATGATCACGGTCTCGATCTACCTCGGTGGCTCGAGCCCGGCGGCCCTGGACAAGCACAACATCTGGTACAGCTTCGGGATCTTCGCCCCGGAGACCTACGCCAAGCTGCCGAACACGCTCCTAATCATCACGCTGATCAGCAACTTCGGCACCTTCCTGCTCTACATGACGACGTGCATCATCGCGATCGTTGCGTTCCGTGAGCACCACATGTTCAACGGGTTCAAGCACCTCGTGGTGCCGGTCTTTGGTCTACTGGCCAACCTCGCCTGCATGCTCTTCTACCTGATCGGTCCCTGGACCGTGGCAGGGATGAGCGTGAAGGAGCCGTACATCGCGCTCGGCGTTGCCTTCCTGTGGGGCGCCTACGGCTGGTACTACTTCGCCAAGAGCAGCAAGACCAAGGGCAAGGAGATGATCCTGACGGCCAAGCCGGCAGTTTGATTTGACCTGACCCGTCCATAGCGTTCGATGGCCCCGCCTGCGCAGAGCAAGCGGGGCCATTTCTTTCCGTCCTAACCCCATGCGACTGCGCTACGCCCGAATCACCGACATCGGCCCCGTCCGTCCTGTTAACGAGGATTGGCTGGATTTCTGGGAGTCGCCGGACCCCCTGGTCCGCGAGAAGCAGGGCAGTGTCGCGGTGCTCGCCGACGGGGTGGGGGGCTACGAGAACGGCGAGGTCGCAAGCCGCACCGCCGTCGAGGCGGCGATCAAGGAGTTCCAGTCGTCTCCCGGCGAACTGAAGCCTTACGCGCTCCTGCGGCGGATGTTCACGGCGAGCTGCGCGGCGGTCCACGACCGGTCGATCTCCGAGTTCAAGGGACGCAAGATGGCGACCACGCTCGTGGGTTCGGTCTTCCGGGACGGCGCCGTGTGCGTGGCGAACGTCGGCGACACCCGCTCCTACTTCATCCGCCAGAAGACCATACGGCGACTGACGACCGACCACGTCGCGACCTCCGTTCCGGTGAAGCTCGGGATGATGCTTGAGCGCCAGGCCATGGCCAGCCCCAAGCGGAGCGAGCTCACCCGCAGCGTGGGCGCCGAGCCATTCTGCCAGCCCGACTTTGCGACCCAGCTCCTGCACCACGGCGACTTCGTCCTGCAGTGCACGGACGGCCTCCACGCCTTTGTCCTCGACGAGGAGATGCGGGAGATCATCTGCAAGGCGCACCCCTACGACGCCTGCAAGGAGCTCGTGGCGCTCGCGCAGAAGCGCGGCAGCGACGACAACGTCACGCTCCAGATCATCGAGGTTCGCAACTGGGAGCAGGTCGCCCAGACCGCCCGTAAGAGCATGGACCACAATGTGACGCCCACGAAAAGAGCCGTTGTCGCCGCGGCGGTGGCGTCTGGGGCCAGCGAGCCGGGTCCGGGCAAGGTGCTCGACGGGCGTTTTGAGATCACCGACTTGGTCGCCCGAAGCAACATGGCCTCAATCTTCAAGGGCAACGACAGGAAGACCGGCCAGGAGGTGGCGATCAAGGTGCCACTCATGGCGCTTGAGAGCGACATCGCAGGCTTCGAACGCTTCCAGCGCGAGGAGGAGATCGGGGCGCGCCTCAACCACCCGGCGATCCTAAAGGTGATCAAGGTCGAGGGCCCGAAGAGCCGGCCGTACCTTGTGATGGAGTTCCTGGAGGGGAAGACGCTGGCCGAGGTGATCTCCAAGCGGAGGCTGTCCGAGGGCGAGTCCGTGGCGTATGCGAGTCAGATCTGCGACGCGCTCGAGTACCTCCACCAGAACGGCATCACGCACCGCGACATGAAGCCGCAGAACATCATGGTGTGCAAGGACGGGAGCCTTCGCCTGTTCGACTTCGGAATCGCCCGGGTCGACGCGGCCCGCCGCCTCACTTTCGTGGGGCTCACTCCCGCCCTCGGCACGCCCAACTACATCTCGCCTGAGCAGGTGAAGGGCAAGCGGGGCGATCACCGGAGCGACATCTACAGCCTCGG
>CAISPT010000245.1 GCA_903887455.1 uncultured Opitutaceae bacterium | reverse complement strand
CCTCCGTCGGCCTCCTCGGCATCGCCTCGAGCACTGTCCGCGGAGGTACCGACTGGCTCCCGGATTGGCTAGAGGCCGAGCCGGTCGCCGAGGCCGAGGCTCCAGAGTCCGTCGAGGAGCCCGTCGCGGAGCCCGAACCGACTCCGCCGCCACGGCCCGCCGCGCCGGTGACGCGCCCGAAGCCCTCTCTCTCCACGGAGGCCTCGCCGGGACCCCAGGTCACCTTCTCGACGAAGCCCTCGTCGAAGCCTCCGGTTCCCCCGCGGAGCGTGTCGCTCCCGCCTGTGCCCTCGCAGGCCCCCCAGGCCGGCTCCACTCGGCCCCCGATCCCGACGGCCCCGCCGGTCCGGCTGAGCCCGCCCGTGCCCTCGGCGCCGCCCGCCCCGTCCTTCCCCTCCCCCACTTCTCCCGCGGTCCCCTCCCCGGGCGCTCCCTCCTTCCCGCCGCCGGTGGCGGGGGCCAGGTCCCCTTCGTTCTCAAACCCGGGGTTTCCCGCGCCCGCGGGAGCCGGAACTTTCTCAAACCCGGGTTTCCCCATGCCCGAGCCGCGTTCCGCGTCCGGTGCACCGCCGCCGCCCTCACGGGTGGGATCCTTCTCACAACCAGGTTTCCCCATGCCCGAGCCGGCCGGGGCTCCCGTGCCGCCCCCAGCTCCCGCGATGAAGCTCCCGGAGCCCGCCGCAAAGGCCCCCGCCGCTGTGGGAGGGGTGACCGCGCTGCCCTTCGAGGCGGTGAAGACACTCAAGCCCCTGCCGCCTGCCGCGGCGGCCGCGGCCAAGGAGCCCCCGAAGAGCCGGGTCGGATTCTACATCGGGATCGGCGTCGTCGCGGCGCTGGTCTTCGCCGCCATTGCCGTCGTCGTCGAGGCAAGGCTTGAAAAGATCAAAGCCTACGACCTGGAGCAGCAGGAAGCCCTCGCCCATCACATGGCGGAGATTCAGCTGAAACAGGCCGAGGCGGAAAAGGCCGCGCAGGAGGAGCAGAGCCGCAAGGACCTGGAGGCGGCCATTCTGAGGGCGAAAAAGGAGCAGGAGGAGGAAACCAGCAAGCGGGTGCGCGCCGAGCTCGAGGCCGAGCGCCTTTCGAAGATGCCCGGGATCCTGACCGTCGACACCTCGCCTTCGGGCGCCCTGCTCTCGATAGACGGGGGCGCGCCGGTCAAGACCCCCGCGAAGGTGGAGGGGCTCTCCCCTGGCAGCCACCGCGTTCAGGTCACGCTTTCCGGGCACGAGTCGGTCGACACGAGCGTCGAGATCCTGGGCTCCAAGACCACGGACTTGGGGACGCTCGCCCTTCCCTCGATCTACGGCTCCGTCGAGCTCACGAGCACCCCCGACGGCCTCGATTTTGCGATCAGGCCCGCGGCCGACCCCGCGGCGAAGCCCGTGAGGACCGGCCGCACTCCGGCGTCCTTTGACGACATCCCCCACGGCAGCTACGTGGTCACCTTCTCCAGGCCGGGGTGCAAGGACCACACCGTGGCGGTCGAAGTCCAGAAGGCGACCAAGTCGCCAGTGGACACGAAGTACCTCGACGGCTCCCTGGAGCTCACGAGCGACCCGAGCGGGGCCAACGTGAACAAGGACGGCTCGTTCCTCGGGACGACCCCGCTCACGCTCAACAACCTGACGCCTAAGCTCGCGAGCTTCGAGCTCACCCTTCCCGGCTACGACCCCACCCCGATCGAGGTCCAGATCCCTGAGGGCGATTCGCTCAAGTATTCGGCCCAGCTCCTCAGGAAGGACCGCGTCTTCAAGGCGAGCGAGGTGAAGACGGCCCCCGTTGCGGTGGAGTCGCCGGCGCCTGTCCTGAGCGCCGCGCAGCGCAAGCTCGGGGCGAGCGTCGTCCTCTCGCTGGTCGTGCGAAAGGACGGGACGGTGACGGGGGTCGAGGTGGAGAGCACCACCGACGACGATATCGCGCGCCGCTGCAAGTCGGCGGTCGAGAAGTGGCGGTACATGCCCGCCACGGCCCCCGACGACCGCTACGTGCAGGCCAGAATCGAAGTGCCCTTCAAGTTTCCCGCCGGCGCCCCCTGAGCAATGGCGCAGATCGCAAGGCCCTCGGGGTCACGGGTGGCAAGGAACTTGCTAACCTTGGGCTGTGGCCTAACCAACTAACACGTGTCGCTATTAAGTAACCCCTACGATCCCGGCGACTTCTTTGACGAGATGT
>CAISPT010000244.1 GCA_903887455.1 uncultured Opitutaceae bacterium | reverse complement strand
GTTGAATACCTTAAGCTCCACCGAGTCCCGGAAGATGATCGTCCGGTTCGTGAGCGTGTGCGGGCAGATCGGCGTCATCGCGATCACGCTGGACCCGGGGTGGATGATCGGGCCCCCCGCCGAGAGGTTGTAGGCCGTAGACCCCGTCGGGGTGGAGAAGATCAGGCCGTCGCAGAGGTAGTCCGTCACGAGCTCGCCGTCTGCGAAGACCTCCAGGTGGACGAGCCCGGTGCCGAGCTCGTCCTTGATGAGGACGTCGTTCAGGGCATGGCTGCCGGGGTCCCCGGCGACGCTGCACGCGAGCATGGCCCTCCGGTCGATGCGGAACGACCCCTTAAGGATCTCGTCAAACTCCACGCGCGCCTCCTCCGGAGAGAAGGTGGTCAGGAACCCGAGGCTTCCGCGGTTGACGCCGATGATTGGCACCTGCTGCTCGGCGGCCTCGCGCACGACGCCGAGGAGCGTCCCGTCTCCTCCGATCACGCAGCAGGCGTCGAAGCCCTTCAGATAGCCCCGCCTGATCGGGAAGCGCGTGGTCTCCTTGAGGCGCACCCCCTTCGCCCTGGCCGCGTCGACCAGGCAGCGCGCCAGCTCGACGGCGCCCGGCTTGTCGGCGTTGATCACGAATGCAAGGGAGCGAATGGGCGTCATGGCTTAGCCTTTGGAGGCGGGACGGGACGTCACCAAGGGTGCCAGCGAACGCCTGAGGCACAACAGGAATTCCCGGTTTCCGTCGGCGCCCTCAATCGGCGAGTCGATCGACCCCACGAGCTCGACCCCCTGAAGGCGTTCGAGCGCGAACTCGCGCACCGAGAGGAGCACGCCCTCCTGGACGGCTCGGTCCCGGATCACCCCGCGTCCGCGGTCGGCCTCGGCCTTGCCGGCCTCGAACTGGGGCTTCACCAGGGCGATTAGGGTGCCGCCCGCCTTTAGGAGCGGCCAGACCGCCGGCAGCACAGACTTCAGCGAGATGAAGGAGAGGTCCATGACGACCAGGTCGTAGTCGGGCCTGGGAAGGTCCTTTGCCGTGATGGAGCGGGCGTTAAGCTTCTCGATATTGACGATGCGCGGGTCGGCGAGGAGCCTCGGGTGGAGCTGCGCGCGCCCAACGTCCACGCAGACGACCGAGGCCGCGCCCGCCTGCAGGACGCAGTCGGTGAAGCCCCCTGTGGAGGCCCCGACGTCGAGGACGGCCAGACCCCGGGGGTCCAGACGGAAGGCGTCGAGCGCCGCCTGGAGCTTTTCCCCGCCGCGGCTCACGAACCGCGGGGGCCGGGTGACCGAGAAGTCCCCGCCTTCCGGGTACTCGCGGCCGGGCTTGTCGAGGCGCTCGGTGCCGCTGAACACCCGGCCCGACATGATGAGCGCCTTGGCCTGCGACCGCGACGGCGCCAGCCCGCGCGCGACGAGCAGCTCATCCAGTCGGATGTTGGCGGGGGTGGTCATGATCGGGTTGTATTCGGGCGATGGAATTGACCACGTATTGCGCGAATTTACACGGACGAATGCGCTCGGCGGATCAGTTGGCTTTTCAGCGGAATTATCGGTCGTGAAAATCAGCGGGTGGCGGGACGAAGCTTCTGTCGTGCG
>CAISPT010000243.1 GCA_903887455.1 uncultured Opitutaceae bacterium | reverse complement strand
GCGACGATCTCCTTCGAGGGGAAACCCTCGATCTTTACCGTCTTTGTCGGCACGTCGGCGTCCTTCAGGTAGTCGCGCCACTGCGCGAGCAGCTGGGTCGCCGCCTTTTCGGCCGCCTCGATCAGCGGCACGACGTCCTCGATCACTCCGCCGTATTCCGCCACGAGAACAGGCGGCTGAACCACATACAGAAGCACGATCCGACCCTTGCAGCTCTTGGCCAGCTCGGTGGCCTCGTCCACAACGGCCTTGGTGACTGGGGAGAAGTCAATCGGCACGAGTAGGGTTTTCATAGCTTTACCATACCTTCAATGCGGGGCCCGAGCTGCGCAGCAATTGTCGATGATTGGGCGCGTATTGCCATGCGGCCAGAAGGCGGGTGAGGAGCCGTCCTAATACATTGCTCCGTGCAGGCTTATAGCCGCAGAAACCCTGCGCAAATGGCACCGTTTTGACCCCGCCGGACCCCTCCTGGCGGGCGCCGGAAGGGGCGGGTGTTTCAATGGAGTCGGCAGGCATAGGCGGACGCACGTTGGGGGGGCTCAGCCTTCCCTGGGACGCGTGAGGCCCCGGCGGATCTCGAGAAGCTCCCGGTGCTTCTGCTTGCCGACCCTCGGGTAGTGCGGGTCGATGCCCTCCAGGAGTTCGAGCACCACCTGCGAGATGATGAGCCGGGCGTTCGGCTTGTCGTCGGCCGGGACGATGTGCCACGGGGCGTGGGCCGTCGTCGTCGCGGCGATGCAGTCCTCGTAGGCGGCCATGTACTGCTTCCAGTGGCGCCTCTCCGCGATGTCGGCCTCGCTGAACTTCCAGTTCTTGCTCGGGTCGTCGATCCGGTCGACGAAGCGCCTGCGCTGCTCGCCCTTGGAAAGGTGGAGGAAGAACTTCGCGATCCTCGTGCCGTTGCGGTGGAGGTGGGACTCGAGGTCCACGATGGAGCGGTAGCGGCCCTCCCAGGTCGCCCGCCCCTCGGGGCCGTCCGAGGGAATCGCCTCGCTCGCGAGGATCCCCCGGTGGACCCGGACGATGAGGACCTCCTCGTAGTATGAGCGGTTGAAGATCCCGATCTGCCCGCGCTCTGGCAGGCAGGCCGTCGTCCGCCACAGGAAGTCGTGCTCGAGCTCGGCCGCGCTTGGGTGCTTGAAGCTGTGGACCTGGCAGCCCTGGGGGTTCACGCCGGACATGACGTGCTTGATTGCGCCGTCCTTGCCCGCCGCGTCCATCGCCTGGAAGATGAGGAGGACGGCGTGGCTGTTGCTCGCGTAGAGCCGGTCCTGGAGGGAGCTGAGCCTTTGGACGTGGTCCTCGATGGCCCGGGCGTAGTCGGCCTTCGACCGGTAGAGCGGCTTTCCCTTCGTGGGCCAGTCGCCGAGCCTCACGGGCTTTCCCGGCGCCGCGCGGAAGTCCCCGGTGTTGATCTTCATGGCTTGGGTGCGGGTGGGGCGTTGCCGCGCCGTGGAGTGGGACAGCGGCAGGAGCGCAACCCTATCCGACCCCGGGCGATTCGCAAACGCCAGGCCCGCTTTAGGCGGCGCAGGTGGCGCCCGACGGGTTGCCTTGGGCGACGCCCGAGGAGCCGTGGAGCTTCTCGCGGTAGGTGGAGGGCGCCTCCCCGGCGATGCGGCGGAAGACGCGGTTGAACTGCGAGAGGGACTGGAAACCCGCCTCGTAGGCGGCCTCGCTCACGCGCTTGTGCGGGTTGAGCAGGAGTTGCTTGACGATCTCGACCCGCACCCGCGCCAGGTACTCTGTGAACGTGAGGCCGGTCGACTTCTTGAAGATCTTGCAGAAGTAGAACGCGCTCATGTTCGCGGCCTGGGCAACCGAGGCCAGCGAGATCTCCTCGCCCTGGTGCTCGGCGATGAAGGCGCGGGCCTTGACGACCGCGGGCGCCTCGGCGGCGGCCTCCTGGACCATGAGCTGGTTGCTGACGGCGGAGAGGTGCTGGGCGAAGATGCTGAGC
Organism: uncultured Opitutaceae bacterium; assembly: GCA_903887455.1. GTDB lineage: Bacteria > Verrucomicrobiota > Verrucomicrobiia > Opitutales > Opitutaceae > Palsa-1447. The sequence goes on along the minus strand of CAISPT010000243.1, from coordinate 23,371 downwards.
AGGCGCAGCACCGAGTCGTACTGGTGGCGGGTCATTACCCGTGTCTTGAAGTAGGTCTCCTTCAACTGCGCGGCCTCGGCGTCCATGCCGAGCTCGGCAAGCTGCTTGGCCACCTTCTGGAAGCGCCCTGCGGAGGGCTTGTGGAGCAGGATCTGGCCGGTCTGCAGGTAAGCGATCACGCGCTCACCGACCTTCACCGGGATGCTCGAGTCTGACAGGCCCGCGATGCACTCCAGGGTGGTCGCGCCGTCGCCCCCGGCGCTCTCCATGCGCTCCTGCAGCTGCAGGCACGACGAGCACGACTTGTTGCGGCCGGCCATCAGTGCGCAGAAGGGGTTCGCGTTCCTAGACCCGTGCATCGGGGCCTGGAAGCTGCCCGCGGCCCGGATGGCCAGCGGCAGCCCGGTCGTCGTCTGGAACGCCTTCTGGTAGTCGCGGAAGATCTCGGACTTCTGCAGGTGCTCCGCCAGGTTGTGGTGGGCCTGCGGGTTGGCGTTGGAGCCGGCCAGGAAGATGATCTCGGATTGCATGGGTCCACCCTACCAGCGGGGCCTCCGCATGGGAATTGGTGCCGCACCCGTATCTCGATAGGGAAAATCCTTATACCGGTTGGCGCCCGCCCGGGGCCCGCTGGGTCTACCCTTGCAGGCGGGCTCCCCGCTCCTAGATTCAGGGACCTTGGCGACCCCAGAACAGCCCAGTCCCCAGGACGGCGAGCAGGCCTCCCGCCCCTCCGCGCAGGTCCGCAGGTCCGACGAGGTCGGCCGGCTCCAGCTTGCCGCCATCATCGAGTCCTCCGACGACGCAATCATTAGCAAGACCCTGGAGGGGGTTATCACGAGCTGGAACCCGGGCGCGGAGCGCATGTTCGGCTACCTGGCGAACGAGGTGGTCGGCGAGCCCCTGCTGATCCTCTTTCCCCCCGACCGGGTGGACGAGGAGCAGGAGATCCTCACCCGGATCCGCCGGGGCGAGCGGATGGAGCACTTCGAGACGGCCCGGGTGCGCAAGGACGGGAGCCGGATCGAGGTCTCCGTCACCATCTCACCCATCAAGGACGCCCACGGCAGGATAATCGGGGCCTCCAAGATCGCCAGGGACATCACCGAGCAGAAGCTCTCGGAGCAGCGGCTGCTCGACACCGTCCGGGAGATGCAGGACATCCGCGCGGCCCTCGACGAGCACTCGATCGTGGCGATCACGGACGCCGCCGGAAGGATCACCTACGTGAACGACAAGTTCTGCTCCATCTCGAAGTACTCGAGGGAGGAGCTCCTCGGGCAGGACCACCGCATCATCAACTCCAAGCACCACCCCAAGGAGTTCTTCAAGAAGCTTTGGGATACGATCCGGGGCGGGGGGGTCTGGCACGGCGAGATCAAGAACCGCGCGAAGGACGGGACGTACTATTGGGTGGCGACGACGATCTTCCCGCGGCTCAACACCGCCGGGGCCCCGGTCCAGTTCATCTCGATCCGCACCGACATCACCCAGAGGAAGGCCGACGAGGCCGACCTCCAGCGCTTCGCCGCGGACCTGGCCGAGAAGAACAAGGAGCTGGAGACGATCGTCTACACGGTTTCCCACGACCTGCGCTCCCCGCTCGTGAACGTCCAGGGGTTTGGCAAGCAGCTCAATCGCGCCTGCGGCAAGATCGAGGCGGCGGTGGCGGCGGCCCAGGGCGGCATGGTCTCGGCGGCCGAGCTCAAGGCCCCGGTCGAAACGGCGATCCCGCAGGCGCTTCGGTTCATCAACGCCGGGGTGAACAAGATGGAGATGCTCCTGAACGGCCTCCTGCGCTACTCCCGCTTGGGGAGGGTGGCCTTCACGATCCAGCCCCTCGACATGAACGAGCTGGTCTCGGAGATCATCGAGGCGATGCGTTTTCAGATCGACGAGACGAAGGCCGAGGTCGAGGTCTCCCGCCTGCCGCCCTGCCTGGGCGACCGCGCCCAGACGAGCCAGGCCTTCGCCAACCTCCTCGACAACGCGATCAAGTACCGGGACCCGGCCCGGACGTTGCGCATCCAGGTCCGTGCCGCCGTGCGCGACGGCATGGCCGTCTACAGTGTCGCCGACAACGGGATCGGGATCGCCCCGGGGCACCGGGAGAAGGCCTTTGAGATCTTCCACCGCCTCAACCCCGACACGGCCAGCGGCGAGGGCTTGGGGCTTACGATCGCCCAGCGGGTGCTCGAGCGCGAGGGGGGCAAGATTTGGATTGAGAGCGAGGAGGGGGTGGGCTCGACTTTCTTCGTCGCGCTCCCGACTGTAGCCCCGTCGGCCTGAAGCCACACGATGACCGAAGCCCCGGTAATACTCATAGTCGAGGATGACGAAGGACACGCGATCCTCGTGAGGGACGTGCTTGAGACGGCGGGCCTGTCCAACGGGATCCGGCACTTCAGGGACGGGCAGTCGGTCCTCGACTTCCTCTTTGGCGAAGGGCCCAAGGCCGTGAACCACGCCGGACGCACCTACGTGGTGCTCCTGGACATCCGGCTGCCGAAGGTCGACGGAATTGAGGTGCTCCGGCGGATCAAGGGCGACTCAGAGCTCAGGAAGCTGCCGGTCATCATGCTGACCACCACCGACGACGCCCGGGAGGTGGACCGCTGCCACCAGCTCGGCTGCAGCGTCTACATCCAGAAGCCGGTGGACTACGACAAGTTCACGGAGGCCGTCAGGCGCCTGGGTCTCTTCATCACGCTGCTCCTGGTGCCGCCGATCGAGGGCCGATAGATGGCTAGCCCTCCGAAACCGGCCAGCATCCTTGTCGTCGACGACGACGTCGGGCTCCTTGTCCTCATGGCCGAGACCCTCAAGAGCGAGGGCTTCGCCGTCGACACCGCCGGTTCGGGCACGGCGGCGCTCGCCTGGCTCACGGAGAAGAACGCCGACCTGATGCTCCTTGACCTGAAGATGCGCGACATCGGCGGGGCGGCCCTCCTTGAGAGGCTAAAGCAGAAGACGCCCCCGGTGCCGTTCCTGGTCGTCACGGGGCAGGGCGACGAGAAGGCCGCCGTCGAGATGATGAAGCAGGGGGCGCTCGACTACGTCATGAAGGACACCGGCCTCCTGGACCTTCTCCCCGGCGTCGTGCGCAGGGCGCTCGACATGGTCCAGCGCGACCGTGCGCTCGCCGTCGCCGAGGCCGAGGGCCGGCGCATGGAGCGCGAGATGGTGGAGGTGGCCGAGCGCGAGCGCCGGCGCATCGGCGAGGACCTTCACGACGGCCTGGGGCAGCAACTGACGGCCATCGAGCTGGTCTGCGCGGCCCTGAAGGAGGATGCCTCAAGAAAGCTCCCCGAGCTCGCCCACGGAATGGAGAGGGTGGGGAAGATGCTGCGCGAGGCGATCGCCCAGACCCGGTACCTGTCCCGGGGGCTCGTGCCCATCAGCGACGACCCGGACGCTCTCCGGATCGGACTGGCCGAGCTCACCGAGCACATCGGCTCCCTCGGGCGCCCGCGCTGCCACCTTGACTGCCCAACGCCGGTCATCCTCCGCGACCGCTCCACCGCCGGCCACCTCTACCGCATCGCCCAGGAGGCCGTGAACAACGTCCTCAAGCACGCGCAGGCCGAGGACGTCACCATTAGGCTCTCCCAGGTGAACGGCGTCCTCGAGCTCCAGGTCTCCGACAACGGCCGGGGCCTGCCGCCCTCGAAGAGCGGGGGGATCGGGATGGAGGTCATGAAGCACCGCGCCAGCATGATCGGGGGCGAGCTGACGGTCGCGAGCAGGAAGGGCCATGGCGTGACCGTGACCTGCGTCCTTCCGGTCTTCCGGTGAAGGTCCCCGCAAAGAGGAAGGCCGCCGCGGCGCCGCCCGTCCCACCGGCCCGCAGGAAGATCCTGCTGGTCGACGACCACCCCTTCATGAGGGCCGGCCTGGCCCAGCTGATCGACCTGCAGGCCGACATGGTTGTCGCGGGCGAGGCGGGCAACCCCGCCGAGGCCCTCCAGCGGTACGCCGCCGCAAGGCCCGACTTGGTCCTCACCGACATGACCATGCCGGGAAGGAGCGGGCTTGAGTTCATCAAGGACCTGCGGGCGGCCGACCCCGACGCGGCGATCCTGGTCATCTCGATGCACGACGAGGCGATCTACGCCGAGCGTGCCCTCAGGGCTGGCGCCCGGGGCTACATCATGAAGGAGGCAGGCGGCGAGAACCTCCTGGCGGCCATTCGGCAGGTCCTCGCCGGGCAAGTCTACCTGAGTCCCAAGATGTCCGCGAGCGCCCTCGACCGGTTCTCCGGCAGGCGCCCCCGGGGCTCGAGCTCCCCGATCGAGAAGCTCTCGGACCGCGAGTTCGAGGTCTTCAGGCTGGTGGGGCAGGGCAAGAGCACCCGGGACATCGCCGAGGCGCTCCACCTGAGCACGAAGACCGTCGACGTGCACCGGGCCCACATCAAGGAGAAGCTTGAGTTGAAGGATGTCACCGCGCTCGTGCGGCATGCGGTCCGCTGGGTCGAGACCCAGAACCTCGGTCAATAGGGGCTTTTGTAAGGGACGTCGGGCTAACCAGATCAGCGCTACCGCCCGGCGCGGTGTGCACCCAAGCACACACAAAAAACAAGATATGCACAGTGACGGCCAAACGGTGCGGAGATGATCCCGGGCCCAACCCATAGGATTAGCCGGTAACACCAAAAACCTCCCTTTCCCATGACCGTCGTACCCTTGACCCTCACCATCAGCCTCTGCCTGGTTTTCACGTTCATCGTGTTCTTCCTGCGCGAGCATGCCCGTGGCAACCTGAGCAGCGCCGAGAGGGACTCGCTCCTGCCGCTGTCCGACGAGAAGGCCGTCTTCGCGCACAGGCCCGACTCGGTCGAGACGCGCTCCCCGCGCAACTAGTTTACCCCCAAATAGAAAGCAGCCTGTCCCGCACCCCTTAGACGGGCGCCTACCGCCATTCTATAGCCATCAACCGAGCCCACGCCTCATCCCATGTCCGTCCAAAAATCTACCGTTGAATTCAACGACAAGGTCGTCCGCCAGTTCCTGCTCGCCTCAGTCATCTGGGGAGCCGTGGGCATGCTCGTGGGCGTGTTGATCGCAGCCCAGCTCAACTTCTGGCAGCTCAACTTCAACACGTCGTTCCTGACCTGGAGCCACCTGCGGCCGCTCCACACCAACGCCGTCATCTTCGCCCTGGTGGGCAACATGATGTTCGCCGGCGTCTACTACTCGACGCAGCGCCTCGTGAAGGCGCGCCTGGCGAGCGACTTCCTCTCCCAGTTCCACTTCTGGGGCTGGCAGGCAATCATCGTCTCGGCCGCCTGCACGCTCCCCTTCGGGTTCACCCGGGGCCAGGAGTACGCGGAGCTCATCTGGCCCATCAACCTGGCGGTCGTTGTCATGTGGGTCGTCTTCGCGGTCAACTTCTTCTGGACGCTGGCCAAGCGCAACGAGCCGAGCCTCTACGTCGCGATCTGGTTCTACATCGCGACCATCGTCACCGTGGCGATGCTCTACATCGTCAACCACCTCGCGATCCCGACCAGCTGGACCCACAGCTACTCGCTCTTCGGCGGCGTGCAGAACGCCCTGGTGCAGTGGTGGTACGGCCACAACGCCGTGGCCTTCTTCCTGACGACGCCGATCCTCGGCATTATGTACTACTTCCTGCCGAAGGCGGCGGGCCGGCCGGTCTACTCGTACAAGCTCTCGGTGGTGCACTTCTGGTCCCTGGTCTTCGTCTACATCTGGGCCGGACCCCACCACCTCTTGAACACCTCGCTCCCGGGCTGGCTCCAGGACCTGGGGATGACCTTCTCCCTCATGCTCTGGGCGCCCTCCTGGGGCGGAATGCTGAACGGCCTCCTCACGCTGCGCGGCGGCTGGGACAAGCTCCGCACCGACCCGGTCATCAAGTTCTTCGCGGCTGGCGTCACCTTCTACGGCATGTCGACCTTCGAGGGGCCGCTCCTGGCCATCAAGTCGGTGAACGCGCTCGCGCACTACACCGACTGGATCATCGCTCACGTCCACGGCGGCACGCTCGGCTGGAACGGCTTCATGGCGGCAGGCATGATCTACTGGCTGATCCCGCGCCTCTGGAGCAAGCCGCTCCACAGCACGGCGCTCGCGAACCTCCACTTCTGGGTGGGACTGGTGGGCATCCTCCTCTACGTCGGCGCCATGTGGGCCAGCGGCATCACGCAGGGCCTCATGCTCAACGCCACCTCCGAGCACGGCACCGTCCTCACGTACCCCAACTTCCTCGACACCGTTAACGCCATCCGGCCGCTCATGCTGATGCGCGTTATCGGCGGGGCGCTCTACCTGGCCGGCTGGTTCCTGATGGCCTACAACCTCTGGAAGTCGATCAGCGGCGCCAAGCCGGTGAACGGCACGATCGAGGTCTTTGCCGAGGAGCCCGCGCACCAGGCGCCGGGCAGCCTATCGATCGCCGGATGGGTGCTTAACCCCCCCGTCGTCTTCTCCGTCCTCGGGATCGGATTTGCCTGCGCCTGGATGTTTGGCGGGCATTTCCTGAGCATCGCCGGGCTCGTGGGAACCATGTTCTGCGCGGTCGTCGCCTTCTCTCACTTCGAGGCCAAGCGCAAGAGCTGGGGCGACTGGTACGACCGCCTCCTGGTGAGCGCGGTCCCCTTCACGGTCCTCACCTTCCTCGCGGTCGTCGCCGGCGGCCTTATCCAGATCATCCCGACGATCGTCATCCACAAGGCTGCCAACGTCGAGGACCGCCGGCAGATCCCGTACACGCCGCTCGAGCTCGCGGGCCGCGACCTCTACGTCCGCGAGGGCTGCTACCTCTGCCACTCGCAGATGATCCGCACGCTCGTTCCCGACGTCCTCCGTTACGGCGACTACTCCAGGCTAGGGGAGTCGATCTACGACCATCCCTTCCAGTGGGGCTCCAAGCGCAATGGGCCGGACCTGGCGCGCGTCGGGGGCAAGTACCCGAACGTCTGGCACTTGAGGCATATGGAGAACCCGCGTTCGATCTCGACCGGCTCAAACATGCCGAACTTTGCCTGGCTGCTCTCCAACAAGCTCGATGTGAGCACGCTTCCCAGGAAGATCGCCGTCCAGCGCCAGCTCGGCGTCCCCTATCCGCAGTGGACCGACGCCGAGATCGCCGCGAGCGTCGACGACCAGCAGAAGAAGATCGCCAAGGACCTCCGCGACTCGGGCGCTTACGTCGACTCCGACCGCGAGATCGTCGCCCTGATCGCTTACCTGCAGCAACTCGGCCACTACGAGAAGGTCGTCCCGACAGGGACGGCTCCGACCCTCGCCGACTAAACTCCGAGCCCAACCCAGCCATGTTCACCCGCATCATCTACGGCGACTCCACCGCGATCTTCACGGTCGTGGCCTTCGGGGTAGCCGCGTCGATCTTCATTACGATCAGCTGGCGCGCTCTCCTGATGAAGCGCCCGCAGGTCGAGCGCTACGAGAACCTGCCCTTCCTGACCGCCACTCCCACTTGCGCCGAAGCCGGCCAGGATGGGCAAGCCAAGTGCGAAGCCACGCCCCAGCTAAGAACATGAATCAGAACACGCCCACACCGCCGTCCGAGGAAGCGCTGCGTCCGCATTCCTATGACGGCATCCAGGAGTACGACAAGCGGCTGCCCAACTGGTGGCTCTTCACCTTCTATGCGACCATCGCGTTCTGGGTGGGGTACTGGGGCTACTACGAGTGGCTCCGCGCGGGCCCGAGCAACCGCCAGCGGATCGAGAAGGCCATGGCGGCCATCGAGGCCGAGAAATTGGCGGCCACCGCCTCCACGAAGCTCGACAACTCGAGCCTGTGGGAGATGAGCCGCAACCCGGTTTTCGTCGAGGCCGGCAAGGCCACCTTCAACTCGATCTGCGCCACCTGCCACAAGGAGAGCCTGCGCGGCGTGGCCGACGGCGGGATCGGCGCCAACCTGATGACCCAGACGTGGATCCACGGCGGCAACCCGATGGACCTCTACAACACGGTCACCAACGGCGTGCTGGTGAAGGGGATGCCCGCCTGGGGCCCCGTCCTCGGCCAGAAGCGGATCATTGAGGCCGTGGCCTATGTCCTTAGCCACCACCATGAAGGCGAGCCGATGTCGATCGTGTCGACTCCCGCAGCAAAATGAGATTGGGTGAACAATGGAGCAACCGCCTCGTCCGACCCTTGATTCCGTTACGACCATACGCGACGACGGTTCTCGCAGGTTCCTGTTTCCAGCGGACGCCCGCGGCATCTTCTCGCTGCTGAGGAGGGCCTCCGGGCTCTTCCTGATCGCCTTCTACCTCTCGCTGCCCTGGATCAAGGTCGGCGGGTACCCCTCGGTCTTCCTGGACGTCGCTAACCGGCGCTTCCACCTCTTCGGGTTCACGCTGGCCGCGCAGGACGCATGGCTCCTGTTCTTCCTGATCACCGGCCTCGGCTTCCTTCTGTTCTTCCTCACCGCCCTCTTCGGCCGGGTCTGGTGCGGCTGGGCCTGCCCCCAGACCGTGTTCCTGGACCACCTCTACCGGCCCATTGAGCGCTGGATCGACGGGGACGCCGTGAGACGCCGCGCCCTTGCCGCGGCCCCGTGGTCGCCCTCCAAGGCCGCCAAGCGCCTGGCCAAGCACGGGCTCTACATTCTGGTCTCCGCGGTCATCACCCACCTCTTCCTGGCCTACTACGTGTCGGTCCCCGAGGTTTGGGCGATGATGCGTGCCTCGCCGGGCGACAACTGGAGCGCGTTCGCGTTCATCGCGGTGGCCACCGGAGCCCTCTACTTCAACTACGCCTGGTTCCGCGAGCAGCTCTGCATCATCATCTGCCCCTACGGGCGCCTGCAGTCCGCACTCCAGGACGACAATTCCCTGATCATCGGCTATGACACGAGGAGGGGGGAGCCGAGGTCCACGGTCTCCGCAGGCAAGGCCAGGGCCGCCGACGGCTCGGCCGCGGTCTCCGCGGCGCCCGCCGGCGACTGCGTCGCCTGCAACCGGTGTGTGAACGTGTGCCCCACGGGCATCGACATCCGCAACGGGCTCCAGATCGAGTGCATTGGCTGCGCCGCGTGCATCGACGCGTGCGACGAGGTCATGGTGAAGCTGCACCGTCCGACGGGACTGGTGCGCTACGACTCCCTTAACGGCTTCCAGGGCAGGAAGACCCGGTGGTTCCGCCCGAGAATTGCCGTCTACACGGTCCTTCTTCTTGCGGGAATCAGCGTCGCCTCCTGGGCCTTCTCGACGCTCAGGCCCGCAAATATCGGAGTGACCCGGATGGTCGGGGCCCCCTACATCGTGGACATCCACACCGTCCGCAACCAGTTCTTGGCCCGGATCGTCAACAAGCGCACCGAGCCGCAGCGCTTCGTGGTGAGCCTCGAGCTCACCCCGCCCGAGCTCACGGCGATCGGCTTCTCTGGGGTCGTCGTGGTGCCGCCTCTGGGCGAGATCGTCGAGCCCCTGATCCTGCAGATGCCCCGTCCCAAGTACAACGGGCCCTTCCAGGTCTGGGTGTCGGTGGGCGACGAGGCCGGCTCGTTCCACCTGAGGCGTCAGGTCGAGTTCCTCGGGCCGGATCCGCGGCTGCTGAGGGAGGAGGAGCAGGAAAATGCCAGACAGGGGAAATCCAACTAAGGCCCGCCCGTCGCGCCTTTGGCTCTGGATCGTGGCGGCCTGCCTGGCGCACTTCGCGGCCTGGACGGCCTGGTTCATCATCGCGGCCCACCATCCCGTGGAGGAGGTGCCGCTCGCCACGAGGGCCGCGCACTAGCCATGGAACTGGCAGCCATCAACTCCCCCTCGGCGGCCTTCGTCGCTGGCCTGATCACGAGCCTGCACTGCGCGGGTATGTGCGGCCCGCTGGCCTGCGCGCTCATGCCGGGCCACGGTGACCGGACCGACGGGAACACGGTGGCCAGCGTCTACCACGTCTCGCGGCTCACGAGCTACGCCGTCCTCGGCGGGATCGCCGGCGGCCTAGGGCGGCAGCCGCTCGCCTGGGTCTCGCAGTCGGCGCTCCGGTGGATGCCGTGGCTCATGGTCCTGTTCTTCGTCGCGCTCGCCCTCCGCTGGGACCGGTTCCTGCCGAAGGTCGAGGCCCTAGGCCGGGCGAACCTGGGCCTTCGCGGGTGGCTCAGGGGCCGCTCGCGCACCGAGGCCGCCGCCGCGTTCGGCCTGGCCACGCCGCTTCTCCCCTGCGGGCCCCTCTACTTCGTCCTGGCCCTCGCCCTCATCTCCGGGTCCGCGCTCCGCGGCGTGGAGTTCATGCTGGCCTTTGGGCTCGGGACGGTGCCGCTCCTCTGGCTCGCGCAGTCGCAGTTCCAGTGGGTGAGGGCCCGGCTCTCCCCGCTCTGGCTCGGCCGCATGCGGATCGCGCTCGCGCTCGCGGTCGCCCTGGTCATCAGCTGGCGCCTCAGGGGGACGCTCGGCATGAACGGCCCGGATCCCGCGTCGTTCATCTGCTTCTAGGATGAGCACCGCCACGCTTGTCCCCGAGCCCGGAGCCGCGGGCGCCCCCCGCCCCGCGCGCAGGCCCATCTGCCGGCACTGCGGCGCACCGCTCATCGACGAACGGATGCGCGAGACGGGCTTCTGCTGCTCGGGCTGCGCCTATGTCTACCGACTGGTCCACGAGCACGGCCTGGCCGGCTACTACACGATCAAGGACCAGGTCACGGTCCCGGCCGACGCCGCGGTGTTCCAGGCCCGCGACTACGGATGGCTTGGCGAGCTCCAGGCGGAGGCCGACGGGCACGCCGCCTCGGGGCCCTCGCCCGCCCGCCCCCCGGAGCTCACGCTCGACGTGCAGGGCATCTCCTGCGCGGGGTGCGTCTGGCTGATCGAGAGGCTCTTCCAGCAGCAGCCCGGCGCCCGCGACATCTTCGTGAACGCGCAGCTCGGCTCCATGAGGCTCCGCTGGATCCCTGGCGAGTTCTCGGCCGTCGAGTTCGCGCGCAAGCTCCAGGCCTTCGGGTACCTTGCCGGCCCCTCGGACCCCGGGCGCGCCGAGCCGGAGAGCCGCGGGTTGATCAAGAGGGTCGGGCTCTGCGCGGCCTTCGCGATGAACATCATGCTCTTCACCCTTCCCGCTTACTTCGGGATGGAGAAGACTTTCCAGTACGCCCCACTCTTCGGAATCATCGCCTTCGGGTTCGCGACGCTCAGCTTCCTGGTCGGGGGCAGCTACTTCGTGGGCCGCGCCGTCCAGGCCGCCCGCATGCGGATCCTGCACATCGACATGCCGATCGCCGTCGGAATCCTGGGCGCCTACCTCGGGTCGGCCTACGGCTGGTTCACCGGACACGAACGGTTCGTTTACTTTGATTTCGTCGGGACGTTCATCCTGCTCATGCTGGTGGGCCGGTGGGCGCAGGTCGCCGCGGTCGAGCGCAACCGCAGGCGCCTCCTTGGCCAGCAGGCCAGGCCGCAAAAGGTGAAGGTCGTGGCCCCGCCGCAGATCGGCTCATCCGACGGCAGCCCCGTCGTTCGCGACGTCGCACCCGCCCAGATAAGGACCGGCGACTCGCTTCTCCTCGGCTCCGGGCAGACGCTTCCCGTGGACGCGCGCCTCGGGATGGGCGAGGCGGTCTTCTCGCTCGCCTCAATCAACGGCGAGGCCGAGCCGCGGACCTTCAGGCTCGGACAGCGCGTGCCTTCGGGCGCCGTGAACCTCACGCGATCGGAGGTCGCGCTCGAGGCGATGCAGCCCTGGGCCGAGTCGCTGCTCGCGCAGCTCCTCGACGCAGGCGATCGCCTGGGCTACCGCCACGTTTTCTTGGAGCGGGTCGTGAAGGGCTACCTGATCGGGATCTTCTTCGTGGCCTTGGCGGCGGGCGTCGGCTGGTGGATGAAGACCGGGGACGGGCCGAGGACGTGGTCCGTCGTGACGGCGGTCCTCGTGGTCTCCTGTCCCTGCGCGATCGGGCTGGCGTTCCCGTTGGCCGACGAGATGGCGACCACGGCTCTCAGGCGGCGCGGCGTCTTTGTCCGGGAGAACGATGTCTGGTCCAAGCTCTCGGGCGTGAGGAAGTTGGTCTTCGACAAGACGGGCACATTGACGCTCGAGACCCCCGTGCTCGTGAATCCCCAGGCGCTCCGGTCCCTTTCCCCGGGGGAGCGCTCGGCCCTCCTTGCGATGGTGCGCGACAGCGAGCACCCCGTCAGCCAGTGCCTGTGCGAGAACCTGCTGGCGCTCGGGCACGTCGAACCCCTGGCCGGTGCCGTGGCCGAGACCGTGGGCTTTGGGCTCACGGTGGGCCCGTGGTCGCTGGGCCGGGCGAACTGGAACCTAAAGCAGGAGGCCCCCGTCCCCGCCCCCGACGGAACCACGGACTTCGCGTACGAGGGAAGGGTGGTCGCCCGCTTCGAGTTCGTGGATTCGGCAAGGCCCGACGCGAGGGAGGAGATCGAGGCCCTCCAGGGGCAGGGGTTCTCGGTCCACATCCTGAGCGGCGACAGCCGTGCCAAGGTTGAGAAGCTCGCGGGCGAGCTGTCGATTCCGGAGGGCAGCGCCCTCGGGGGAATGACCCCCGCCGACAAGGCCGCGTGGCTCTCCCGGAACGGGGCGGGCGACGCCCTCATGCTCGGGGATGGGGCCAACGACAGCCTCGCGTTCGACCAGGCGCTCTGCCGGGGAACCCCCGTTGTCCACCGCGGGGTGCTCGAGAAGAAGGCTGATTTCTACTACCTCGGGCGGGGCATCGGCGGCATCCGCCAGCTCTTCGGGGTCGACCGGGCCCGGCGCAGGACGCAGAACGTGATCCTGGTCTTCTCGGTTCTCTACAACGGCATTGCCGTGGGCCTGGCCGTCGTCGGACGCATGAATCCCCTGGTCGCAGCCGTCCTTATGCCGGCCAACTCCCTGGTGACGCTCGCCCTCGTGAGCGGGGGGATGCGACGGGTCCTCTTCGGGTCGGCGGCGGGCGATGCCTAGCCTTCCTAGGCCGAGCGCTGCTCGGCCGAGGGGGGCACGATGATCACCGGGCACGCCGCCTTCTTCAGCACGCCGTGGGCGGTGCTTCCCACCAGCAGTTCGTAGACGGCGGTATGGCCGTGGGAGCCAAGGACGATGAAGTCGGCCGAGCGCAGCGCGGCCTGCTCTAGGATCCTGGCCACCGGGGCCCCGGTGAGGCGCACCACCTCGACGTCGGCGAGGTCCGCCTTCAGGCCCTTCTCCAGGCGCTCCAGGTTCTTGTCCGCGGCCTTCTCTGCGGCCGCGGTTATGCGGGCGGTGTTCTCGATGAGGATCGGGTCGCTCGAGCTCAGGTTCACCGGGGGCTGAATCACGTGGAGGACCACCAAGCGCCCCTCGAGCGCCCGCGCCAACTCGGTCGCCCTCTCCAGCACGCGCGGGGTCACATCCGAAAAGTCGATCGGGACGAGTAGGGTCTTCATTGAGGGCTTCGTTGTCGGGTCACTTCCAGCGGTGGGGAATTATCCGCTTATCCCCATCGCTTGCTCCGCATTTGTTGGCTTTTCCGCGGCACAATTTGCGTGATTACAGGGAGACCTCCCGCGTGCCGGACCGACGTTGCCCCCGTCCTCCCACCCTGGCCGGCCGCCCGCTGTTTCGTATCCCCATCGGGCTTTTGGGTTTCCGTTTCCCCGGAAAAAGCTGCGGCTGCGCCCGAGCGCGTCGCCCCAACGAATAACCTTCGTCATGGGGCCGCTGGACGGGTAGGGTTTGCCCGCCGTGGCAGACTCTCCCGACATTCTGGCCGTCCCCCCTGCGCCGCCCGCCGCCCCCTGGGTGGAGCGGCTCGCCGCCTTCCTGAGGGCGCGCGCGGAGGTGAAGGCCCTCAAGGTAAACGCCGGTGCGCACACGGCCGCCGTCGCCTCGATAAGCGAGATAGACTTCGCGGAGATTCGTGCCGAGCTGGACGCCATCCTAGGCGAAATCGAGCAGCAGCGGGGGGCCTCGCGGGCTTGGAGCGGCAAGCTGCCCGGGGGGATCCGGGTCAGGGAGGAGGCCGGTGAGACGATCATCGAGCGGGAATCCTGCGAGACGGCGCCGCACTTCTGGACCTGGCGCGAGTTCCAGTGGCCGCTGCGCGCGGTGGGGGTCGAGCCGTCCCTGATTCTCGAGTGGAAGGTGCTGGCCTGGTCGGCGGGGGTCTGCGGAACCGTCGGCCTAGCCGGTTTCGCGGCGCAGCACCTCTCGCTTCTGCCCCACAGATGGCTTGTCGTCCTGTACTGCATCGCGATTGCCGCCGGGGGGTGGGACGCCGCGCTCGAGACTTGGAACAACCTGAAGAAGCGCGAGCTCGACTTTCATTTCCTCATGCTGGCCGTGGCCGCCGGTGCGGCCTGGATAGGCGCCTGGAGCGAGGCGGCGCTCCTCCTCTTCCTCTTCTCCGGCTCCGGCGCGATGGAGGAGTTCGCGCTGCACAGGACGCAGAGCGAGGTGAACGCGCTCCTAAAGAGCGCGCCGAAGGAGGCGACGGTCGTCGGCCCGGACGGAACCGAGCGCGTGGTGCCGGTCGAGCAGCTGAGGGTGGGGGACAGGATCCTCGTCCACGCGGGCGAAAGCTTCGCGGCCGACGGCCAGGTGCTCAAGGGCTCGAGCGCCGCCGACGAGTCCAGCCTCACCGGGGAGTCGCACCCGGTGGACAAGGAGGCGGGCTCCGCCGTCTTCAGCGGGAGCCTGAACCTCTGGGGAGCGGTCGAGGTCGAGGTCCAGCGCCTGCCCTCGGAGAGCACGCTCCAGAAGATCATCCGCCTGATCCAGACCGCCCAGAAGCTCAAGGCACCGAGCGAGCGCTTCACGGACAAGTTCGGCGGGCGCTACACTGCCGCGGTCTTTGCGCTGGGGATTGGCATGTTCCTGGTGTGGTGGCTCGGGATGGGCCTGCCCGCCTTCGCCGACTCCGCGGGGACGCCATCGGCCTTCTACCGGGCGATGACCGTCCTTGTGGTGGCGAGCCCCTGCGCCCTGGTGCTGTCGATCCCGGCCGCCATCCTCGCGGCGATCGCGTGCGGGGCCCGGCACGGGATCCTCTTCCGCGGTGGCGCGGCCATCGAGAAGCTCTCGCAGGTCCGGGTTGTCGCGCTCGACAAGACCGGGACCCTCACGACCGGCGAGCTGGCGGTCGTCGGCTGCGAGAGCTTTCCCCCCGGCCAGGAGGCGCGGGTCCTCGAGCTTGCAGTGGCCCTCGAGGGGAAATCGCAGCACCCGGTGGCGCGCGCCATCCTCCGGCACGGCCGCCTCCAGAGCGTCGCGCGGCGCGAGGTGGGGGACTTCGAGTCCCTGACGGGCAGGGGCCTGCGCGGGCGCGTGGAGGGCGTGGAGTGCGTCCTCGGGCGCAGGGAGCTCTTCCTGGCTGGTCCGTGGAGGGAATTCTTCGAGGCGATGCCCGCCGTCGATGCGGATTTCAACGAGGTGTGGGTGATCTCCGAGCCGGTTGTCGGTCGGATCCTCCTGCGCGACGAGATCCGCAAGGAGTCCGCGGCCACCCTCGCGTACCTTCGGGGACAGGGCATCCGCACGGTCATGCTCACCGGCGACCGGCGCCATGCCGCCGAGCTCGTGGCGACCGAGCTCGGGATCGACGAGGTGCGGTCGGGGCTAACCCCCGGGCAGAAGGTTGACGCGATCGTCGAGCTCTCCGGGGCGGGCGCCAAGGTCGCGATGGTCGGGGACGGTGTGAACGACGCCCCGAGCCTTGCGGCCGCGTTCGTCTCGGTCGCCATGGGGGCCCGCGCCAGCGACTCCGCGCTCGAGCAGGCCGAGATCGTGCTCATGAACGACAGGATCGAGGCCTTCTCCACCGCCTACCGGCTCAGCTGCGCCGCCCGCCGCGTGATCCGCCAGAACCTGGTGGTCTCGCTCGGCACCATCGTCGTGATGGTGGCGGTCTCGATCGCGGGTGCGATCCCCCTCTCGCTGGGCGTCTTCGCCCACGAGGGCAGCACCGTGGTCGTCTGCCTGAACGGTCTCCGGCTCCTCTTCTTCGGGGCCGGGCGCGCGTCCGGGGCTAGTGCTGCCGGCGGCGCCCCAGGTTCCTGAGCGCCTTTCGGATGTCGATCGTGACGGTCACCTCGCCCGTGCCCGGGATCGCGGACTTGACCCCCCCGAGGCCGAAGAAGATCTCGAGCATCGGCTGGTTCTCACGCAGCACCTGCGCGTCGAGTGTCTCCAGTCCCCGCGAGGCGGCGATTGCAAGCAGCGCCGAGAGGAGGGCGGTGGCGATCCCCAGCCTTCGCCGGTCCTCGCGAACGACGAACGCGACCTCCGCGGAAGTGCCGCCGGGCTTCAGGCAGTAGCGGCCGATCGCCACCAGCGGGACCTCCTGGTCGTGCTCAAAGATGCCGATCGCCGCATCCCTGGTCTGGTCTACGCCGACAAGCTCGGCGGCACGCTCCTCCGTCATGTGCGAGAGCTCGTAGCCGTAGCGCAGGTGGATCGTCTCCCGCGTGTGGGACCTAAAAAACTTGAGGAGCGTGTCGCGGTCCGCCGGGCCGAGCAGGCGCATCTCGGTGCGGTGGGGGCCGAACTTCCTGAGCACGGGGAACGCAGGCGGGGCGACCGGGTCTGGCTTCCGCGGGCGCCCGGGAGAGGCTTTGGATTTGCCGGTCATCGCTGGCAAAGTGAGGGTTGTGAGCCCCCGCCGCGAACCCTTCCTCACTCTACCGGGAGGCTAGTAGGGATTCTTGCCCTTTGAAAACCTGGGCGAACGGGGGGCGTGACCACGTAAGGGAAGGCGCCAAAGAAGGTTGGCTAAGGTCCCGGCCGCGCCGGCCCCGGGCGAGGCCGCAGTTGGGGGCCTTCGTGGCACCCCAAAAAAGCCGCTGTCAACCGGCGGACATTTTGTACACGATCCGGATCCCGTGAAGGCCTCAGACTACGTTTCACTGCCCGCCTCCCTTGCGCATTTCGGCCCGTTCTTCGAGGCCGGTGCGGCCCCTTGGGACTGGATCGGGCAGATCGGGCCCGCGCTTGTCGCCCACCGCTTTGACAAGCAGGCCCCGAAGGTCCCCGCGGGGGTTCACCTGGAGGGCTTCGTCCACCTGGGCGAGGGGGTCTCCCTCCCCGCCTACGCCACCTTGATCGGCCCGATCTGGATCGGTGCCGGCACCCAGATCCGGCCGGGCGCCTTCCTGAGGGGCAATGTCATCGTCGGGGAGCGCTGCGTCCTCGGCAACGCCTCCGAGTTCAAGAATTGCCTGCTCCTGGATTCGGTGCAGGCGCCCCACTTCAACTATGTGGGCGACTCGGTGCTCGGAAACCGGTCCCACCTGGGAGCCGGCGCGATCTGCTCGAACCTTCGCCTCGACCAGAAGCCGGTCCACGTCCATGCGCCTGAGCGGTCCTTCGACACGGGCCTAAAGAAGTTCGGGGCCGTGGTCGGCGACGAGGCCGAGGTCGGGTGCAACGCCGTGCTCAACCCCGGCACGCTCCTTGGCCCCCGGTCGCTCGTGATGCCCTCGATCGCCTACGGCGGCGTCCTCCCGCCCGCCATGATCGCGCGGGTCCGGCAGCAGGTGACCCTGGTCCCCAGACGATTCTAATGCGCACCCTTACCGGCATCACGCCCTCCGGAACCCTCCATATCGGCAACTATTTCGGGGCGATGCGCCCCGCGATCG
The DNA here is from genome assembly GCA_903887455.1 of uncultured Opitutaceae bacterium. Lineage (GTDB taxonomy): Bacteria > Verrucomicrobiota > Verrucomicrobiia > Opitutales > Opitutaceae > Palsa-1447. Next base: position 5,820 of record CAISPT010000243.1, on the reverse strand, counting down.
AGGCCCAGGCCGGAGGCGACTGCTTCTACTTCATCGCGGACTACCACTCGATGACCTCGGTCACCGACCCCGAGGAGCGCCGCGCGAACACTCGCGGGATCGCGATCGACTGGCTTGCCGCGGGCCTCGATCCCAAGCGGAGCGTCTTCTGGCGGCAAAGCGACGTGCCCGAGGTCTGCGAGCTCACGTGGCTGATCGGCAGCCTCACCCCCATGGGGCTTCTCGAGCGCGCCCACAGCTACAAGGACAAGACGGCCAAGGGGATCTCCCCCAACTTCGGGCTCTTCGCCTACCCGGTGCTCATGGCCGCCGACATCCTCCTCTTCGACACGAACGCGGTGCCGGTCGGGCAGGACCAGCGCCAGCACCTGGAGATGACCCGCGACATCGCGATCAAGTACAACCAGACCTACGGCGAGACCTTCGTGGTGCCGGAGGCCGTGATCCGCGGGGACGTGGCGGTGGTGCCCGGCCTCGACGGCCAGAAGATGAGCAAGAGCTACGGCAACACCCTCGAGATCTTCGGGGACGAGAAGGTCCTTAGGAAGAAGGTCATGTCGATCGTGATGGACAGCCGCACCCCGGCCGAGCCGAAGCCCGACGCGGAGCGCAACATCTGCGTCCAGCTGCTGAAGCTCCTCGCACCGGCCGACGTCGCGGCCGACCTCGAGGCGAGGCTCCGTGCCGGAGGGCTTGGCTACGGCGACCTGAAGAAGGCCCTCTTCGAGCACTACTGGAACTACTTTGCCGAGGCTCGAAAGCGGCGCGCCGAGCTGGTGGCCGACCCCGGCTACGTCGATCAGGTCCTTGCCGAGGGCGCGGAGCGCGCAAGGACCGTGGCCCGCGCTGTCGTCAGGCGGGCCCGCAAGGCCGCGGGCATCGAGTAACGCGGCCTCTAGATCACAGGGAACCGGGGTGGCGAGATCTTCTCAATCTCCTCCATGATGCGCGCGGCGGTCTTCGCGTAGCGCTCCTTCCCGTCCTCCGGCCGGTCAAAGTCGTCGGGGTCGAGCGGCTTTCCGAAGGTCACCGAGACGGGCGACCCGAGCCTCACCCGCCCGGAGCGGCCGAACGCCTCGAAGGACCCGAAAACGCGGGCGGGGACGACAGGCACCCTGGCCTTGCACGCGAGGAGCCCGACCCCGGCCTTGGGCGGCTGCAGCTCCCCGGTGGCCGAGCGGGTCCCCTCGGGGAACACGATCACGACCTTGCCCCCGGCGAGCGCCGCCAAGACCCGCTTGATGGCGTCAAGGCTCGTCCCGCCGTCCCGGTCGACGGGGATCGTACCGACGGCATCGAGCCACCACGCCGCAAGCCCAGGCTTCCAGAGCGTCTTCCGTGCGAAGAAGCTGACCTGCCGGGTGAGGAACTGCCCCACGATCGGAGGATCCAGGTGGCTCGCGTGGTTGGCGGCCACGATGTAGCCGCCCTCCCTGGGAAGGTTCTCGAGTCCGGCGACGTCGCCCCGGAAGAACATCTGGTGGATGATCCCGCAGATCCCGTGGAAGAGCCCGTAGATCTGCTCCATGTCGTGGCGCGCGTGCCGGCTCATGGGACAGGGGTCTTGCCCTCGATCAACGCGGCCATCAGGTCCGCCACCTCGGCGATCGTGAGGGTGGTGGTGTCGACGGAGATGGCGCCCGCGGTCAACGACAGGGGCGCTGTTTTCCTTGAGGAGTCCAGGCGGTCACGCTCGGCCACCCGGTCAACCTGGCCCTGCCTCAGGCGCCTGCGCTCCCGCTCCGCGGGGTCGGCGTGCAGGAAGAACCGGAAGTCGGCGTCGGGGAAGATCACCGAGCCGATGTCGCGGCCCTCCATCACCAGCCCGGCGAAGCCCCCGTCGCGCGCGGTCTCGGCCTGGCCGCGCTGGTAGGAAAGGAGCGAGTTCCGGAGCTCAGGGATGGCCGCGAAGTGCGACACGGCCTCGTTGACCTCCTTGCTGCGGATCTCCTCTCCGGGAAGGCGGCCGCAGATCTCGATCCTGGCGGACCGGCCCTCGACCCGTGTCCCGAGCGTGATCTTCGCCAGGGCGGCCTTCACCGATTCCAGGTCCCCTGCCGATGCCCCCTGCCGGAGCATCTCCGCGGTCAGGGCCCGGTAGTACGACCCCGTGTCCGAATGCAGGAGGTGGAACCTTTCGCTCAGCGCCCTCGCCGTGGACGACTTTCCCGAGGCGGCTCCGCCGTCGATCGCGACGATGATGAAGGGCTTACTGGGCATCGATCGATTCAGGAGGGGGAGGATCCCGCGCGCAAGTGCCCGAGCACGTCGAAGAATCCGGGGAACGTCTTGGCGCAGCACGCGGGGTTGGCGATCGAGAGCCAGGGGGCGCCGTCGCCCCCGACGTCGCGCGAGCCGAGAATCGCGAGGCTCATGGCGAAGCGGTGGTCGCCGTGCGTGTCGACGACCTGGCCGGTCTTCAGGGGGCGCGGATGGACCTCTAGCGAGTCCTCCGTCTCCACGACCTCCTGCCCCAGGCGCCGCAGCTCCGCCGCCATCCCCGCAACCCGGTCGGTCTCCTGCTTTCTCGTGTGGGCGATCCCACGGATCCGCGTGGGGCCCCGGAGCAGGGGAGAGAGGGCCGCGAGGGTGAGGAAGGTATCCGAGAACCCCGAGAAATCGCGGTCGACGCCCGCGGCCGCGCCGGAAGTCTCGGCCGAGACGGTGATTCCCTCCGTGCCGCCCTCCACCTGCGCCCCGCAGGAGGAGAGGACGTCGAGGAAGCCAATGTCCCCCTGGAGGCTGTCCGACGCGGGCCTTAGCCCGGGAAGCGCGATGCTCCCGCCGACTGCGAGCGGAAGCGCGGCGAAGTAGCTCGCGGCGCTGGCGTCCGGCTCCACGGCGTAGGTGCCCGGCGAGCGGTAGGCGCCCGGCCCGACCGTGAGGGAGCCGTCCCCTGCGCCGACCCCCTTGAGCCCGAACTGGCCCATCTGGCGAAGCGTCATCTGGACGAAGGGCATCCGGACGCCGCCCTCGGGTTCCGGCGTGACCGGGGACCGGGCAAGCGGCGACACCATCAGCAGAGCGGAAAGCATCTGGCTGCTCTCCCTGGCGTCGATGGGGACCCGGCCGCCTCGGAGTCCCGAGGCGCGGATCTCGATCGGAAGGAAGCCTTCCTCGCCTCGGCAGCGGATGTCCGCCCCGAGCGCCCGCAGGGCCTCGATCAGCCCCCGCATGGGTCTCTTCCGCATCTGCGGCACGCCGTCCACGACGAAGGTCCCCCGGCTGGCCGAAGCGCACAGGGCGGTCAGGAAGCGGGCCGCCGTCCCGGCCAGGCCCGTGAAGAGCTCGGCGTCGGTCGCTGGGATCCGGCCGCCCAGGCCCCCGACCCGGATCTCGCACCGGGCCTCATCCTCGGAGACCTCGAAGCCCAGCCGGCGGAGAGCCTCCGCCATGATCTCGGTATCCTCGCTTAGGAGCGCCCCCTTTAAGGTCACCGGTCCGTCGCAGAGGGCGGCCATCAGCATGGCGCGGTTCGTCAGGCTCTTCGAGCCGGGCACGGAGGCCGCGCCCCTGGCGGGATGCCGGAACGGCACCACCGGAAGGATGTCGGGCAGGGCGGGGGTCACGGCGCCGGACGGAACTTGTCGCGGTACGCCCGGCCCCGCTCAAGGCGGGCGGAGACCTCGACATAGTCCCGGTTGGCGAGCGCGGCGTGGAGGCCCTGGAGCTCGTCCTGGAAGTCCCTGAGGGCCCTGAGGACCTCGTCGCGGTTCTCCGACAGGATTGTCTTCCAGAGCTTTGGGTCGGAGCCCGCAATGCGGGTGGTGTCCCTGAGCCCGCCGCCGGCGAAGTTGCGCCACGACGGGTCGCGCGACGAAAGGAACGCGCAGAGGGAGGAGGCGAGCACCTGCGGCAGGTGGCTGATATGGGCCACGATTTCGTCGTGCTTGTCGGGGTCGATCGTCACGACCTCCGCTCCCAGCTCCTTCCAGAACGCGACGACCTTCGCGGCCGCGGCTGGGTTCGAGGAGGCCACCGGGGTCACAAAGCACGTCCGGCCCTCGAACAGGTCGGCGTCCCCGTGCTCCCAGCCCGTCTTTTCCGACCCGGCCATGGGGTGGGCCCCGATGAAGTGGGTGCCGGAGGAGACGGCCTCGTGGCCGAGGCGGGAGATCTCGCCCTTCACGCTGCCCACGTCGCAGACTACCGCCCCGGCCTTGAGCGACGGGGCGATCCGGCGGGTGAGGGGAACGATCAGGTCGACCGGGGCCGCGATCACGACCAGGTCCGCGCCCTTCACGGCCTCCTCGGGTGTTTCACAAGTGGCGGTGCACCAAGGTTGTTCCGCAAGAGAAAGGCGGGTCTCCGCCCTCCGCGCCCAGATCACGATCCGCTTCGCGGCGCCACGGGCCTTGGCCGCGCGCGCCACCGATCCCCCCAGGAGTCCCGGGGCCAGGATTGTGAGCTGATCGAGCATTGTCTCCGCAAAGACGCAAAATCCACCCCGGGTGTCGAGCCGTTCGTGGGATTGCGTTTTGGCCTATAGTTGGGTTGTGTCGACCGCCTAGAAATGGATCCAGGAACCCCAGAGCAGTCGGATACCGAGCGCACCGCCCAGCGCGTGCGCACCGCTATTGTCATCGTCATGGCTGTGCTGATCTTTGCCCCCTTCGTTGCCTACGTTCTCGTCGGAAGGGGCGGCGCACCAAGATAATGAACAAGACCCTGCTGCCGATCCGCCTCGTCTTCATTCTCCTGTGCACGGCGGCCGGATGGCTCGTCTGCTACACCGTCAGGGAATGGGACAGCTACCGTGTCATGGCGTCCTCGGTCGGCTTCTGCATCGGGGCCCTTGTCGTCCTGGTGGACGTGATGCTGAAGGGCTTCTCCCTGAGGGGGCTCTCGGCCCTCACCTTCGGGATAGCGGTGGGATCAATCATCGCGAACCTGGTGGCCACCTCGCCGCTCTTCGCCGAGGGCGACCCTGAGATCATCTTCCTAGTACGCCTTGCGCTCTTCATTATCTGCCCGTACCTCGGGACGGTCATCGCACTCCGGGGCAAGGACGAGTTCAACCTGGTGATCCCCTACGTGCGTTTCGTCCCGCACGAGGTCGACGTGCCGCTGGTCGTGGTCGACACAAGTGTCCTGATCGATGGCCGCATCGCCCGTGTCTGCGAGACAGGCTTCCTGAGCGCAGCCCTGGTGATCCCCCGGTTCGTGCTGAACGAGCTCCAGACGATCGCCGACTCCCCGGACCCCCTCCGCCAGGCCCGCGGACGCCGCGGCCTCGACGTCCTGAACGCCCTCAGGGCAATCAAGAGCCTCGACATCCGCATCACGGAGAGCGAGGTCGCGAAGAAGGAGGACGTGGACGCCAAGCTCGTTTTCCTCGCCCAGTCCATGAGGGCGAAGCTCCTCACAACGGACTACAACCTCGCGAAGATGGCCGAGTTCCAGGGGGTGCCCTGGCTCAACCTGAACAAGCTTTCCAAGTCCCTCCAGCCGGAGCTCATGATCGGGGAAAGGCTCGAGATCGAACTCGTGAAACCCGGCAAGGAGGAAGGCCAGGCGATCGGCTACCTTGCCGACGGGTCCATGGTCGTTGTGACCGGGGGCCGCCAGCACATCGGACAACACGTAACTGTTGAGATCATCAGCCTCTTGCCCACCGGGGCCGGCAAGATGATCTTCTCCCGCATGGTGACCGAGTCGGACCATTCCCGGGTGGCGTAAGCGCGCCGCCCAAGATTGGTGTGGACTTGGGGGCCTAGGATTTTAGATAACTTCCCTTCCTCACGGGGCAGTAGCTCAGTTGATAGAGCGCGTCGTTCGCAACGACGAGGTCGTCGGTTTGATCCCGATCTGCTCCACCAT
>CAISPT010000242.1 GCA_903887455.1 uncultured Opitutaceae bacterium | reverse complement strand
GCTCCATCCTCGCGAGCTCGGGCGACGAGGAGCTCTTCGACAAGCACTACGAGAAGGCCGACTCGAGGTCGGTGACGGAGTTCTTCGCCTTCGACCTGAGGAACACCAATTCCATCCTCTCGTGCGTCTTCGCGGCCCGCGAGAACGCCCGCATGATCCGCGACCAGATCTCGGTCGAGATGTGGGAGACGATCAACGAGCTCTACCTCTTCCTGAAGTCGCGAAGCACGGCGGACGTCTGGGCGGCCGGCCCCTACGAGTTCTTCCAGGACATCAAGCGCAACTCCCACCTCTTCCAGGGGCTCACCGACTCCACCTATTCGCGCAGCGAGGGATGGGAATTCATCCAGTTCGGCAAGTTCGTCGAGAGGGCCACCAAGACGATCCGGATCCTGGACGTGAAGTACCACATCCTGCTGCCGAGCGCCGGCGACGTCGGCGGCGCGCTCGATACGGCGCAGTGGCAGGCCGTCCTCCGCTCGGCGAGCGCTCTCGAGGCCTACCGGCGGTTCTACGTGAGGGAGATCCTCGCCTGGAAGGTGGCCGAGTTCCTAATTTTCTCTGACTCGTTCCCTCGGTCCGTCCACTTCTGCGTGGCTCAGGTCGACGAACTCATCCGCCGCATCCTCGGAGAGTCGGGCGCGCGGCCGAAGTCGGAGGCCGCACGCGCCTCCCGGAGGCTGCTGGCCGACCTGCAGTCGCTCTCCATCGACGAGGTCCTCAAGGAGGGCCTGCACGAGTTCCTAGTTGAAATCGGAACGTCGCTTGAGAAGATCAGCGACGAGGTTGTCCAGACGACGATGTTCTACCAGGCCGAGTCGACCCAGGAGGAACAGCAGCTCCAGCAACAGCAGTGAAGGGTGGCCTCGCACAGCCTTCCCGCCCTAATCAATGCTCATCAGCCTCCTTCATCGAACCACTTTCGTCTACGCCGGGAAGGCGCGCGATAGCTTCAATGAGGTGCGGCTCAAGCCGGTCGACGACGCGACCCAGATCTGCCGTAGCTTCGACCTGAAGGTCGACCCGGCGGCCCAGGTCCGCGACTACATCGACTTCTACGGGAACGCGGTGCACTACTTCGACGTTGTCGCCGACCACGAGCGGTTGATGATCGAGGCCATTTCCGAGGTCGAGACGACCCCCAACGGGGCCCGCCCGGCGGTGCCCGTGGTCCCGAGGTCGGGGTCCGCAGCCGGGAGCGAGAGCGAGCTCCACGCCGAGTTCCTGGTAGACTCCCACTATGTGCCGCTCGAGGTGGACGTCTGGAAGGAGGCCAAGGACGCGCTCGCGGAGGGCTCGACCGACGTCTGGACCGACGTGCGCAGGATCTGCAGGCACGTCTACTCGACCTTCGCCTACAAGCCGCGGTCGACCGGGGTGACCACGCGTGCCACGGATGCGATCAAGCTGCGGGCGGGCGTCTGCCAGGACTTTGCGCACGTGGCGCTCGGCATGTGCCGCTGCTCGGGGATCCCGGCCCGCTACGTGAGCGGGTACTTCATCAAGCTCAACCGCCAGGACAACGAGGAGGAGGCGTCCCACGCCTGGATCGAGGCCTATGTTCCGGGCTTCGGCTGGGCGGGCTACGACCCAACGCACGACCGCCCCTCGGACGAGCGGTACATCAAGGCTGCCTCGGGCCGCGACTATGCCGACATCCGGCCGGTGAGCGGGACCTACCGCGGGGGCAAGACCCGCTCGCTCGTGGTCGACGTCAAGGTGCGGGAGGCCCAGGAGGCCGGCTCGGCTGTCTAGGGCTTTTCCTCCTGGATGCTCGAGACCCGCCCGCCGGCGTCGAAGACGACGATCACGCGGTCGTGGATCCTGGCCGGGTATCCCCTGTAGTAAGGGGCGCCGCCGTAGAAGAAGGGGCCACCCCAGCCCCAGTACCGATGGTAGTAGCCCGTGTAGATCACAGCGCCCTCATAGTCCTCGTAGGTGATGTAGTGCCAGACCTCGTGCTGGCCCGTGGCGTCGGTGTGGAGGACCTTCCGGTCCGGGTCGCCGAGGGCGAGCTTCACCGAGTCCATGTCGAAGCCGACGGCGATCCTGCCGGCCTTCACCAGGGCCTGCTGGTCGGGATTGAGGCGGGCGAAAACGTCGGGGCTGCTCTTGATCCGGGATTCGGGTGTCGCGCAGCCTGAAAAAAGGACCACGCACGCGGAGAGGAGGAGAAGGGAGAGCTTTTTTGAGGCTGTCATGGTAGTGTTGGACTTCTTTTGCTCTGTGAACTCAGATTATACGCACACAGACGCGCCTGCCGCGCGGGAGTTTCACACCAAATGCACAAGATACTGATCCTCTGGGATATAGATGGTACGATTCTCCACTCGACCGGGGCCGGAATGCGGGCCCTCCAGCGCGCCTTGAAGGAGGTCTTCGGCATCGACGGCTCCTTCGAGGGGATCGATTTCGCCGGGAGGACCGACCCCCTGATCATGAGGCAGATCTTCGCCCGGTACGGGATCGAGGCCTCGGCGGGCAACATCGCCCGGTTCACGGACGGCTACATTGAGGTGCTTCCCTCGGTCCTCGACGAGAGCGACTCGCGGATACTGCCGGGGGCGGCGGAGCTGATCGGCGAGGCGGCCAAACACCCCGGCGTCGTCCAGGGACTTCTCACCGGCAATTTCCAGAGGGGGGCGAAGGTGAAGCTCGGGCACCACGGGCTCTGGGACTTCTTCCCGATCGGGGCCTTCGCCGACGACAGCGAGGTCCGCAACGAGCTCGGGCCCCACGCGATCCGGCGCGCCCGGGGCCACTGGGGCATGGAGTTCCCCAGCGAGCGGGTCTGGATCATCGGCGACACGCCCCACGACATCGCGTGCGCGCGGGCCTTCGGCGGCAGAGCGCTCGCAGTGGCGACCGGCAGGTCCCCGTCCGCGGACCTCCTGGGCCACGGGCCGGACGCCGTGCTCGAGAACCTGGCCGACACGCGCGAGTTCTGGCGGATCCTCGGCGCCTAGGCCGGGCCCGCATTTTGTTTGCGCGAAGGCCGGCGGCCCGGACACTTCACCCACCAAAACCCAACCCGCTCGATGCCCAAGACCTTCACCATCGCGATCGGCTCCGACCACGCCGGCTACAAGTACAAGGAGATCCTAAAGTCCGCGCTGCTGGCCGACGGCCACAGCGTCCGCGACCTGGGAACCGACTCCGAGCAGCCGTGTGACTACCCCGACTTCATCCGGCCGGTGGCCGAAGCCGTGGCCCGGGGCGAGTTCGAGCGCGGGATCGTCCTCGGGGGCTCCGGCAACGGGGAGGCGATCGTCGCCAACCGCGTGAAGGGCGTCCGGTGCGGGGTCTGCTGGACCGAGCAGGTCGCCATCTGGAACCGCTCCCACAACGACGCCAACTGCATCTCGCTGGGCCAGCGCACCATCTCCGAGGAGGAGGCGGTCCGGATCGTCCGCACCTGGCTTGCAACTGAGTTTGAGGGCGGCCGGCACCTCGCCCGCGTCCGCAAGATCGACGGCGCCTAGGCTCGGGCTCAAGGCAGGCTTGCCGAGCGGGTGCGCCGCGATCAGCGTCGGTCCTTGGCCATGGCTTATCCCATTGTTCCAGCGATCCTAGCCTCGCGCGACCTCAGGGTCGCGGACCTGGACGCGGCCCCGGACGAAACGCTCCTACGCCTGTACGCGTGGACACAGCTGTCGCGGGTCGCCGACAACCGGATCCTTGACCTCTTCCGCCAGGGGCTGATCCGCGGGACGGTGACCGGCGGGCAGGGAAACGAGTGGATGATCGTGCCACTGGCGCTCCTCGCCGACAAGGGGACCGACGTCGTCTCCTTCACCCACAGGGACCTCGGCGGCCACCTGATCTGGGGCGGCCACCTCTGCGACCACCTCAACCAGTATTTCGCCAACGCGGACAGCCCCACGAAGGCCCGCGAGGGGAACATCCACCACGGCGACCCGGCCAACCGCTCGCTCCCGATGATCAGCCACCTCGGGGCGATGCTCGGGCCCGTCCTCGGCGCCACCGACTCCCAGCGGCGCAAAGGGAAAAATGCCGTGGGGTTCGCCTTCTTTGGCGACGGCTCGTCCAGCACGGGCGACGTGCACGAGGCGATGAACCTGGCCTCCCTCATGTCGTTCCCGATCGTCTTTGTGATCGAGAACAACGGCTACGCCTACTCGACCCCGACCGACGAGCAGTTCACGAAGGGCACGGAGCTCTGGAAGAGGGCAGCGGGCTACGGGATGGAGGCGGTCGTCGTGGACCGCGGGCATCCGGACGCGGCCGCCAGGAGCCTCGGCGCTGTGATCGACAAGGTCCGCGAGACCTCCAGGCCGGTCCTGGTGGAGATGAGGACCCTCAGGCTCAGGGGCCATGCCGCCTACGACACCTGCGACTACCTGCGACCCGGGGAGGCCGACAGCTTCGCGGCGGCCGACCCCCTGCCGAAATTCCGGGAGCGGATGGCCGGGCTGGTCGGCGCGGGCCGCGTCGAGGCCCTGGATGCGGAGATCTCTTCCTACGTCGAGGCCTCGATCGCGCACGCCATCTCCGTCAGGCGGCCGATCCCCGAGGGGATGGAGGGCGACCTCTTCGCGCCCCCCTCCCCCCCGTTCGCATGGCGGGCGGAGCCGAGGGAGGCCGAGTCGCTCACGATGGCGCAGGCGATCAACCACGCCCTGCGCAAGGTCCTCGTCGAGCGCCCGGAATCGATCGTCATGGGCCAGGACATCGCCACGTACGGCGGGGCCTTCAAGGTGACCGAGAACCTCTTCAAGGAGTTCGGCCGGTCGCGCGTCATCAACCTGCCGCTGGCGGAGAGCACCTGCACGGGCTACGCGATCGGGCTGGCGGTGAACGGGCACCGGCCGATCGAGGAGTTCCAGTTTGCGGACTTCGCCACGGACGCGACGACGCAGATCACCCTTAACGCGGCGACCATGCACTTCCGTTCGGGGGCGGCCTGCCCGCTGGTCCTGCGCCTGCCGTGCGGAGGGGGGCTCACCTTCGGCTCCTTCCATTCCCAGGAGCTCGAGTCCTTCTTCCTTTCGATGCCGGGGATAAAGGCGCTCTACCCGAGCAGCGCCCAGGATGCCTTCAACGCCGTCCTGGCGGCCTGCGAGGAGAACAACCCGGTGATGCTCTTCGAGCACAAGGGCCTCTACCGCAGGGGCAAGCACCCCGTGGCCTTCGACCCCGACTACCGCTCCGTCTGGAAGCCGAGGCGCGTCAGGGAAGGCAGCTACGCAACACTCGTGACCTACGGCGAGATGGTGCACCTGGCCACGGACGTCTGCGCCTACCTCGCGTCCGAGTACGAGGCCGACATCGAGGTCTACGACCTGCGCTGCCTCTCGCCTCTCGACCTCTCCGCGGTCGCCAAGTCGGTTGAGCGGACCGGCAGGCTGATCGTCCTGCACGAGGGCCGCCGCACCCACGGATTTGGCGCCGAGATCGTCTCCTCCGTCGTCGAGGGCTGCCGCAAGGCGCTCAAAGCGGCGCCTCTGAGGATCGCCTCCCTCGACCTTCCCGTGCCCTTCGCCCCCGAGCTCGAGTCGGCGTTCCGCCCCACGAAGGACAAGGTGATCCAGGTCATCACAGGATGGATGTCATGAAAAAGCGCCCGGTGCCCAGGGCCCGGTGGGCCCAGATCCGGCTCTTTGCCATGGACGTGGACGGCATCCTCACCGACGGCAGCGTCTTCATCTCCTCCGACGGCGCCGAGACCAAGCGCTTCTGCATCATCGACGGGCTGGGCCTGCTCCTGGTGAGGGAGTCGGGCGTCGACCTGGCCTGGGTGTCGGGAAGGCCGTCGCCGGCGACGACGCTGCGGGCGACGGAGCTTAAGATCCCGCACCTGATCCAGGGCCGAAAGGACAAGCTCGAGGCCCTCTCGGAGCTCGCGTCCTCGCTTGGAATCGGCCTGTCCGAGTGCGCCTACATGGGCGACGACTTCATCGACGCGCCGGCGATTCGGGAAGCGGGCGTGGGGATCTCGGTTCCGACCGGCCTGCCCGAGGCGATCGCCGCGGCCGACTACGTGACGCGCCGCCCCGCGGGCGGCGGCGCCGTACGGGAGGTCTGCGACCTGATCCTCGCCGCCAGGGCCCCGAAAGCCGGGAACCGCGGGGGCCGGCGGCGTACCTAGGCATGGTGCCCCCCGGGAAAACCGCGCTCCTGGCAGCCGCCCTCCTCGGCCTTCTCCCGCTGGCCGGGGCGCAGGACATCGCTGTCGCCCCGCCCGCCCGCAACTGGACCCTTCCGCTCTTCACGAAGGAGGGGTTCCGCCAGATGACGCTCAAGGGCGACGAGGTCAGGCCTGTCACCTCGGACCGGATCGACATCGTCGGGATGAACGTGACCGTCTTCTCGGGAACGGCCGAAGGCCGGGTCGACTCCGTGCTCCTTAGCCCCGAGGCGAGCTTCCTGATCAACGAGAAGGTCGCCAGCGGCCAGAAGACGGTGCGCCTGATTCGGGACGACATTGACGTGACCGGCGAAGTCTGGACCTACAGCTACAGCGAGAAAAAAGTTCTCATTTCCAAGCACGCCCATGTAGTGTTCCACTCGGCGCTGCCGGACATCCTGAAATGAGACCCCATACCATCCTTGCGGCAGCGGCGTCCCTCGTGCTTGCGGCAGCGGCCCTGGCGGCAGAGCCCACACCCACCACGATCGACTCCGTGTCGGCCGAGTCCGTGAGCTCGGACACGGAGACCACGACGACCTTCCGGGATCAGGTGGTGGCCGCCGGCAACGACCTCACGCTCTCCTGCGACTTCTTGAAGGTGATCGCGACCCGCATCGGCGAGAAGTCGGCCACCCTCGGTAAGTATGGGAAGTTCCGGTACCTGCTGGCGACCGGCCACGTGCGGATCGTCCAGGGAGACCGCGTCGCGACCTGCGGCAGGGCCGAGGTCTTCCCGGGTGAGGACCGGATCGTACTCACAGAGAACCCCGTCGTGAAGATCGAGGCCGAGCACTACGAGGCGAAGGGCCCGAGGATGGTGCTCTACCGCGGGCAGCGGAGGGCGGTCATCGAGGGAAGCCCGCAGGAGCGCACCCATATCTCGCTCCCCGCCATCAAGGACCTGGGATTCCCCTCCGAGAACCCGTCCAAGTAAGATGGCCACGACCTCGATCGTCACCGAGGGCCTCGCGAAGACCTACGGCGCGCGCGCCGTGGTCGACGGCGTTGACCTGAAGCTGAACGGGGGCGAGGTGGTCGGGCTATTGGGACCCAACGGTGCCGGCAAGACGACGACCTTCTACATGGTGGTGGGCCTCATCCCGGCGACCCGCGGCCGCGTGATGCTCAATGGCGAGGAGATCACCGCCCTGAAGATGCACCAGCGCGCGCGCCGCGGCATCGGCTACCTGCCCCAGGAGGCCTCCGTTTTCCGGAAGCTCACGGTGGAGGAGAACATCCTGGCGATCCTGGAGGCCATCCACGTGCCGAGGCGCGAGCGCAAGGGCCGTGTCGCCGAGCACATCGAGGAGCTGGGCCTGGGCCACGTCGCAAGGCAGAAGGCCTACACCCTCTCCGGCGGCGAACGCAGGCGGCTGGAGATCGCGCGGGCGCTCGTCACCAAGCCCCACTTCCTGCTGATGGACGAGCCGTTTGCCGCCATCGACCCGATCTCGGTGGCCGAGGTGCAGAAGATCATCCTGCAGCTCAAGGGCCGCGGCATCGGCGTCGTTGTGACCGACCACAACGTCCGCGAGACGCTCAGGATCGTCGACCGGGCCTACCTGATCCACAAGGGCAAGGTTCTCGCCGAGGGCACGGGCGACTTCCTGATCAAGGACGAGAACGCCCGTAAGTTCTACCTGGGCGAGGACTTCAACCTCTAGCGCCCGGCGGGGGCCGCCCCCGTTTTTCCGTGCGTTCCCCCGCACGATTGTGCTGATATCCGCCCATGCAGAAGGCCATCCACGGCATCACGGTCGCCCACTTCTACGATACGTACCGTGAGAAGCTTAGGCTGGAGCTGGTGACGGGCGACGCGGGCCTGCACAGGCTGATCCGCGAGGGCAGCATCAACCGCCCGGCGCTGGCGCTCACGGGCTTTTTCAAGTATTTTGCCAACAAGCGGATACAGGTGATAGGCGCCGCGGAGATGACCTACCTGAAGACGCGGAGCCAGCTCGACCAGACGCTCATCTTCCGCGAGATGGCCAAGCGCAGCGTCCCCTGCGTGGTGCTCACGCGTAACTACAACCCCACGCACGCGATGCTGACGGTGGCCTCGGAGATGAACCTGCCGATCTTCAGGACGCCGCTGATCACGATGAACCTGGTGAATCTCGCGACGCTGTGCATCGACAACGAGTTCGCGCCGAGCGGGATCGAGCACGCGACGACCCTGGACGTGAAGGGCGTCGGGGTCATGCTCCGGGGCGACTCCGGGGTCGGCAAGAGCGAGTGCGCGCTTGCCCTGATCGAGCGCGGGCACTCGCTGGTGGCCGACGACCTGACGATCATCAAGCTCCTGGACGAGCGCGAGCTCATGGCGTCGAGCCGGGCCCTCAACCGCGGCTACATGGAGTGCAGGGGCATCGGCATCATCAACATCGCCGAGATGTTCGGGGTGAAGTCGATCCGGCTGGAGAAGCGAATCGACCTCGTGGTCTCCCTGCACGAGTGGACGCCCGAGGTGGTTGAGGAGCGCACGGGCCTTGAGGAGAACACCTACGAGATCCTCGGGATGAAGGTTCCGCACATCGAGCTCTACGTAAGGCCGGGACGGGACATGGCGCGCCTGGTGGAGGTGGCGTCGCTGACCCAGGCCTTAAAGCGCATGGGGCACGACCCGGCGAAGGACTTCAACGACCGCCTGATTGCGTTCATGTCCGAGGACAGCCCCGCCAAGCGCATGAAGTTCAAGCCGATCGAGCGCGAGGAGCGCGCCCCGGGGCGGCTCAGCCAGGAATAAACTCATGCCCATCACCGAACGCGCCGACGGGCGCACACCCCACCAGCTCCGGCCGGTTACCTTCGAGCCAAACTTCGCGCCCCATGCGACCGGGTCCGTGCTCGTGCGCTACGGCTCCACGCAGGTGATCTGCGCCGCCACGATCGAGGGCGGCGTCCCCACCTGGATGAAGCAGCAGGGGGTGAAGGGCGGCTGGCTCACGGCCGAGTACTCGATGCTTCCCTACTCCACCCACGAGCGGAAGGGCCGCGACATCAACAAGGGCCGCCTCGACGGCCGGACGGTCGAGATCCAGCGCCTGATCGGGCGCTCGCTGCGGGCGACGCTCGACCTGGACAAGTTGGGGCAGAACACCCTGTGGCTCGACTGCGACGTGCTCCAGGCCGACGGGGGCACGCGGACGGCGGCGATCACGGGCGCGTACGTGGCCGCGCGGCTCGCCGTCCAGAAGCTGCTCGACGCCGGGAAGCTCAAAGAGAACCCGCTCATCGACTCAGTCGCCGCCGTGAGCGTGGGCCTCTTTGGCGACACGGCGCTCCTGGACCTCGCCTACGTCGAGGACAAGGACGCCCAGGTGGACTTCAACGTGGTCATGACGGGGCAAGGACGGTTCGTCGAGGTGCAGGGCACCGGCGAGGAGTCGACCTTCAGCCAGGAGCAGCTCGACCAGCTCCTGGCGCTCGCCCAGGTGGGCCTCAAGGAGATCTCCTCCCTCCAGGCCAGCTTCCTGGCGAGGAGCCTGCTGGCGAAATGAGGCCGTGGCCCCCGTCGAACGGCACTACCGCTGGACGTGGGTATTAAGGGCCTCCCCCGAGGCGCTCTGGCCTCTCGTGTCAGACACCGACCGGTTCAACCGGGACTGCGGCTTTCCGGCCTTCCAGATCCGCCCCCTTAGAAAGGGGGAGTCGCCCCCGGCCCCGGGCGTCCGGCGCCTCCGATCAGTCTACCTCGGCATGGTCGGAGAATGGGAAGAGCGCGAATTTGAATGGGTGAGGCCCTCGCGCTTCGCGGTCGACCGGCGCTTCACCCGGGGACCGCTCTCGCGCATGGTGCAGTCCTGCGAGCTCTCCGCCCTGGAGGCGGGCGGGACACGCGTTGTCTACGAGATGCGGGTCGCCCCAAAGAACCTCCTCGGTTCCCTGGTCGTGCCGATGGCGGTGGGCATCCGGATGAGGAGGTCTGCCCAGCGCGTGTTCCAAGAGTACGACCGCCTTGCCCTGGCGGGGCCGCGTGCCGCCGCAGGGGCCGGCGACCCGGGCATGCCTGGGCCCCCAGAGGGTTCCCGGCTCTCGATGATTGCGCGGCGTCTGGTCGAGGGAGCGGGCCAGCCCGGCCCCCTCGTCTCCCGGCTCGCCGCGCTGGTCGCGGAGGGTGACGCAGGCTCGCTTGCCAAGATGAGGCCCTACGCCATCGCCGACGCCTGGGGCTCGGACCGAGGCCACACGCTGGACCTCTTCCTCCACGCGACGCGCGAGGGCATGCTCGGCTTCAGCTGGGACGTCCTTTGCCCCCACTGCAGGGGTTCGGCGGCCGGCTCGCCCGACCTTTCGGGGGTATCGAGCGAGGCGCACTGCAGCTCCTGCGGGATCGATTTCGACGTGAACTTCGACCAGAGCGTGGAGCTGAACTTCGTGCCCGACCCGTCCGTGAGGAGGGTCAGTAGGCTGCAGTACTGCATGGGCGGGCCGCAGATCACTCCGCACGTCGTCGCGCAGAAGAGCCTGGCCCCCGGGGAGAACCTCTACATCGCGATGGCCCTGCCCGAGGGCCGCTACCGGGTGAGGACCCGCGGGGTGGCGGTCATGCAGGCCTTCCGGATCGAGCGCGGGGGCGCGGCGGCGGTCCGGATCGACGTGGGCCCCTCGCCCGCCCCGATGGACGAGCCCTCGGTTGCACCGGACGGCGTACTCAACATCCGCAACACGGGCCCGGAGGCCCTGATGACCCACGTCGAGCGGATCGCCTGGAGCGACCAGTCAGTGACCGCGGCGGCCGTCACCTCCCGCCAGGTCTTCCGCGACCTTTTCTCAAGGGAGATCCTACGACCAGGCGAGCGGATCTCGGTGGGCACGATCACCATCGTCTTCACGGACCTGAAGAACTCGACCCAGCTCTACCGCGAGATCGGCGACGCCCCGGCCTTCGGCCGAGTCCTCGGGCACTTCGACGTGATCCGGGCCTCCGTCGCCGACGAGGGGGGAGCCATCGTGAAGACGATGGGGGACGCGGTCATGGCTGCCTTCGTCCATCCGGACGCGGCGCTTCGCGCTATGAGGCGGGCCCAGTATGAGCTCGCGTCGCCGGAGCGGGCCCGGGCGGTCCTCGCGCTTAAGTGCAGCATCCACCGCGGGCCCTGCCTTGCGATCAACCAGAACGACCGTCTCGACTACTTCGGCACGACCGTGAACGTCGGCTCGCGCCTATGCTCGCTGTCGACCGGCTCGGACATCGTCGTCTCCGGCCAGGTGCTCGAGGATCCGGGCGTATCCGCGATTTTAAGCTCCTCTCCGGGAGCCTTTTCGGTAACACATGATGCCTCCCCCCTTAAGGGCATCGCCGGCTCCCCCTTCCCCTACTTCAGAATAGCCGGTTGAGCTTTATTAGCGTGCCCACCCACCCCAATCTGTGCCACACCTCAAGCGGTCGTAAATGAACATACACGAGTACCAGGCCAAGGCCCTCCTAGAGAAGTTCGGCGTGCCCGTGCCCAAGGGCGCGGCGGCGAAGACCCCGGAGGAGTTCATCAACGCGCTCACCGAGCTGCCGGAGGGCCCGACCATGGTGAAGTCCCAGATCCACGCGGGCGGCCGCGGCAAGGGGACCTTCACCGACGGCTACAAGGGGGGCGTCAAGTTCTGTAAGACGAAGGCCGAGGCAAAGGAGGTCGCCTCCCGTATGCTCGGCAACACACTGGTGACGGTCCAGACCGGGCCGGCGGGCCGCAAGGTGCAGACCGTGTACTTCACCGTGGCGAGCGACATCAAGAAGGAGTACTACCTGGCGATCCTGCTCGACCGGGTCGCCTCCCGCCCGGTGATCGTCGCCTCGACGGAGGGCGGCGTTGAGATCGAGAAGGTGGCCCACGAGACCCCCGAAAAGATCTTCAAGGTAGTCGTCGACCCGGCCTACGGCCTGGCGGACTTCCAGGTGCGCGAGCTGGTGACCCGCCTCGGCTTCTCCGGGGCCGAGGCCAAGAACGCCTCCAAGCTGATCCGCAGCCTCTACTCCATGTACTGGGAGACCGACGCGGCCATGGTGGAGGTGAACCCCTTGATCAGCACACCGACGGGCGAGGTCCTGGCGCTCGACGCCAAGGTGTCCTTCGACGACAACTCCCTCTTCAGGCACCCGGAGATCGTGGCCCTGCGCGACTTAAACGAGGAGGACCCGAAAGAGGTGGAGGCCTCCAAGCACTCCCTCAATTACATCGCGCTCGACGGCAACATCGCGTGCCTGGTGAACGGAGCCGGCCTGGCGATGAGCACGATGGACATCATCAAGCACTTTGGGGGAAGCCCGGCCAACTTCCTGGACGTGGGCGGCGGCGCGACCCGCTCGCAGGTGGTGGCGGCGTTCAAGATCATCCTCGGCGACGCGAACGTGAAGGGGATCTTCGTCAACATCTTCGGCGGGATCATGGACTGCAACGTGATCGCGACCGGGATCGTCGAGGCCGTGCGCGAGGTCGGGCTGAAGCTCCCGCTGGTCGTCCGCCTCGAGGGCAACAACGTCGACGCCGGCAAGGCGACGCTCGCGTCATCGGGCCTGACGATCGTCTCGGGAGACTCGATGGCCGACGCCGCGCAGAAGATCGTGAAGCTGGTCGGCAAGGCGGCCTAGACGCGCACCGGCCACCCCACCAAAAACCCATGTCAACCGAGGTAAAGATCAAGGAGATCGCCTTCGTCTACCATCCGGTGGCCGACATCGAGAGGGCCCGGGCCTTCTACGGGAAGCTCCTCGGCCTGAAGGTCCTCATGGAGATTGAGATCGCCCCGGGGATGTGGTGGATCGAGTACAACATCGCCGGAGCCGCGCTTGCCATCTCCAACATGGCGGCACCCGAAGGCTCCTCCGGCGCGGGCCTGGCGCTCGAGGTCGAGGACCTCGACGCGTGCCTGGCGGCGATGAGCGCAGCGAAGGTCCCCCTCACGATCGAGCCGCAGGACTTCCCCCCCTGCAGGGTGTTTGGCATCAACACGCCGGACGGCCACGGCATCATGTTCCACCAGCGCAAAGTTTGATTTCCCCATGGCGATACTCGTAACTCCAGAGTCCCGGATCCTTGTCCAGGGCATCACCGGCGACTTCGGCGGCCGGCACGCGAAGCTCTCCCTCGACTACGGCACAAAGGTCGTGGCGGGGGTGACGCCCGGCAAGGGCGGACAATTCTTCGAGCACGGGCCCCACCGCGTGCCGATCTTCAACTCCGTGGCCGCCGCGTCCCGGGAGACCGGAGCCACGGTGTCGGCGATCTTCGTCCCTCCGCCGTTCGCGGCCGACGCTATCCTTGAGTGCGCGGACGCTGGCCTGGACCTCGCGGTCGCCATCACGGAGGGGATCCCGGTGCGCGACATGGTGCGCGTCAAGCGGGCGATCGCCGAGAAGACGATGCGGCTGATCGGACCCAACTGTCCCGGGGTGGTGACCCCGGGAACGGGCGAGAAGTCCTTCGGGGGCTGCCGCATCGGCATCGCCCCAGGCTACATCCACAAGAAGGGTCGCGTCGGCGTGGTGTCCCGCTCGGGCACGCTGACCTACGAGGCCGTCTACCAGCTCACCGTCCTTGGCATCGGACAGAGCACCTGCGTCGGGATCGGCGGGGACCCCGTGAACGGGACCTCGCACCTGGACGTGATCCGGATGTTCAACGACGACCCGGAGACGGTCGGCATCGTCATGATCGGCGAGATCGGCGGCAACGCCGAGGTCGAGGCTGCGCGCTGGATCAAGGCCAACTGCAAGAAGCCCGTCGCCGGGTTCATCGCCGGGGCGACCGCCCCTGCGGGACGCCGGATGGGTCACGCCGGAGCCATCGTTGGCGGGGCCGAGGACACCGCCGCGGCGAAGATCGCCGTGTTTGCCGAGTGCGGCATCGAGGTCGCAGTGACGCCCTCCGACATGGCCGCGGCCCTGATCCGCGCGGCGAAGGCCCGCGGGGTCGCCCTCTCCTAGCGCCCCCCGCCCGGCGGCAGGCGGTGCGCGACCAGCTTCGCGTGCTTGTAGAATGAGTTCTCGAAGCGCAGGACCGCGATCACAAGTCCGGGCCCTGCGTCGAGAAATCCGAGCTGCAGGACGTAAGCCTTGAAGAAGGCCCAGCACGCCCTCGTGTAGGCCTTAAGGTAGCCCGCCTTTGCGCCGGCCCTCTCCTGTTTGGCGACGCCCAAGGTCGTGTAGCGGTTCATTTTCGCAATCGCTTCCTCGAGGGTCGCGTACGGGATCTGCTCAATGGCCGCCTTCATCCTTCCGAGCGCGCCGTCGAGCGCCCAGCCCTCGTGGACATCGTCTTCGGCGGCGTAGGTCATCTTGCCGCGCCTGAAGAGCTGGGGCTGCCGATAGTCGGGGTACCATCCGCTGTGTCGGATCGCGCGGCCCAGCAGGAAGTTGCGGCGCGGCACCAGGTACGCGTCCGCCGATCCGGGATCGGCGACGATCCGGAGGATCTCGTCCCTGGCCTCGGGGGTGCAGCGCTCGTCGGAGTCGAGGCTGAAGATCCAGGGCTGCGAGGTGTGGAGGATGCCGCTATTGCGGAGCTCGCCGAACTTGCTGAAGGCCACCTGGACGACCCTGGCGCCGTGGCGCGCGGCGATCTCGGGCGTCGCGTCGGTGGATCCGGAGTCGATGACGACGATCTCCGCTGCCCATGAGACGCTTTCGAGGGCCGGTCCGATCTTCTTCTCCTCGTTCCGGGACAGGATGAAAACGGATACCGGGGGTTTGGACGCCATGGCGGGACGGTGGGGCACCTATCTCAGACCATTCCCATCGCAGAGCGAGCGATTTGATAGAGGTAGCCGCAGGAGCGCCACGAGCGGACAAGCGCGCGCTTGGCATTGTCCCCCTTGAGCATCAATAGGCAGGCAACGGCCGTCACGGAGTAGCCGGCGAGCTTGAGCACGGCGCCGAAGGCGCGCGATGCCAGGTACCCGTAGGGAGACTGCCCCCCGGCGCGCAGCGAGCGCACCCGGTCGACGACCCGCGAGCGCGCCGAGTCGAACGCGTGGCGGAGCGCGTAGCCCATGGTCAGCCTGCTCGCCGGGATCTGGTGCTCCACCCTGGCGCCCGGCACGAACCACGCGTCCAGGCCGACAGCCCGGATCCGGCGGATCATCTCGCTGTCCCCACCCCCGAAGAGCTTGCCGCCCTTGCGGTCGAGGCTCGTGTCGAACTTGCCAAAGCGTGCGAACACCCACTTCGGGAACGCAAAGTTGGCCCCCATGGGGACCTGGTCCGGCGGAAGGGGTCCGGGGTCCATGCGGAACCCCAGCGGACGGTGGGCGCCCCCCAGCCAGGACGGGATGCCGTCGGGGAAGACCGGGACCACCTCGCCGCCGACGACGCCTATCGAGTGCGCCCGGTCCGAAGCGAAGGGGGCCACCATCTGCTCAAGCCAGGTCGGTCCCATCAGGATGTCGTCGTCGACCAGGACGACGACGTCGCCCAGGGACTCCTCGATCGCCCGGTTGCGGCCGTGGTCGAGTCCCTGCCGCAGCTCGAGGACGTGCCGAGGGGAGGGCGTGGAGGCCATGAACGAGGCCACGACATCGCGGGTGTCGTCCGTCGAGTTGTTGTCGATCACCAGGAGCTCCCAGCGGTCAGGCGGGTAGCTCTGGCGCACGAGCCCCGCCAAGGTCTCGCGGAGGAACCGAGAGCGGTTGTAGGTGATGACGGCGACCGTGATCCGCAGGTTGGGCATCTATGCAGGAGGGACAGCTAGTATAATTTACATCTGATAACCAACGAGTTGCAATAAACCAAGCTCTATTGCGAAAAAAACTCTGGACGACGGGCCCCGAAATTTCATGATTTCCGATGCATCAGGAACGAACCGGCCTTAAACAAGCCAGTTCTGCCAACCGGGCCGGGAGCGGCCACGGTGGATCGGGCGAAAGCCCGGATGTGCGGGACCCCCAAAGGGCCCCGAACCGAAACGCTCCCGAAAGCGACAGCCGACCTGATGCCCAGGTCGGCTTTT
>CAISPT010000241.1 GCA_903887455.1 uncultured Opitutaceae bacterium | reverse complement strand
AGAAACCAGATACTCTCCGGATTTCCGAGAGGCCGCGTTTTGGTTTATGAAGGCGGCCTACCAAGGGCACAGCGATGCCCAGATCGCACTTTCATACATCTATTTGCTTGGCGAGGGAGTTGAGAAGAGTGATGTGGAAGGCACAGCTTGGGAAATTGTTGGTGCTGCGGGAGCCAGTGAGGTTTTGAAGGATTCGGAGTTAGATCAGCTCAAACGGGACGAGCTTGAAATCGGGCCAGATAAAATGCGCCTCGCCAAAGAACGCGCCAAGGAGATCGCCGCGGAAATTGCTGCGAGCAACGTAAAGAAAGACGCGACAATGAAGTCACATTAGCTGCCCTGCGCTAGATCCAGACGGCATGTGCTCAATAGGACCCAATTTGGGGCACGCAAACTGCCAGTCGGCAGTCCCGTCTGTGCTCTCACTTGCGGATTTAATCTGTCCTGGGATCCGATGCTGGCCGGTCTGGGGCCGTGGGCACGTCTAGAATCGGGGCAAATCGAGTCGCTTGGCAGCGTCCTGACACTTGGTTTGTCTGCGCTAAGTCCTTCCGCCGATCATTGCAGCAAGCGGGCGGATGGCAGCAAGCAACTTGGCTTGGGCTGCAGCCTTCTGCATGAGTTCAACGTGGGTGTACACACCCGACATCTCCGCCGACTTGTGTCCGACTAGGTCCATGACGACGGCCCTCGTCTCACCGGCTGCTGAAAGCGTGGAGGTAACCGTGTGCCGTAGGCTGTGAAACCCGGTTCTGCTGGATGCACGCGAGCGGTTGCGCCCCTCCTTGTGGGCCTTGTGGTCCCGAGGTGCCTGGATTCCTGCCGCAACCATGATCTTGGTAAGCTGATTGCTGAGGGCATTCGTCCGTTTGGCGGCTTGGTACCGGCAAAACGCCTCCGGAAACACCTGAACCGCCGAACCTGGAGCGCCGCCACCGAGCTTCTTGACCATCTGTTCAACCACTGCGCGGGGTAGGGGAACGACCATATCCCGGCCAATTTTTAGCGTAATAAACTTCCAAACAGCAAGGTCGGCACTGGCGTATTCGATGTTGCTCCAGTGCATGACGGCAATATCGCCCAGCCTTTGACCGGTGAGGATTCCGACCACAATCATCCATTTCCACTCCTCGCTCACTTGGTCTGCAGCCTTCAACAGTCGAACGATCTCGTCCTCAGTGAACGGACGGCGTTTTTCGCTAGCTGGGCGCTTTTCCTTTGAGAGGGGTTTCAGCCTCTTGGTCGGGTCATCCGTTATGACCCGAGCCTCCAGCGCACGCGTGAAGAAGCTCCGCAGGCACTTCACGTAGGTATTGGCATTCGAGTTTGACGTGCGCTCCGCCACGGCGGCCCGAAAGGCGACAACTTGCTCGAAGGTAACGTCCCGAAACGGAGCCTCAGCAGCTCGCCCAAGGTGGGCCAAGAATTCTTTGGTGACTTGCTGGTAGCGCCGAACGGATGTCTCGGCGATCTCGCCCTTCCTTTGGCTGATGGTGGTCTCGAAGAACGCACGCGTATTTTCGACCCGGAGGGGGACCGCATAAAGGTCCTCGGAGACCCGGTTGTAGGATTCGAGCAGGGCCACCTTGGACATTCGCTGCCTGGTCGCCTCTTCCAGGGCAATGGAGACCCTCATTGCGCGGTTACGATTCGTTTCCTTGGTGGAAACCTGCATGCGCGAGCCATCCGCCCCGCGAAAGCACGCGAAATAGAATTTCGAGCCCGACTTGAGGCGAATGGATGCCATTAGTTCAAGATGGGTCGCCCGAGGCTTGGGGCTTAGCCTGCGGCTAGTATCGGTTCCGATGCGTCCTGGCGGTCGGCGTCGTGGGAGCGAATGTGCGCCTCGAGACTGGCCCAGACGACAAGCCTGACGCCCCGCTTTGCCCCGGGCTGCCTCGGCGACAGGCTTTCAACGGGTGGGCAGGACCCCAGCCACAGATTAGGCAAAACAAGGCTTAGAAGGGTAGAGCGTGTGAGCCCGGAAAACGGACACCTCTCTCCTGAACGGGGAATCCTTACAAACAATGGCCTCGGGATGAGGGTGGGGAAGGTCGGGTCGTTGTGCATGAAACCATTATGGGGGCCGGGGGGCAGGTGTGCTGCCACTCCAGGCCGGTTTCGGGCAACGGTCATTGTGGTGGAATGAAGGGAATCGAAGCAGATGAGGCGCACCTTACGCCGACCCTGCCCGACCAGGTGACTGATCACTGGCGGCCGAAAGCCGTTGCGCAGGCAGGGCACGGTCAGGTCGTGCAGGGCGCCGCGGGCCATGCCTGAATGCGGACAGCGGTCCGAGCCGTGGGGCATACGGAGGAAGATCGGTTGGGTGGGAGGCATGACCGAATTGTGGGGGCTCATGCCGGACCGAACTTTCCACTTTGCGGACACCAAGGCGGGCTCAGCGTGCCGGCTCATGGCCCTTGGGATTCAGAGGCACGTTGGGTTCGGAGAGGCCGGGCCGCACATAGCGTTTCTGGGATGTTCGCTCCTCGAGCTCGGATTGGGCCTGAAGGATGAGGTTCTCAAGCTCCTCGGCTGGGAGGGTGTGGATGAACTCGCGAGAACGAAGGGAGGCCTCCAAGGCTTCGTGGCGCCCCTTACTGGCCTTGAGCTTCGTCTCCAAAGAGCACGCCTGTGCCATTGCGGTTTCGGCTGACTTCTGCATTTGGGAGCTCTTCGCCTCGGCGGCCAGAGCCCGCTTTTCCAGGTTTATGCGCGAAGAGCGTTCGGCATCGAGCTGAAGGCCGCGCAGGGCCAACTCGCGCAGATAGGCGCTGGATTCCTGGAACATCTCGCGTGTGGCAGCGCGAATCTCGGCTTCGATTTCGGCCCTGCCAGCCTTGGTAAAGAGCTTAGGAACCTCCTTCGCCGGCAGGTCCGGAAGCGCAATTGAAGCGATTGCCTTTTGGAGGGCCTCATCTGCCATAGCCGAGATCGTGGCAGCTTGGCCCTGAAACCGCTTTATGGGCGTGTGTTCACGGGATGATGCGATACCACGGCGGAAACCTAGGGGTTGCCAGCGAGCGGCCCACAGGGTTTGCCAAGCCGCCATAGTCGGGTTTCTGAAGTGATTTAGGCCTTTGTGACGGCGACCTTCGGAGCCCGAATAGATGGCCCAGCTATTAACGGTCCGCGGCTTGGCCTTTGAGGCATAACGGCCCCTTGGGCGGCCTTTGGTCAGGGGCACAGCTATTGCGTGTGCGTGTAGACCTGACTCATCGGTATGGATATACCTGGCTGCGATACGGGACTCGCCGTGGACCTCCTCGAGGTATTCGTCGAATTGCTTTTCGAATTCATCAACCGACGGCATGGGCCGATCCGAGTTGCGCTTCACGAAAGCCACCACTTCGAAGCACGAATGCTGTCCCTTGTAAGGAGCCCTTGCGCCTGCTTCCGACACGATGCGTTCTACGGCAATCCGTAGGCTAGGGCCCTTTATCCTCATCCGACTGGCCTTATCGGGTCTGGCGGGCCAGGCGTTGGGTACCCTCATGGTCCGGCCATTGTGTGCGCCGATGGCGCTCAGTTGTTCTAGGCTCTTAGATTGGTGCCTTACTACGGCATAGTCAGGGGAGTGCATACCCCAATTGTGGAGCATCGAGTTGTTTCCACCGGGCACTCCAATTCCAGCGCCGCTCTTAACCGCTTCGTGAGTGTGATGCGGTTTAAAAATCACACGATCGCATCGATACGCCTTGCGCAGAATTCCTCGACCCGCCCTGCCTTCGCTCCGTCAAACGCATTCCTCAATCTCCGACCGACAGGCACTCTAGACCCCAAAAAACGCCTCCATCGTTGCCAAGTAAACCAAGCCCAGGAGAACCCCGAAAACCCTCAACCTAACATACCTAAAAGAGTCAGGTAAACGTCGCTTCACGATCGCTTGGGAATCCCTCAATGATCTCCGAAAGCCAACCTCCCGGCTCAAGAAAATAGCGCCCTTCCGAACCCTTGGGAGCAGCTTCCACTTCAATGGGAACACATCCCAAATGCTCCCTGAAAACCCAGAGATTCAGAGCCCAGTCCAACGCCCTAGTAGTCCTTTTAGACCCGATTCCCGGGCTCCTTGGCTTCACCGGATTCCTCCACTAAAGCGGCGGGCTCGGGCCGACTCTGGAGTTCTGGACACCTTTGCTGGTGAAGCAGGGCAAGGCGGGTCGCCACGGTCTCAAGTGCCCTCATGCCGCCTTGGGTCCAGTCGATATCCTCGGCCTCGATGCTGACGCCGAGGCGTCTTGCTAATCGGGAGATCCCGGACGATTTCAGCAAATTTCGGGTCTCTTCGAGCGTCGGATAATCGATGACCAGGACGTCGCCGTTAAAGCGGCCGATGAGTTCTGGGCTAACCGTGCTCGATCGGGCCAGCACGTCACTGTCGACTCTTTCGGTGACCGGGCTCTGGCAAAAGCCGATAGAGTTGCTCGCGCGTCTGCTTTCGAACATCTCCTGCCAGGTTCCAGATCCCACGATCCAGAGCCGCCGAATCCGTGTCTCCATCTCCTCGACGGTCGGCGGTTGCCGGCCGGGGACGGTAGTTTGGCGGATAAACTCTTCCAATTGAAACTTTAGATCTAGGACATTCCAGACGTCCGAGGCGATCGATGCAGACCATTCGCTGCCTTGCAGAGAACCCAGTTTGTCGAGTTCATCGATGTGAAGCAATACCCGGTCGTATGTGGCAACGTAATCGAGAATTTGGAACGTCGTGGGGCGGCCCGCCCTGCTGCCGGTAACGATCCAATCGCCCCTGACCACCTTGCAGTATTTGGCATCAAGCTTTCGGGCTGCGGTCTCCACGAGGAAGCTCTTCCCGGACCCCGTTGGCCCGGCGATCAACGGAAACAGCCTTAGCTTGAGGTCCGGCATGATATTGGCGCCTGAATAGAACAATCGCCCCATCTGGACCACGGTGTCGCGGGCTCGCTGCTGGCTATTTGTGAAAAGCATATTGGAACTGAGATGGGTTTTGGCTTAGATGCTTGCATCAAGATGGGGTCCATTTGCTGGGCGTTCCGTCGGGTCCAAGTCATCGCTTTGCGGGCCATTGGGCATCACGGACGCCGTGCCGCACTGCCAATCGGATCCAAAGATACAGCGGCAAACCCCGCCCAAAGAGGGAAACAAGGCCGTACGCCAGCATCGCTACGAGGCCCATCGCGGGTACCGCGAGACCGGCGGTGAGGGCGATGAAAGGCGGCAAATAGGGCAGCAGCATGGCCCCAGCGGCTAAGCGAACGGCGCGGCAGCCGGGGTAGGGTGGACCAAAAAATGCGCCCAATAGGCCCCGACTCCCTCTTTTCGATGGGGCAATGTCCCTAGGGGTTCTCGCGTGCAGGCGTAGGAGTAACCCGAGGGCAAGCAGCCCGCACGAATACCAGGCGTACCCTGCCAGATGGCTAAGGAGCAGCCATGCGCACCGTAGGATGAGGTTCCAGCCCCAGCCCCGGAAAAACAGTTCATTCGAGTACCAGCTGGCGGCAAGCCGCCCGAAGAAGCTGCCCAGATAGCAGACCATGGCGCCGAATGCCCCAACCCAGGTCATGGCATGGCCAAGCCTCTCAACGGCTCGCGGGGTGCCTTCCAGGCGGCAAGGCGGTGCTCGGCTTACGGCCAAAGGATAGTTGGTTGGCGGATCGTTCACACAGCCCTCCGGAAAAGGGTGGGGCCTATTGCCGCGCCTGCCGCATGGTTGGGAAAAAACGTCACACGTCGGACGTGTTCTGCAAACGAGGGGAACGACTTGTTGCAGCGGTCTGCAAATTCCACGTCTCGTACCGTAAACACTGCGAGCGGTGTCCTGGTATGGTTGCTCAGTTGAGACCAAATCCGGTAAACGATGGCGCTTTCGCAGGGCCTCCCGGAACAGGCATCGAGGTTATGGAAGACGACGGCCATTGGGCGCCGCTGTGCGAGCCACTCGAGTTTCCCCATCCCAGCGTAAAAATCCCGGGAGCGAGTCGCCCGGAGCACGGCCCGATCCAAGTCCTTCCGGGACCGGACGGAGGCAAGGTCAACGACCACCAACCGGTAGCCTGGCGCGCCGAGGGCCTGCCGTACGGCGGCCAAGCGCCGCGAACGGGCTGGCCCCAGGACCAGAATCCGGCGCCTTCCCCTGCCAATGGCTTCGCGGATATGCCCGGCGACGGCTCCCTGGGATAGCAGGGGAGCATTGGCCGCAAATCCGCCTGTCTGATCGATGATCGTGGTCATGGCTGCAAGATGGGTGCCCGTTGGCGCTTCCGCGGTCTATCGGCGGCTCCGGGTGAAGGCAGGGGCAATATCACACCGTGTAGCCCTCCAATCTCCTGCCATTCCCCATTGGGCGACTACCGGCTGCGAGCGGATGGGCCCCCGGCCCGCGCGGCGCAAATCCCACATTTTATCCGGCAGACCAGATTCGCGCACCGTTTTGATGAGTGCCTAGGGACGTGCCGATGAGGGCTAGCCCTGGCGCCATCGCGGCCGGATGGGCGGGGAGCGGGGCCAGAGGGTCAAAGTTCCTCGCGAGCTGCTCAAGCTCGGCCTCCTCTGGGGCGACGTACAGGGCCGTGGTTCGTGGGCTGGAGTGGCCGAGGAGCTTTTGAACCTTTAACAGATCGAATCCCGACGCCGCATAGATGCCCTTCGCATACGATTTACGGGCCGAATGGCACCCGATCCTTGTGGCATCAAGGCCCACTTCATGGGCGATAGATTTGAGGAGATGGTGGGCGTGGCAGCGCGTGATGGGGCGGTTGGCGCCTTTGCGGGACGCAAAGACGTAAGTGGCGCCCTCGGGATGAATGCGGAGAGTTGCCAGGTAGTCGGAGATCGCCATCCGGGCGCGTTCACCGAGAGGCACCCGCCTCGACTTGATCGTCCTCGAGCGCCCGCCGCGGCCTCCTTTGAGCCAGCGCCTTGAGATCGAGATATCCATGGCGACCTCGCCGTCGGGTGTCGTGAGCTGCGAAAACTGCAGCGTTAGCAGTTCCGAGACCCGATAGGCCGTCGAAACCGCAAGTATCAGAAAAAGGCGGTCCCTATGGCGTCCTTGCTTTGTAAGTGCCTGTTCTAGAAGGGATATTTCAGATGGGCCTAGGGGTCTGGTGGTCATGATGGTTCATATAAGTTGGGGCGGGTAGGACGCACTAATCCCTAAAGGGCACGCGGGTGTTCAGTGGGCAAGCGCCGCGTGGCGGGGTGGGGCGGATTAGGGCTGCGGGATGTCCGGGCGGAAGCGGAGTGACCCCCAGAATTACCGTAACCCGCCTTTTGATCGCCTTGGACTCTCTAGGGAAATCGAGGGGCGGAATTCAGACCCTCACAATGAAAACTCAAAACGAGATTATCCAAACAACCTCAAAGTGGTCGCCCCTGCCGCTGCTCGCATTGCTCCGCAAGCTACTGCTCTGGGTCAAACGTACCGAGAACAAGGATAAGCTCTGGCGGATCTTCATCCTGTCCAGCTGGGGGGCAGCAAGGGACGTCGAGCAGTTAAAGCACAAGAAAGACGTGAGCGTTTACGTCGAAAACTTCATCTATGCACAGGTCATCAGGATTCTCCCCGATCTCATTGCGGAGCAGGACCGCAAATGCGTGCGCCGCCTTGGAGACCCGTGCGAACGCAGCAGCTTCAAAAAAATAAGCGAGGTTGGCTCCGAGACTCTGATATTGTTCAACTCGCGAATCCAATCGTTCGGTCCGGAGTTCCTCCTTGCTCTCCCGACCGATGAGGAGCGCGATGCCTGCCTTGAGGCCTTGATTGCACTGAACAACCTGGCAATGGAATGCCCGGAACCTAAGAGCAAGCGTAAGTCAGCGCGAAACCCGATAGCCGAAGCAATGGCCAAATTCGGTGCGGCCCTCCAGAAACTGAAGGAGCATGGTCTCGGCCATCTTACGGGTCCAGTTGAGCGCGAAGCGAAAATCTTGAACGAGAACATTTCACTCCTCGAGACTCCGACGTCTGAGGATAAGGAGGCAGCTTAGGCGTTCGCACACTGGGATCTCAACAACCGCAGGAGTCGTCCCAGAGTCAGCAAACCTCCTACACGTGGTTGAATGATTTTGTCGCGAAACCCGCGCGACAAAATCTATCGGGTTTCGAGAAATATGAGAATCACGGCGGACTCCCTGGATTGTCGATCTCTACGAATCTTCAGTCGGGGAACTCTACTTGCGTAGATTCGGACACAATCAATGTTCGGGTCCCATCCAACCAAGGTAGGCCAAACGGTACGACATAGCTTGTGTACTAACCCCGTAGCGCTCTGCCAACACACTAACCGTATTGTCGTCCTCACTAAGGTCGAAACCGCCGTGGCGGGCGATGTCAGCTTCGAGAAACTTCGCTGGCATCAATAATTCAGCGGCAAAGAAATTGGCCTCCATCTCGTCGGCATCTTCCCCTTTGCTGGAATCGGCGTCACGCAATTTAATGAAGAATCTGGATGACTGATCCACGTGGACCATGTCGCTGCCTCTTTCGTTGTGCAGGAAAAAATGTGCCAATTCGTGCCCCAACGTAAATCTGCGGCGTTTGAGTGATTGGTTGCTATTAATACCGATAATCGCTCCAGGCTTGCCGACTTGACGTATGAGAAAGCCTGATACGTCACCATCAACAGCCTCAGTTCGGACATCTATGCCGTAGCGATCGGCTATCTTCTCAACAGGCACCTGTGGCTTTGTGATACGATTCTCGGTAAGAATAGATTCAACTTTTTCGCGAATGAATTTTCTGCGGCGAGTTAGCATGTGAAAAGGGCTCGGCTTGACCACCTATAATATCGGCGATCTGGGCCTGAGCCTTAGAGGGGATGTTGGAGGGGAGTGTGAACCTTGAGGACGGCTGCTGAGCCATCCGTGTTTCGATTTCAGACAGCATCTGGCTGCCCGTCTGTCCGAGAAACCCGGCGATTTCAACAAAGGTGTCTAGAAGAACCTTTTGTCGCCCTTTCTCGATGTTGGTCAACGAGGTCCGCGTGAGTCTTGCTGCGCTCGCTACCTTTTCCTGCGTAAGACCAGCGCTCTCCCTAGCATCGCGTAGAACCGCACCGAGCACGGTATAAACGCGCGGTAATGAGCCGTTTGACGAGATGGGGGCGCCGGGCACTGACTCAACGTACGACACAGAGTTCCATGGTGTCAACACCACAAACATGTGAATGATGCAAACCTATCATGAACAGCAATCGTAAATATTGACATCTTGGTTTCCATTCTCCACATCGGAGCCTGTTGGAACGAGAGCGGCCCAGCTTTCGCTGGGCCGCTGGAAATCCAGCGGCAGTGCCACCAGATTAGACTAAGGACCTGAAATGATTGGCACTGTTGCTGGCCGTTGCAACGCCAAACCGGCGTGAGCCGGTGCCATCATGAAAGAAAAAGCAGACCATAAGAAGGACGACGACCTGATCGAGGTCGTCGTCAAATCACAAAACGGTAAATACGAGAGTGAATTCCGTAGGAGCGATACGGTTCAAGCGGTGACTACAGCCGCGGCAGCCAAGTTAGGTATCGACCAAGCGGACCGCCTCGAACTTGTTCTCGAAAAGGACCGCGGCAAGGTGCTCAATCCGAGCACGACGCTCGGATCGCTTCTTGAATATGAGCACAGTGACATGGATAAGCGGGCGAAGCTTGTCTTTGTCCTAACGGCCATCGGCAACGGAGTATAACCATGGCTGTCGACCCGAACGTAAGTCGGGCCCACATGACAGCCGAGGTGGGGGCGGCCATTGAGGCAGCCCCCGCCTTCGGGTGGATCATGAACCCAGACTACGAGGCGCTCAAACTACGGGTGAGAATGACCGCGCACAATGGCGACCATTTCCACTTGCTCATGACTTTCAACGACTATCGAGAAATTCCTGCTGCCATCGATTTTGAGGATCCCAAAACCGTGATCGTCGGCGGAAGGGCGTCGTTCCCAAAGGGCAGGGATAATTTTTTTAACACGACGGGGCCAGTTATTTGCGCTCCGATCAACCTTAAGGCCTACAAGATCCCGGGACAGGAAAGGGGACTGCATCAGGATTGGGCGATCGGAGATTGGGCAAACTCCAAGGCCCAGGATTTCAACTGGCACCCGTACTCGACGGTCTTAGGGGCTCTCTGGTTGATCCAGGCGAGGCTCGATCGCCCACAGGAATACCTTGGAAGGATGGCTGTATGACGACACCGAAAAACCTCCGGCCTGTCTTGGTATCCTCGGCGGTCATTGCCGACTCGGAGCGATTGTTGAGGGGCTTCCGGCGTCTTGAGACCGTAGTCCTCTGGTTTGGAAACATAACTGATTCCCAAGCAGTGGTTGTCACGGTCATTCGACCAAACCAGATAAGAACCTCAGGTTCCTTCGACGTCGATGCTCGTTCCAATGCGGACGTCGCTGTTGCAAGCTGCGACTTAGGTTTGCGCCTTATCGCTCAGATCCATACCCATCCAGGGGAGTACGTGGGGCACTCACCTGGCGATGATGAAGGCGCACCCTTCCTGACTCAGGGGCTATACTCGATAGTGGTCCCGATGTATGGTCGGCGTGGCATGCTCCCGTTGAGTCAATGTGGAGTGCATATCTATGAGAAGGAGTTTCTACGACTCACCGACCAACAGGTTAACACGACATTCCGTTTCGTTCCCAATGTCCTCGACCTCCTCTGATCTAGACCTGCCCTCCAACGAGTTTTATCGCCGGCGCAGCGATCGCACCCGTATGTGTCTCGATGGTTCCCTACCAAAGGAGATACATTGTGTGATTGCTGTCACTGAGCCTTGGGCTTCCGTGCGGGGCGTTCAAGCGGGCCTTGAAACCCTATGCAATCTTCTCGCGCGATTCTGCAATCACGTGACGGTTGTGATTCCACGTGTTCAATCAAAAGTCGTGGCTGGAGAGATTCTGGTAGACCGGATGCGTGCAGTTGATCCGTACGGAACGATTTGCGTTGTGGAAGCCGCGCCCGAAGCCGACCTCTACATTCATTTAGGCGGTGAGGGTGGTCCTCAAGGCCGCACTATCTACTGGGCGTATCAGGGATGGGGCGCATATGTTTCGGGCTTCCCTGCTGAAGGCATTGTTCCAACTGGTGAATTCGCGGATCACTCGGTTGGAGCCGAAATGGCCGCCTGCCTTGCTGGTGCCGCAGCGTTTAACTTTTGGGTTGCTCGGTCCTTGAACTCGATTCGGCCGTTTTACCTAGATTCATATGCCCTGCGAGAAGCCTCCTCGTTTGCCGGTTGCGCGCAGCCGACTGAACCGATTTCGATAAGGCCGTTGGACGTGCTTATGGTTGGAGGCGGCTCGGTCGGCTCAGCCACCGCTTACTTTTTACCCAGACTTGGTTTCAAGGGTCGCATAGACGTCGTCGACGCCGATGTCGTGAAAGTCGAGAACATGGATCGTTCTCCGATATTTGATCCGATTCACGATAAACTCCCAAAGGCGAACGTTGTACGGGACTACCTTGTCAACAACGGCATCGGCGCTAGCGGTTATCACATGACGTGGAACGAATTTGTATCAAGGCATCGCGATTTACTACGGCGACACAGTGTATGGCTACCGTTGGCAAATGAGCAGGGAGTCCGCCGAGCGATGCAGGCGAACATCCCTCCAATTTCAATACAGGCTTCAACGGGTAAGAACTGGAACGTCCAATACGGTCGTCATATCCCCTTCGTTGATGACTGTCAGATAGACCGCTTCCCGGCGACTGAAAGCGCACCGACAGTTTGCGCAACAGGCCCCGTAGTTGTCACCGACGGACACGTGGCGGACGCCGCGCTTCCATTCGCATCTTTTACTGCAGGACTCTTTGTTGCTATCGGCCTCAAGAAAGTCGCGATGGGCATACAAGAGTTCGGTGAAAACGCAGCGTTCTTGAGCTTCAAGCCAAGTTTCAGTCTCTTAACCCAACCACGCCGGCCAAATCCGACCTGTATGTGTCAGAATTTAACGTCAGCGATATGGAAATCGGTATGGCGCCCCTAGCTGTTGCCAGTCCTGTTGCCAGTTGCCACATCTTGGGAAACGTAAAGACCCGTAACTCATTTGAGGCACGGGCCTTTGGAAATCTGGCGTCCCCACGGGGATTCGAACCCCGGTTCTCACCGTGAAAGGGTGGTGTCCTGACCGGGCTAGACGATGGGGACGTAGCGCGGGACTGGGCAAGCTAGGCCGTGCGAACCCCCTAGCAAGAGCATTTTTCCTTCTGGACCCCGGACGCTCCCGGAGAATCCTTATCCTATGACCTTTGCGGAGATAGCGGATTCGGTCCCGGGATCAGCCGTCACGTCCATCGACGCGCCGTTTCCGAGGCTGGCGTCGGGCAAGGTGCGCGAGATCTTCGATCTCGGGGACGCCCTCCTCCTGGTCGCCTCCGACCGGCTTTCGGCCTTCGACGTGATCCTGCCCGACGGCATCCCAGGCAAGGGGATCCTTCTCACGCAAATGAGCCTGTGGTGGTTCGCGCAGACCGCGGGGATCATTGAGAACCACCTAATTGCCGACCAGGCGGGGGCTTTCGATCGCTACGGCGTACCCGAAGGGGACCTGCGGCTAAGGAGCATGGTCGTTCGCAAGTTGAAGCCGCTCCCGATCGAGTGCGTCGTGCGCGGCTACCTGGCCGGAAGCGGGTGGTCCTCCTATCGCAGGGACCAGTCGGTCTGCGGGATCGCGCTCCCGCCGGGCCTCCGCCAGGCCGACCGGCTCCCCGAGGCCATCTTCACGCCCACCACCAAGGCCCCCAAGGGCAGCCATGACGAGGCGATCGATGACGCCCGTGGAGCGGTCGCGGTGGGCGACGCCCTTTACGCGCGAGTGAAGGCGGCGAGCCTCGCCCTCTACCGGTTCGGCCACGAGCGGGCGCTAGCCTCGGGCATGATCCTCGCCGACACCAAGTTCGAATTCGGGACAGATGCTAAGGGGTCCCTTGTCCTTATCGACGAGGTGCTGACGCCCGACTCCTCGAGGTACTGGCCCCGCGAAAGCTACGCGCCGGGTGGGTCTCCTCCCAGCTACGACAAGCAATTTGTGCGCGACCATCTCCTGGGGCTCGCCTGGGACCAGAAGCCGCCGGCCCCGCGCATTCCGCAGGACGTTATTTCCAGGACCCGCGACAAGTACCTCGCCGCCCTCCGGAACCTCGTGTCCCGGGGCCCAGCTACTGCATGACGTCCAAGTGCTTCTCGGGGATAAGGGCGCCCTTGGCTGCCCTGACGAGCTCGCGCCTTAGCCAGTCGAGCGCGGCGTTCACCGCGCGCTGCTTCACCGTCGCCCGCGGGCCGGGGTAGCTCAGCTTTCGGGACCAGACTCCGTGCGGGGCGTGGAGCGCCACGAAGATCGTCCCGACCGGGTTCTCGTTCGTCCCCCCGCAGGGACCTGCGAAGCCGGTGATCGCAAGAGCGTATTCGGCGCCGAGCTTCTCGGCGGCCCCGGTGGCCATCGCGACCGCGGCCTCGGCGCTCACGGCCCCGTGCTGCAGGAGAAGGCACTCAGGCACGTCGAGCAGCTGCATTTTCGAGTCATTGGAGTAGCACACGCAGCCCCCGGAGAAGAACTTCGAGGCGCCGCAGATGTCGGTGAAGGCGTTCGAGAGGAGCCCGCCCGTCGCTGTTTCGGCGACAGCCAGCCGCTTCTCCTGTGAGCGGAGGAGGTCGCCGCAGACCTTCGCAAGGGAGTCGCCGCCTCGGGTCACAAAGTCGTCCCCAAGGAGCCGGGCGCACTCATCGGCGACCTGGCCTACCTTCTCGAGACTGAGCTGGCCCCCGGGCGAGCTCAGCCTGCAGTCCACGTGGCCGGAGTGGGCGCAGAAGGCGATCCCTAGGTCCGCGCCGTGCCGGTCAAAGATCGGCTGCAGCTTGGTTTCAAGCATCGATTCGCCGATCCCGGCGGTGCGGATCTGGACGTAGGCCTCGCTCTCAAGGACGAAGCCGAGGGCCGCGAGCTTGGGGAGCACCTGCTCGGTGAACATGGGCCTGAGCTCGTTCGGGGGCCCGGGCATCATGCAGAGGACCTTACCATCCTGCTCGACCCAGAGGCCCGGCGCCGTCCCGTTCGCGTTCGCGAGCACCTCCCCCCGCTCGAAGCGGTAGGCCTGCTTCAGGTTGTTCGGAGTCATCTTTCTTCCGAACAGGGCGAAGCGGTCCAGGATATGGCGCTCGATCGCCGGGTCGAAGACCAGGTTCTGCCCGAGGACGAGAGCGATGGCCTCGCGCGTGCGGTCGTCGCAGGTGGGGCCGAGGCCGCCGGTCACCAGGACCACGTCGGCTCTAGCCCAGCTCTCCCTGAACTGCGAAGCAATGTCCTCGGCGTCATCGGTTATCGTCACGTTTCGGTGGAGCTGGACCCCCCGAGCACCGAGCTCTGCCCCGATGAACGTGAGGTGTCCGTTGGCTGTCAGGCCGAGCAAAAGCTCGTCACCGATAGTCAACAGCTCGTAGCGCAGGCTGTGTGTGGGACGTTTCAAGCAGGACTCTGAAAATTGGGCGAAAGCAGGCTTTGCGCCTGAGGAAATTAGGCTAATCTGGGTAAAATGCCAGCCGCCGAAGCAGATAGCGGGGTCCCTCCCACGCTTAAGGAAAAGGTCCGCCGACTGCCCGACCGCCCAGGGGTGTACCTGATGAAGGACCGCATAGGAAGGATCATCTATGTCGGCAAGGCGAAGGCCCTGAAGCGGCGCGTCTCCTCGTACTTCCAGCCGTCGCGAAGCTTCACGCTGCACCCGAAGATCCGGGCGCTCGTGGAGATGATCGCCGACTTCGACACGATCGAGGTAAAGTCCGAGCCGGAGGCGCTGCTCCTGGAGGGCAAGCTGATCAAGCAGTGGAAGCCCCGCTACAACACCGATTTCACCGACGACAAGCGTTTCCTCCTGGTGCGGGTCGACCTGCGCGAGGAGCTCCCGAGGTTCAAGCTGGTGCGCCTGAGGAAGGACGACGGTTCCCGCTACTTCGGCCCGTTCGCGCACAGCGGTCCCTTGAGGAAGACACTCGCGCAGATGCGGCGCCAGTTCGGCATCCTGCTCGCGGACGGCACCCCGACCCAGCTGCCTGACGGGTCGTGGCAGCTCTACAACGACGTGAGGGCCGAGATCTACGGTTTCCCGACCAGCGTCACTGCCGCCGGGTACCGCGAGCGGGTCGAGAGCGCCTGTGCCTTCCTGGAGGGAAAGTCCCGGGAGTGGCTCGAGTCCCTCCGCGCGGAGATGGCCGCGGCTGCGGGGCGCCGGGAGTTCGAGAAGGCGGCATCGCTCAGGGATATCGTCTTCGCCCTCGACAAGACGCTCGAGCGCCCGAGGCACTTTGAGCGCACCGACCCCACGGCGGTGAGCGCGAGCGGCTCTGCGCTCGCCTCCCTAAGGGACGCGCTCGCCCTTCCCGGGCTTCCCGACGCCATCGAGTGCTTCGACATCTCGCACATCTCGGGCACCTTCGTGGTGGCCTCCATGGTGCGCTTCGCGGGGGGGCGCCCCGACCGCGATCACTACCGGCGGTTCCGGATCAAGAGCTTTGTCGGCAACGACGACTTCAGGGCCATGGAGGAGGTCGTCGGCCGGCGTTACGGCAGGCTTCACCGCGAGGCAAAGGCCTTCCCCGACCTTGTCGTGATCGACGGCGGGGCGGGGCAGGTGGGCGCGGCCCTCAAGGCCTTTGTCGCCCTCGGCCTCGAGCCACCGGCCCTGGTCGGGCTCGCCAAGCGCGAGGAGACGGTGATCTTCCCCGACGGGCGAGCCCCGCTCAACCTGCCGCTCGACCATCCCGGGCTCATGCTCATCCAGAGGCTCAGGGACGAGGCCCACCGGTTCGCCAACACTTACAATGCCGACCTGAGGTCCAGGAAGATCCGGGAGTCGCTTCTGGACGACTTTGGGGGCCTCGGTCCCGTTCGGCGGGTCGCCCTGCTCGATCATTTCGGGAGCATCGACCGCCTGAAAGCGGCGTCCGAGGCCGAGATCGCCGAGGTGCCGGGGTTCGGGCCGAAGCTCGCCTCGGAGCTCCATGCCTTTCTCAGGCGCGGGGGCGGCGGTCCCGATAAAGCGCCTTGATCCCGCGGCCCGCTTGGGGTTCCTACGAGGTCTCCATGCCCCTCTTTCGTGATGTCGGGCGCCTCGCGGCGCTCCTGCTTGCCACCCAGGCCACCGCCGCCCCCGATCTTGCGCCCCTGTTCAGTGACCACGCCGTCCTGCAGAGCGACAAACCGGTCCCGGTCTGGGGAACGGCCGCCCCCGGCGAGCACCTTTCCGTGGCCTTTGCTGGGCAGTCCGTGGGCGCGACGGCCGGGTCGGACGGTCGCTGGATCGCGTACCTCGCCCCCCTTGCCGCCAACCCCGTGGGGGCGGACCTGACGGTCTCAGGGAAGGAGGCGGCCACCGTGCACGATGTCGTCGTGGGCGAGGTGTGGCTGTGCGCCGGCCAATCCAACATGGAATACCCGGTGAGCGAGGGCGCCATCCACGTGGAGAACGCCGCGGCCGAGGTCGCCGCCGCGAGATACCCCCTGATCCGGCAGTTCAAGGAGGCCCACCGCGCCTCCCCCCTGCCGCTCGACGCCGCCGGCGGGGACTGGCGCTCGTGCTCCCCGGATAGCGTGGGCACCTTCTCTGCGGTCGGCTATTTCTTCGCCAGGGACCTATTCAACCGCCTCGGGGTGCCGGTCGGCATCATCGCCTGCACTTGGGCCTCGACCCCGATCGAAGCCTGGATGAGCCCTGCGGCCCTTTCCCAGTTCCCTGGGTTCTCGAACGGCCACGGCTGGGTGCAGGGCCGCGAGGACCCGTGGGTGCCGGGATCCGTGTTCAACGGGATGGTCCACCCGCTTCTTCCCTTCGCGGTCCGTGGCATCCTCTGGTACCAGGGAGAGAGCAACGTCGGGAGGGCCGGCGCCTACGCCCGGCAGTTCCCGGCGCTCATCACGTCCCTGCGGTCCCACTTTGGCCAGGGCGACCTCCCGTTCCTCTGGGTGCAGCTCGCCGCCTTCCGGGCGGCACTGGACCCTCGCGGTGAGCTCCTGCCCGCACTCAGAGAGGCCCAGTCCAGGGCGCTCGCGCTGCCAGCCACCGGGCAGGCGGTGGCAATCGACATCGGCGAGCCGTCCAGCATCAACCCGCGCAACAAGCAGGAGGTCGGCCGGCGCCTGGCGCTGATCGCGAAGGCCAAGATTTACGGGCTCTCCGTCGACTACTCCGGGCCCGTGTTCGAAAGGGCCGATCCTGAGGGATCGGCGATGCGCGTCCGTTTCCGTTTCACCGGGGAAGGCATAACGGCCTCCGGCAAGCCGCTCCAGGCCTTCGAGGTCGCCGGCGCCGACCGCGTCTTCCACCCGGCAAAGGCCGTGATCCAGGGGACGACGCTCCTCGTGGAGTCGCCCCTGGTTCACCAACCGGTCGCCGTCCGCTACGCCTGGAGGAACGCCCCCGAGGCGAACCTCTTCAGCGGCGCGGGGCTCCCCGCGCCGCCGTTCAGGAGCGACGACTGGTAGGTCCCCCCATCAGGGGAGCTCGTAGACCTCGCCCAGGGCCTCGCCGGTGGCGTTGCCCGCGCTCGTGATCTGGAACGTGTAGGAGCCCGGGGGCAGGTCCGCGATCAGGGCCGTGTCGTTCTGGTTCGTGAGCAGGAAGGCGCCGACGCTCGAGGCAGCCGAGGCGATCCCCGAGGCCGAGGTGGACGTCTGATAGGGTCCGGCCACGGACTGAATCGCCCACGCGGTATTCTGCGCGACGAGGTTGTCGTTTGCGTCGTAGACCCTGAGGACAGGGTCCGGGATCGAGTCAGTGACGTTGAACGCCGCAAGGCCGGGGCCCACACCGCGGATCAGGACGCTCTTGTTGGTTGCGCCGCCGATCACGAAGCCGCCGATCAGGGCGCCCTGGCCCTGGCTCACCATGCCGCGGGTCGAGAGATTGACCAGGCGCTGGGAGTCAGTCAGCGGGTTCGAGCTCGCGTCATAGATCTCGGCAAGCACCACGCCGCCGGTGGCGGTCGGGTCGAAGACGTGCACCGTGTAGCTGCCCGGGGCGAGCGTCGCGACCATGGCCGCGTCCTTGCTCGTCGGCAGGAGCGCGAAAGCGCCGACCTGCGCAAAGACGGCAGACAGGCTGCTGCTTCCGCCCCAGCCGGAGTTCTGGCTCATGAGAGCGCCGGAGGAGGAGATCAGCTGGAGCTCGGGATTGGCCATGTAGCTGGACACCCCGAAGTTCGCCAAGCCCGGCCCGACGGCGCGCAGGAGCAAGGTCTTGGAGCTCGTCCCGGAGACCACGAAGCCGGCGATCAGCACCTGGCTGCTCGGCAGCTGCCCCCGGGAAGAGAGGTTGAGGAGGCGGTCTGAGCTGTTTGACTGGACCACCGTGCCGCCGCCCGTGGAGGCGACGGTGATCGTCATCGTGGAGCTTGTGCTCGCACCGTAGTTGGCCGCGGTGACCGACACGACGTAGGTTCCGGGGACGGTTGGTGTTCCCGAGATGACGCCGGTGGACGTGTTGATGGACAGGCCTGGCGGGAGCCCGGTCGCCGAGAAGGCCTTCGGGAGCGCCGTTGCGGTGACCGTGAAGATGAAGGGCGAGCCCGCCGTGGCGGTGACCGTTGACGCCGAGTTGATGATCGGAGTCGTGAGCGAGTTGGACAGGTAGATATTCTGCAGGAGGCCGGTTGAGCCGTACTCAGACGACATGGTGACGGCCGTGGCTCGCAGCTCGAACAGGCTCTTTCCCGAGGGCGAAAGGCCCGAGATCCGCCAGGTCAGGCCGTCTGTGGTGGTTGCGCTGCCGACGTTGGTCCAGCTGGCCCCGTCGGTCGACTCGGCGACCACCACAGAGGAGAACGCCGGCCCGGGCCCCGAGCGCGTCCACGTGTAGGTCGACTGGTCGTTGGTCACGCTCACCGAGGAGGTGACCTGCGCGGGTGAGCCGAAGCGCGCGAACAGCGCCCTGGGAAGGCCTCCGGCGCTCGTGAAGGCGCCACCGAGTGTAACCTTGCCGTCGCCCTGGACCGCGATCGTGTTCACGGCGCCGTTGGGGTTGGTGACGAAGGTCGTGTCGACCGAGCCGTTCGCGAGCACGCGGGCCGCGTTCGTGACAGCCTGGCCACCGATTGAGGTGAAGGATCCGCCCACGTAGAGGGAGCCGTCGGCCTGGAGGGTGACGGCCTGGACCGAGCCGTTCACGGCGAGGTTGAGGCTTCCGTCAAGGGACCCGTCGGCGTTGAGCCGCGCGACACCGGACATCGGCTGGCCGTCGACGCTCGTGAAGGCGCCGCCGATCACGATCTGGCCGTTGGGCTGGAGCACGATTGCGTTCACGGCCCCGTTGAGGCTCGGCGCGAAGGTGGCGTCCGGCGTTCCTGTGGGCGAGAGCCTAGCGAGGTAGCTGGCAGACTGGCCGCCGATCGAGGTGAAGGCGCCGCCCACTAGGACCTGGCCGTTCTGCTCTACATACACCGTGTTCACGGGGGCGTTGGCCCCGGCGTTGAAGGTGGCGTCGAGCGAGCCGTCGGTGTTCACGCGCGCCAGGTAGGCGCTCGGCAGGCCGCCCATCGTCGTGAAGGCGCCGCCGATTATCTGCCGTCCGTCCGGCTGCGAAACGATGGCGTTCACAGTGCCGTTCGGGTTGGCCCCGTAGCCCGAGTTGTAGGTGCCGTCGGAGTTAAGGAGAACGAGGTTCGAGACGGTGTTGCCGCTCGCGTGCGTGAAGCTGCCGCCGATCAGGAAGGCGCCGCCCACCTGGATTGTCGAGAAGTTGCCGCCCACGAACACCGAGCCGTCGGAGAGGGGCAGCACCGTGTTGGCCGTTCCGTTGATCGCTGGGTCGAATGCGGCGTCGAGCGAGCCGTCCGAGTTGATCCGGGCGACGTTCGAGCGGGTGACCGGGAAGCCCGCGCCGTTTGGCTGCAGGGAGCTGAAGCTGCCGCCAAAGTAGATCTGGCCGCTGGAGGTCGAGACGACTGACGTCAGCGGTCCGTTCGGGTTCGGATTGAAGGAAAGGTCGACCGTCCCGTCCGCGTTGAGGCGGGCCAGGTATTGGCGGTTGACGATCGGGCCGGGCGTGACGTTGGCGAGGTTTGCGTTCTGCTCGAAGGCGTTGAAGCTTCCGCCGACCAGCACCTGTCCGTTGGAAAGGATGGCGATCGCCGTCACGGCCGAGTTGGGATCCGGGTAGAACGTGGTGTCGACCGTTCCGTCGGTGTTAATCCTTGCGATGTCCTGTACGGTGACGGCGGTGCCGTTGTTCGGGGAGACTGCGCCGAAGGATCCGCCCATCAGGATCTTTCCGGAGGGCAGGACGGCGACCGCGTAGATGGGGCCGTTGGGTTGCGGCTCGAACTTCGTGTCGCGTGTGCCGTCGGCGTTAAGCCTTGCGATGTAGCTGACGGGAGTCGCCGTCGAGGTGCCGAAGGCCATGTAGGTAAAGTCGCCCCCCACGATGATCTTGCCATCCGACTGGAGCGCGACCGAGAGGACCTGCTGGTTGGGCTGCGGAGTGAAGGACGTGTCGAGGGTGCCGTCAGCATTGAGCCGGGCAAGGTACGAGTTGCTGGTGCTGTAGACCGTCGTGAAGTTTCCGCCGATCAGGATCTTGCCATCGGGCTGGATGACCACCGTGTTCACCAGGCCGTTGGTTGTCGCTTTGAAGGAGGTGTCGAGGGTCCCGTCGGCGTTCAGACGGATGATGTTGGACGAGGTGAGGGAGTTGGCGTAGCCCGAGAACAGGCCTGCCACGATGACCTTGCCGTCGGACTGCTGAGCCACCGCCGCGATCTCCCCGGTGCCGATGGAGGTGTAGACGTGGCGGAGCGCGCTGTTGGCCTCGAGCCAGACGCCCGAGCTAGTGGAGGTGAGGTTGGTGGCCCCGGTCGGCAGGACCGAAATCGCGTTCACCGTCCCGTCGATCGCGGCGTAGTAGGAGGCGTCGGGAGTGCCGTCCGGATTGAAGCGCGCGAGGTAGGCGGCCGGGTTGCCGGCGAAGGGCTGAAAGCTTCCGCCCACGATGAACTGGCCGTTCGCCTGCTGGACGATCGTCTTGACCTGGCCGGAAGGGGCCGTGCCGGAGCCGAGCGCGAAGGAGGGGTCGACAGTGCCGTCGGTGTTCAGGATCGCGACGTGGTCCTTGTACGTCACGGCCGACGCGCCGTTCGGCTGGAGGGTCGTGAAGGAGCCGGCAACCAGGATGTGCCCGTTCGGGAGGACCGCCGCCGAGTTGATCAGCGCGTTGGCGTTCGGGTTAAATGCGGCGTCCAGGGCGCCGGAGGCGCTCACGCGGCCGATATAACCCTTGAGTGTGCCAACCGTCGTGCCGTTGGGGGCGAAGGAGGTCATGGCTCCGGCCACGATCACGCTACCGTCGGCCTGGAGCGCGATCGACAGGACGTCCGAGGACGGGTCGGGGACGAAGGAGAAGTCGAACGTACCGTCGGTGTTCAGGCGCGCAAGGTGGGCCGAGTAGATGCCGGTCGTCGCGCTGTACCCGGCCTGCGGCATCACGACGGTGTTGCCGCCGGCGTCCTGGACGGT
>CAISPT010000240.1 GCA_903887455.1 uncultured Opitutaceae bacterium | reverse complement strand
GTGCATGTGGCGGCGTGGGTGGATGACCTGATCTTTATCATGGCCACTCCAGAGCACGGCGAATGTGCCGGATTCGACGGGGGTTGCCCAGTGTGCGAAGAATATTACGGTCGTGCACTCAAGGCTCAGCAGTTGTGGGTCGAAAAGGCAAAGGCACTGAAGATCCCTCTGTCCGCAAAGGGCCACGAGGTCGGTCAGCGGGGCACGTACACGGGGGTCGGCATCGACACATTCACGGGGCGGTTCAGTATGTTGCCCGATAAGCTCGCTTCCATGACCAACGCTCGTTCGCTGCTCGCTGCTTCTTCCGTGTCCACACCTCGGCTCGTTGCGCGTGTTCGAGGGAAGGCGCTCCACTACGGCTGCGCCATCCCGTTTGTGGCGATAGCGGCCCCCTCGTTGTCGCAGCTGATGCATAATCGTGAATCGGGTACGGGCCCGGTGGAGGTGCCGACCTTGGAGGCCGAGCGGGACCTGGAGTTCGACTGGGACAAAGAGCTTACGATGTCGGATCGTGCGATGCGGGCGCTGGACTTCATGCGCGTGGCCATGGAGAAATACAGCGCCCGTGGTCAGCCCATATGGCCAGTCG
Organism: uncultured Opitutaceae bacterium; assembly: GCA_903887455.1. Lineage (GTDB taxonomy): Bacteria > Verrucomicrobiota > Verrucomicrobiia > Opitutales > Opitutaceae > Palsa-1447. Next base: position 1,816 of record CAISPT010000240.1, on the reverse strand, counting down.
TGCCCAGCTCGCTGTACGGGGCGTTTCTGGCCGGTGAGGACCAGGGTCTTCGCCTGCTGATGATCACGTTCGACGCCAGCGTGCACGGGTGGGCGGCGGTGCTGCAAACGGCGCGGATGCAACCCGGTCGGGTGATTGTGGGCGGCTATCGGCAGGCGATGCCGCTCCTTCGGGGGGACTTCATCGATCCGGCCGCGTTGCCTGACTGTCCCGCGGCGCAAGTGTATCGGGAAGCGCTCGCCGGATTCCTGGCGACGAAGGCCGCCAGCAAGATCTACGCCCTCGCTGATTACACCGTGCTGATTCGCAGTGACTGCCTAGGTGCCATCGCTGCGCTACGCAAGGGGTCTTTTCGTTCTCCTGCACTTCAGAACATCGCTCTCTTGCACAACAGCATGCTTATGGAGCTCGGTGTGCTCCCGCCGTCGTATCTGCATATCCCTGGCGAGACGATGAAGGCTGAGGGCGTCGACGACCTCTCTCGCGCTACCGCTCGTGCGTGTCGGGGCTCCGAGTCGTCGGCGGCTCTTCGCAGCGTTGTCGTCCGGGAGGCTGAACGACTCGGGGCGGTGATCTCTATCGACCTTTTCGCTACCGCGGACAACGCACTAGTGCCGCGCTTCTTCGCTCGGTTCCCAGAGCCTCTCGCCGAAGGGGTAGACGCCCTCGCTCAGCCCGACTGGGGCCGGTCCGAATGCCCCCGGTGCGGCTCGGTTCATCGCGAGTGTGTCTTCGCCTTCCCGCCCAGGCCGCTGTTGTCCTCCTTTGTCGCCAAGGCTCGCGCCGACGGCATGCGGGGTGTGGTGGTGGTCCCCTTCACCCCGTCGGACCCCGCCTGGCCAGTGCTGGAGGCTGTTTCGCTCACGAGCATCGAGGGTCAGCGGGACCGTTGCGTGATCGTCGCGTGCTCGACCGAATTCGTCAGCGAGGGCACGGATCTCGGCGGGGCGCAGCGCCTAGCTGTGATGGCCGTCGACTTTTCTCGGCATAGTCGTCGCTCGTTCGCAGGCGTCGCCGCCCCTTGCGAGCGTTTCCGGGAGGTGCGACCGCGGCCGGCCTTGCAGGGCTCCGGTGACGCAGGGGTGCACAGTCGACTCGCAGCGGCGTTACTCCGCTTCTCCACACAGGGAGGTGGCCGTAAGCGCCCGCTCGCTGCTCGGGGATGGTAGGCTGGTACTGTAATAATACTTGTTCGGACGCTCACTCGCGCGTCGCTTTGGCATGCACTCGCTCGCTTCTTACACCACGCGCGCTCACCCGTAGACCGCGTTCGCGCGCCATGCTCGACCCCTCGCCACTCGCGGGCTTCCGAGGTATTCGGGTCAGGCTGGTGGGATGTTGGGGGTGGTTTGTTTCGACCTCTAGGCCTTAGGATGGGATGGGGAAAGGTTGGCGGGCCCCGGCCCGGCCCCGGCTGGCCCCCCGACCTCGCCAGCCACGCTGTCGCCGCCGTGACCGCCGTGATCAGGGGCGTCCCCACGCCACTGGTCAGAAACGGGCCGGGGGCCGTGACCGCCCTGTCAGGGGACGTGATATCCGATGGACGTGACCGGACGACGTGATCCCCGCGGGGGGGTATCGGCTATGGAGTCACCGGGCCACGGGCCCGGCCTCCACTTCCTGCTCCCGGCGCCGTGACCGTCGCTATGACCCCGCGGGGGGGACGTGACGCTCGGAGTCACCGGGCCTCGGGGCCCGGCCTCCACACCTCGCTTCGCGCCGTGACCGGCGCCGTGACCCCGCGTGGGGGACGTGACACAGGAGTCACCGGGCCTTGCGCCCGGCCTCCTCACCGCTCACGTATCGATCGGACGCT
>CAISPT010000239.1 GCA_903887455.1 uncultured Opitutaceae bacterium | reverse complement strand
GGCGCAATCGTCCGCAGCTCGACGGTTTCCGGATCCTTCCCGTCAGTCCAGAGAGGGATCGACCGGCGCTGGCCCTCAAGCATGCCGAACCCCTTCGGGTTGCCGGCCGAAGGAAGCGCGTAGATCCTGTGGACCCCGGGGCCCACAAGCTCCAAGTCGCCTTTCATGGGCTTCGCCTTAAAATCGACCGAGAGGAGGTACCGCTTGCCCGGCTTCAATACAACGGTCGGGTGTTCCGCAGGATTTAGTGCGCCGCTTGCCACCACTGGGGAGAGCTCGGCTGCCGAGGCCATATTAGAGGCCGCCTCGACCGCTCCCCCCTTCAGGAGCCTGAACTCGAACTGCGGGTCGATCACGCCGTTCACAAAGGTCGAGGGAGCTCCGATGAACGAGTACGAGGTGATCGTGAGATCGAGATTGGACGGCTGGTATAGGGCACGGGTCTCGTCGATGCCCCGGCGGTCTCCATAGCCCCGGCTGATGAAGGGTTGCGCCTCAAAGAGGGTCCAGAGGGCGAAAGCAACGAGCGCGGTCTCGGTGTAGCCATTCTTGACGTCGCCGGTTAGCCGGTGCCACGGAAGGGCCAGGGCCGCGCCAAAGAGCGTGAAGGGCAGGGCGACCAGGTACAATCTCTGCATGGGCCAGATGTTCGTGAGCTCAAGCACCGCCACTGGCACATGGTGCCAGACCCACGCTGTGAAGTGAGGCACGGGCAACGTGAGGGCGAGGAGGACCGCCGAGGTGCCCGCCAGAATCCACGCGAGGATCCCCTTGCGGCGGTCGAGCGGATTCTCGGCGCGTTTGCCGAGAACCAGAAACACGGGAATGGAAAGGAGGAGGCCCCACGCCACGTATCCGAACTGCAGATCCCCCAAGCCGTTCGCCTGCCGTCCTACAGGCTGAAGGGCCGCGGGAAACGCTCCGACTATTCCTTGCAGGATCTCGTCCGGTATCGCCTTCCATGCGGCCTCGCCGGTCAGGATATCGGTGCTGGTCTCGAGGGCGCGGACCGAAATGAAGACAAATACGGAAAGGACAGCGCCAAGTAGCACCGCGCCGATTCCTCGGCCAACGGCGATCCAGGAAGGCCGGTAGAGGAAGAATGCCGTCCGGCCGAGAAAGACGGCGAAGGTGAGCCACATCGCCACGGGTGGATGGGCGAGCCAGGTCGCCGCGAGGCAGGCGGCGAGGCCCGCGTCAGCCGAAAACGAGGGGTGCAGGGCCCCCCGGACGCAGGCAGCTAAAGCCAGCGGGACAAAGACCGCGGCATGGACGGTCATGAACAAGTCGTAGGAATAGGCGGCGCCGAGGAGCGCCGGCGAAAGGCCGTAGGCCGCGGCAAGAAGCAGGGCTGGCATCCGCGGGCAGTCGGTGGCCCGTCTGAGGGAGCCGTAGCAGGCCAGTACAGCCGCGACAAAGGAGAGAACCAGCGAAACGTTCTGGATTTCCCAGAAGCTAAGCCTGCGAAGGGTGACTAGGTCGATGCCTGCGGCCAGGTAGTGCAGGTAGGGCGCATTCCTCAGCGGATGGATGCGGCCGTTGAAGGCGTAAATGGTCTGTCCGGCCAGCGGCGGGACGATCCCTTCCCGCATCTGCACGACGGCGTCGGCCGACGAGAGGCTGTAGTTGAACGCTTCTCCGGTGCCGACTAGACGATTGCAGAGGAAGGGCGACGCTGCGAAGAGCCCGATCGCCAGGAGCCCTGCAAAAACGACTAATGACGAGCGTCGTAGACCCATGAATTGGACTCCAGCCACCTCAGGGTCCGTACGATGCCCTGCTCGATCGTGAGCTTCGGGGCCCAGCCCGTGGCGCGGATCTTAGCGGTGTCCAGGAATATGAACGGGTTGTCGCCGATCCATCCCTTGTTGCCGCCCGTGTACTCGAGCTTAGGGGAGAGCCCGAGGGCCCTGCAGATGAACCCCACGCTGTCGTTCACCTGAACATACTCCGCGGTGCCCAGGTTGTAGATTTGCGTCCGGTGCTTGGCTTCCAGGGCTGTCTTGTTCCTCACCACGTGGAGGATCGCGTCGACGCAGTCCTGCACGTAGAGGTAGCTCTTCCTCTGCTTGCCGTCGCCCAGTATCCGGAGCGAGCCTGGGTGCTCGAGGAGCTGCTTGTAAAAATCGAACACGTGCCCGTGGGTGTAGCGCTCCCCGAGGATCGAGACGAAGCGGAAGATGTAGCCCTCGAACCCGAAGCCCTCGCAGAAGGAGGAGATCAGCCCCTCGCCGGCAACCTTCGAGGCGCCGTAGAGGGAGGTCTGGACCGGGAAGGGCGCTGTTTCCGGAGTCGGGATCACCTCGGCCTCGCCGTAGGTCGACCCCGTCGATGAGAAGGCGATCCGCTTGATTCCATTGAGCCGCATGGCCTCGAGGACATTGTAGGTCGCGATCGTGTTTTGCTCGAGGTCGCGTCGGGTGTGCTCCGTCCCGAAGCGCACGTCTGCGTTGGCTGCCAGGTGAAACACAAAGTCCGAGCCTTCCATCGCCTTGGCAAGTGAGCTGAGGTCAAGATTGTCCCCTTGGACAAAGGTGAAGTCCTTCGAGGCCCGGGCGTTCGCCATGAAGCGCTCTTGGCCCGTCGACAGGTTGTCCCATCCGACGACGGAGACGCCGTCCGCCAGCAGGCGGTCGACCAGATTTGAACCGATGAACCCGGCGCAGCCGGTGACGAAGGCTTTTTTCATTAAGGAATGACCGGGGCCGGGCTAACGGGCGAGGGGTGTCGAACGCGGCTTAAGCGAGAGCCCGATGCAGAGGTTGTTGAAGATGAAAGGGAGGAAGGGCAGGGGGAAGAGCACCTTTTTCTCGACCGTGAAGTACGGGTCAAGCTCCGCCAGGATCTCGTGGGGACGGTTGATGTGCTCCCTGGAAATGAGCCACGTGTAGCCCCCTTTGAAATGCCGGTTGTAGACCCGCTCCGCCGAGATCTTCCTCGCCAACGAATACGCCGGGCTGCCTTCGCAGGGGATCACGACCAGGAGCTGGCCGGTCTGCCTGTTGAGGAGCCGGTAGGCCTCCCTGATGCAGGAGGGCAGGTCGGGGAGGTGCTCCATCACGTGAACGGCGATGTAGCGGTCAACCTGCCCGTCCTCGAAGGAGAGCCGGGCCTGGCAGTCGCCGGTGATGGCCTTCACCCTGGGAAAGCTCTTCCGGATTTCGGCGGCCATGTTCTCGCGAAGCTCGACCGCGTAGTAGTTGGCCTCTTGCTCAGGCGTGAGTTTCTCGTAGTGCAGGTGCTCGCCCAAGCCGGCCCCGATTTCCACCGTTGTCCTGAACCCCGGGTGCGAATGCTTGACGGGAAAGGAATGGTTGAACTTCTCAACGACCCCATAGCGGTTGGGAAGCTGCTCGTGCCAGAGCTTCATGAACTCGTCGCTGATCCGCTTCTGCTCCGAGGTCATCGGAGGGAGGACTTTGGGCCACTTGGCAGTTTGCATAAGGTCTATTTGTCTTTAAATCCTTCGGCCCGGTCGACGATGAACCGCGGGCGGGCGCGGACCTCCTCGTAAATCCTGCCGATGTACTCGCCCAGGATCCCGACACTGATCAATTGGATCCCGCCCAGGAATGAAATCAGGATAACAAGCGTCGGGTTTCCCCAGAGGATCGGCCATCCCATCAGCTTGTAGAAGAGATAGATAGCCATCAAGAGGAACGAGAATCCCGCGATGATGAACCCAAACATGGTGCTGAGGGTGAGGGCGTAGGTGGAAAAGCAGAAGATCCCGTTGAAGCCGATTCTGAGCGATCCGAAGAACCGGTTGTAGTTGGTCTCGCCCGAGAATCGGGCCGGCCTCTCAAAGGGCAGGAGGAACTGCTTGAAGCCCACAACGGCCACCATGCCCCGCAGGAATCCGTGGCTTTCCTTAAGGCGGACCACCTCGTTCACCACACGGCGTGACATCAGGCGGAAATCTCCGGTATTCGGGGGGATCCGCACGTCGGCAATCTTGTTGATCACCTTGTAGCCGGTTCCCGCCACGAGCTTCTTGATCCAGGGCTCCCCCGTCCGCTGGGTCCTCTGGGGAAGGACGACATCGAATCCCTCGCGCCATTTTGCCACCATCTGGTGCACCAGCTCGGGGGGGTCCTGCATGTCGACATCCATGACGATCACGGCGTCGCCCCGGGAGTATTCCATGCCGGCCAGACTCGCCATCGGCTGCCCAAAGCGGCGCGAAAACTTGAGCAGCTTGATCCGCGCATCCTTTGCCCGCTCCTCCAGGATCACGTCCTCGGTCCGGTCCGGCGACGGATCCATCGAGAATATGAGCTCATAGTCCTCGGTGATCGACGCGAGGATGGGCCGGATCCTTCGGATGAACTCGGGAATGTTTTTCTCCTCCCGGTAAACGGGGACGACGAGGCTTAGGAGCATGGGATTAGGTTACGTCTAAGGGGAAATCAGTCGAAGTCGATGTTCACCACACGGTAAGAGCGGGAGCGGGTGTCGGGGGATCCCAACGGGAAGCTCTCCCCGGCGAAGAGGGTTGCCGAGGTGTCGGAGACCGCGGAAAGCGGCACCCGGAGCCGCTCGGTCGCCTCCAGCCCCAACACCTTGCTTGTCTTTGCTCCATTGACCGCAACCGCTAGGGGATAGTCCTTGCGGGACGGGAATCGGACCACCTCGACGATTGCCTCCCGGAACCGGCTTGTTGCGGGGAAGCGGAGCGTAAGGGTGCGGTCGACCCACCCGTCCGTGTCGGCTCCGGAGATCTCGAACAGATAGCCCGATTTGTGCCATCCCCGTGCGAAGAGGTCGGTCTGGGTCAGGTTCTCAAAGGAGATGTTCTTCACGTCGAAGGACCGCTGGCGGCCGTCGCCCGGTAGGGGGAAGACATTGGAGGCGTCCAGGTGGACCAAGCGCTGGGCGCCCGCTGGGAGCGGTATGTAGACGCTGGCAAAGGTCTGCCGCGGGACTGCCTCGTCCTTCACGACGTGGCCGTCCACGGACACCTTGAGCCCGTTCGAGGCGATCGGGGCCCAGCCCGGCATCTCCAGGTCGAGCTTTAGGACCTTGAAGCCGTCGAAGGCGGGCGCCCTGAACTCGGCCGATTTCTGGATCCAGCCGTCGTTGTCGATCCCCGTGACCGTGAACTTCTCGCCGGCGTCGTTGGCGACGCTCCTGAAGCTCGCAAAGTCGGGGACCGCGTTGATCGAGATCTCGTCCACGAAGGCGGAGACCTCGCGCTTGTCCTTGTCCGTGTCGTAGACCTGGGCGTCGGAGAAGTGCACGGCGATGGACGTGATATCGGCGGCGTCCTTCACAAGGCGCGTGAGGATGAACTTTCCCGCCTTCAAGTTCACGACCTCAGTCGGCCTGTCGTTGATCGAGATCGTGGCATCAATCCCCTCCTTCTTGAAGCGGGGGATGTCGGGGATGTAGCCCTTGAAGGTCAGGACCTGGCCCGTGTGGGAGGCTCCGAGCTTCACGTAGGCGTCGCGGCCGATCCATCCATCCTCGTAGAGCCCGGAGTACTCCAGCCCCTTGTAGTTGAGGAGGTCGTCAGGGAAGACGCTAATCTTCGTCGGGCGGGGGAGCGCCCTGTACTCGTCGTCCGTGATAACCGAGATGTCGCGGGTGAAACCCACGAGCCGCCTATCGTCGAGGGCGAACTTTACGCCGTACCAGCGCATGAGCCCGGTCTTGATCTTCTCGATCACCCGGGCGTAGTCGCCGAAGTCGACCATGAAGTAGGCCTGGCCCTCGTAGTACTCGGGCTTCATGACCGAGGACACGACCCTGGCGGAGCCCGAGCCCACGAAGTTCAGCCTGTAGTCGTCGTCGCCCACGACGAGCGCCTTGGTCGGAAGCTTGGTCCGGCCCGCGCCGAGCGATGTCCGCGAGAAGTCGACGATCACCCGGAGGTTCGGCGAGGGGTTGATAATGTGGAAGACCGTGAAGCGACCTGTCCCGTGGAAGTAGCTCTTTCCGTTCGAGATCGGTTCGGACTCGCGCTGGAAGAAGGCGGCCTTGAAGCGGGCCGAGGAATAGTAGTGGGGGCTCAGCTCAGAATGGACGAACACCAGGTGGTCCTTCACCTGGCTCTCCAGCTTGTACTGGTACATGTTCTGCACGGTCCAGCCCGTGCCGTCGTTCAGCTTGTTGAAATGGTCCAGGTCGGAGCGGATCGAGACGAAGAGCCGGTCCTTGTAGTTCAGGTGCCGGGAGCTCGTCTCCGTCCAGTTGTTGGCATAGTCGACGCTGTCGGCCTCCTTGTGGATCGTCACCACCTTGTAATCGGGGATGTCGTCCTTCATGAGCTCCGGCGGAAGCATGAATCGGAGGAGGGAGAGCTTCTCGACGATCCTTGCCTGGGGACCCAGGTCCGGGTCCGGGGTCCTCAGGAACTTGAGCACCGCGATGTTCGCGATGTTGTCCATGTAGCTCCTGGAGAGGAAGCGCGTGTCGATCCCCTGCGTGTACATGGAGAGCATCTTCGCGCTCACAACGTTCGAGATGTCGCTCTCGATACCGTCATATTTAACGTTCTTCGGGGGCACGAAGCCGACGCCGAGCTCCGAACCCTTCACGACCTCCGTGAGGCCGCCACCGTAGGTCCCGAGCGACGAGTAGGCATAGTAGACCTGCGAGACCGCGGTGCAGGCAAAAAAGAGGCCCACTCCGATCCTGGCGCGTTTGCGGGTCACCGGGCTCGCGGAAAAGAGAAAGGGCGTGATTCCCTGGGCGAGGCAAAGCGTGATCACGGGCTGCGCCCACATCGCGAGCTTGAAGAGGCCGAAGTCCTGGCCCTTCTGGAAAAGGTAGACGCCGAGCACGATCATGATCGTGCCGAGGTAGCCCGCGGGCGAGCCGTCCTTCAGGTTCTTCCAGGTCCGCCAGGCAAAGAACGCGAGGAAGCCCACGCCCACCACGATCTGGACGGAGATCAGGGGATCGACGCCCACCTTGCCGAAGGGATGGAGCCCGAAGAGCATCGGGATGAACGAGGGGACGAGCGTCCAAGGGAAGAGAACCAGGCCCCCGCTCTGGTCGTTGATCTCGGCCATGGCGCCGAGACCAGCCGAGCCCACCGATTGCATGACCAGCGTGTTGATGAACTGGTAGGTGCTGCTCGCGATGAGGAGGAAGGTGAGGACGGCGACGCCGAGGATGAAGGTCGTGTAGGGGCCAAACTTCTTGCTGTCGGTGTACCGGAGGCGGGCGGCCACGAGCATGATTCCCATGGCGACAAACGGCGAAACCTCCGGGTAGAAGATCGCGAGGCAGGCCGTGAGGATGCCAGCCACGGCCATCGTGCGCAGCGTCATCTTCCTCACCATGAAGAGGATGGAGGCAATGACGACCAGGAGGGCAAGCCCTCCGACCTGGGCGATCAACTGGTAAAGCGTCCCCAGGCTAAAGAGGGGAGAGGTCGCCAGGAGGAAAAAGGCGACGATCGCCACCTTCCGGTTCCTCCCGCGCCAGATAGCGACCGAGCCGAGGGCGAAGAGCTGCATCAGGCTCAGCATCAGGATCGCCGGCATGAAGACCTCGTGGGCGCGCTTCCCCGTAAGGGACGAGATCCAGGAGATCGTGAGCTCCGAGCCCGGCCGGATCTGCTGGAGCGCATGCATGAACCAGTAGTGCTTCGCGTAGTCGCGGCCCTCCAGGTCCGTCTGGAGGGGGACGTCGTAGTAGCCGTGCTTTAGGAAGCGCTCCGCCGCCAGGCAGTAGTTCGCCATGTCGTCGTTGCCGTAGGAAATCCAGTTGAAGCCGAACCGGAGCGCGGGCCAGCCGACGTAGACCAGGGTTGCGGCCGCGATCACGAGGAAGGGGGCCATCTTCCGTAGCGGAAGGACAGGGCGCCGCCAGGCGAGGATGGCCAAAGAAACCGCGAATAGTCCGATCGTCGCCCAGGGACCGGCAATCCGAACGGGGATGCCGGCAACGTTAAGGCGGGTGAGGACGACAAGAAGCACCGAGAGCCCCACCGCCGGGGCCACAAACCAGCTCCACAGGATACCTATCCGGGGCTTGAAAAGGCTCACCACGGCCTGGCCAAGGATCGATAGATAAACGAAGAGTCCTGCGACGAGGAGGAGCGGTATCATTCTTGCGGAAGAGGGAAGGCTTTGGAAATCACTTGAAAAAACAAGCTCCTACCAGCGGATGCCCGCCGCGTGGAGGCGGGCGGTCAGGGCGCCCCGGATCCGGATCCGGCGGGCATGGCGCTCGATTATGGCCTGGTTGTCCTTGTCGGCTCCGTGGAAGCGGAGCCGGATCTTCGCCATCTCGTCGGCACCGGTCGTGTGGATGGCGTGGTGGGTCTTCTGCTGGGAGTGGATGCGAAAGCAGCCGAGGAAGTAGGGGATGCGGACGATCCTGCACCCGGCCTTCTGGAACCGCGCCAGAAGATCCCAGTCGAGCGCAAACTGGAAGGCCGGGTCGATTCCGCCAGCGATATCCCAGGCCCGCTTCCTCCAGAAGAGGGTCTCCTGCGGCACGTAGTCGATCCACTCAATCGAATCCTCCTCGTGGGGCGGCATGATCCAGCGGCCGACCTCCTTGTCCTCCTCGTTGATGATCAGCCGGTGGCCGTAGATCACGTCGACCTCCGGGTGGCTGGCGAAGTACCCCGCGACAAAGGCTAGGCAACGCGGCGCCAGGAGGTCGTCGGAATTCAGGTAGGCCATCACGTCGGTCGGCCCGAGCTGGGGCTCGATGTGGGCAAAGCCCTTCCGGACGGCGTCGGCCTGGCCCTTGTCGGGCTCGGACACCCCGTGGACAAGGCGGTCGCGGTAGCGCGAGATGATGGCGGGGCTTGCGTCCTTCGAGCCGCCGTCCTGGACCGCATAGAGGAGCTTGGCGTAGCCCTGATTCAGGACACTCAGCATCGTGCTCTCCAGGAACGCAGCCTGGCCGTAGCTCGGCGTTACGATCCCGATCTGCGGCAGAGCGGCCGGATTGGCGCGGGGCGCCTTCCGGAGGCGGTTATCCCAAGCAATGGGCTTCGGGTCGTACTGCTTGAGCACCCCGATCTGCATCCAGTAGGAATCGACGAACTTCCGGACGAAACCGGTGCTTAGGGGCCGGGTGATCCGCTCGCGGAAGTAGGCCGACGTGGCGATCCCGAGCTTTCGAAGTGAAGCCGTGAGCCCGGTCGTGGATGCAGCCAATTCTGCGATCACCGCTCCGCGCTCCACGCACGCGCGGTTCAATTCCTGGATCACCCTTTCCTTCTCCGCGAGAAGACGGCCGTAGTGCTTTGCCTGCTCCACGTTCCCGTAGCCTGTCGCGTAATTGGTGATCTCCTGCCTGAGGGCCTCGATCTGCTCCTCCCGGTTGCGCACGATCGACTCGATGTTCGCGATGTGGACGTCCTTGTGCTTGATGAGCTCGGCCCAGGTCGCGGCGTCGGGCGGAAGCGAACTCAAGAGCTCCAGGCGGTCCTTTAGCGCCTTCCGGTCGGCCTCGAGAGCGGCGATCTGCTGCTCCCGGGCACCGGCTGCGGCAATATGGGCCTTAAGACCGGCATCAAGCCGCACCACGATCTCCTCCCGGTCGTTACACGTCTTCTTGAGCTCCTCGATCTCGGTGTCCTTGGTGTTGGCCTCTCCCTTGAGTTCCGCGATCTCCGTGTCCTTCTCGGCGCACTCGGCCTCGAGTTCCGCCTTGATGGCCTCCATCTCCCGCTTGCGGTCCTCGGCGGCGCGCTTCAGCTCGGTGATCTCGACATCCTTTGAATTGGTCTCGCTCTTGAGCTCGTCGATCTCCGTGTCCTTCTCGGCGCACTCGGCCTCGAGCTCGCTCTTGATGGCCTCCATCTCCTTCTTGCGGTCCTCGGCGGCGCGCTTCAGGTCGGTGATCTCTACGTCCTTCGAGTCGGTCTCGGATTTCAGCTCCTCGATCTTGTGCTGGCGATCGATCCGGTCCCGCTTGAGCGCAAGGAGCCCCGGGGTGGACGAGGTGATGAGGCCAAGGGCCTCGGCCCCGAGCGCCTTTGATTCGAGGACCGAGTCAATCGGCCCGTCCCCGGCTCCAAGGATCCTCTCGATCGCCGCGGCAACGTCGGTGACGGGGATCGTCTTCACGCAGGGGCCGTCGCCAAAATGGCAGTCCCAGTTGCACCCGAAGCAGGGGAGCGGCTGGACTACGGAGACGGCCTGGCGGGCGGAGGGCCTGAAGCGCGGCCAGTGGCCGCCTCCAAAGATCCCGATCACCGGTCGGCCCACGGCCGCGGCTAGGTGCATGGCGCCCGTGTCGTGTCCGACGTAGAGCCGGGTTCGCGCTAGGAGTGCCGCAAGGAGCGGCAACTCCCCGTCCTTGCCGAGCCATATCTTGGGGCGGCTGCCGCCGAGCGCCCCCGCCTTCTCGGCGATCCGCTCCACGGCCTGCGCCTCGGAGTGGTGGGCCATGAGGAGCACCGGAAGCTTCGGCGTGGCATGGAGCCAAGCGATTAGCCCCGCGAACCGCTCGGCCGGCCATGCCTTGACGGGCACGTTGGCGAGGCCCCCGGCGAACACCGCGGCGAAGGGGCCCTTGGTGAGGCCTTGACCGGCAAGGACCGCCTCCGCCGCCTGGGCGGCCTCGGGCGTGATTGCGACCGAAGGGAGGGCCCGGGAGAGGGACTTCCCGATCACGCGCTCCGCAAACCGGTGCTGGCTCTCAACGTCGGTTGAGCCTGCCTCGGAGGCGATGGTTTCGCTGAAGGCCGTTGCCGGGTCTATTCCAAGGTCCAGGCGCAGCGTTGCCGAAAAGATGGGGTCAACCTGGGCGCTGCCGAGCACCACGGAGCGAACGCCCTTAAACTGCGCGGCAACCGCGATCTCAAGCCATGTCCGGTTGAGCGTCGGGGCCAGGATCAGGTCCGGCTCAAGGGTGCGCAGATCGGTGATCAGGGACGCCAGTGCCTCGCGGCACTCGGAGGGTCGTTGTTTGAAGGGGTTGACCCTGGCCACACGCCATTC
>CAISPT010000238.1 GCA_903887455.1 uncultured Opitutaceae bacterium | reverse complement strand
GTCGCCGAGCGCAAGGGCACGACCGAGGTCGCCAGGGCCTACCTCGAGTACCTCTACTCCGACGAGGGCCAGGAGATCGCCGGCCGCAACTACTACCGTCCGCGCTCGCCCGCCGTCGCGGCCAAGTACGTCTCCACCTTCCCCAAGCTTGAGCTTTTCACGATCGACGAGGCGTTCGGCGGTTGGACCGTGGCCCAGAAGACCCATTTCGCCGACGGCGGCGTGTTTGACCAAATTTACCAAAAATGACGCGACCCTCAAAAGCCACGGCTATGGGGTTGGCCAGGCGCGCGGGCGCCTGGTGTAGACCCTAGAGGCCCAATGGCGAGCCCCCGCAACTCACGCACCATCCTGCCCGGATTCGGACTGTCCCTGGGCTTCACGCTCACCTACCTGGGCCTGATCGTCCTCGTGCCCCTCTCGGCCGCCTTCATGAAGACGGCCGGGATGAGCTGGCACGACTTCGTGGCGGCGGTCGCCTCCCCGCGGGTGGTGGCCGCCTACCGCCTGACGTTCGGCGCCTCGCTGGCGGCGGGGTTCGTCAACATGGTCTTTGGGTTGGTGGTCGCATGGGTCCTCGTCAGGTACTCCTTCCCGGGCAAGAGGATCGTTGACGCCCTGGTCGACCTGCCGTTCGCGCTCCCGACCGCGGTGGCGGGCATCGCCCTCACCTCCCTGTACTCCCCGAACGGGTGGGTGGGGCGCTTCCTCGCCCCGCTCGGGCTGAAGGTCGCCTTCACCTGGACCGGCGTCTTCGTGGCGCTCACCTTCATCGGCCTGCCGTTCGTTGTCCGCACCCTCCAGCCGGTCCTCCAGGAGCTCGAGCCCGAGATCGAGGAGGCGGCCTCGACGCTGGGGGCCTCCAGGCTCCAGACCGTCACCCGCATCATCCTCCCGGAGCTGGCCCCGTCGCTCCTCACGGGCTTCGCGCTCGCGTTCGCCAGGGCCCTTGGGGAGTACGGCTCTGTGGTCTTCATTTCGGGCAACATGCCGATGAAGACCGAGATCGTCCCGCTGCTGATCATCACGAAGCTCGAGCAGTACGACTACCGCGGGGCCACCGCGATCGCGGTCGTGATGCTCGTGGCCTCCTTCTTCCTGCTGCTCCTGATCAACCTGCTCCAGAAGTGGAGCCGCCGCTATCAGGCCATATGACGTGAATCCCTGTTGGGGTGCGCCCTCGGCCCCCTACGCTCACCAGCCGCCCCTCACCTTGGCAATCGCCCCCCCAGCAACCCTCTCGACCCGGTCCCTGAACGCGGCCCACCGCCGCGCCAACAGGGATCCCGCGTGGGCGCGCTGGCTGCTCACGGGGGTGGCGCTCGTCTTCCTCGCGTTCTTCCTGGTGCTCCCGCTCCTCTCGGTGTTCGTGCAGGCCTTCGCCAAGGGCGGGGCCTACTTCCTGGCGGCCGTCCGCGAGCCCGACGCCCTGGCCTCGATCCGGCTCACGCTGCTCACGGTGGCGATCTCCGTCCCCGCCAACGTCGCCTTCGGGATCGCGGCCGCCTGGACCATAACGAAGTTCCGCTTCCCTGGGAAGAGCCTCCTGACGACTCTGATCGACCTGCCCTTCGCGGTGTCACCCGTCATCTCGGGCCTCATCTACGTGCTGGTGTTCGGTGCGCAGGGATGGTTCGGGCCGTGGCTGATCGAGCACAACGTACGCGTCATCTTTGCTGTCCCGGGCATCATCCTGGCGACCACCTTCGTCACCTTCCCGTTCGTCGCGCGCGAGCTCATCCCGCTCATGCAGGCCCAGGGCACCGACGAGGAGTACTCGGCGGTCACGCTCGGCGCCAGCGGATGGCAGACCTTCTGGCGCGTCACGCTCCCGAATATCCGCTGGGGACTCCTCTACGGTGTCATCCTTTGCAACGCGCGCGCAATGGGCGAGTTCGGCGCCGTCTCTGTCGTCAGCGGCCACATCCGCGGCGAGACCAACACGATGCCCCTTCACGTCGAGATCCTCTACAACGAATACAACATCGCCGGCGCGTTCGCCGTTGCCTCGCTCCTGGCTCTCCTGGCGATCGCGACCCTGGTCCTCAAGTCGGCCGTAGAGTGGCGCCAAAGGGGGACCGCATGAGCATCGAGGCGCACGGCATCCGCAAGAAGTTCGGGACGTACACCGCGCTCGACGGCGTCGACCTAAACGTCCCCCAGGGGAAGCTGGTTGCGCTCCTCGGGCCCTCGGGCTCGGGCAAGACGACGCTCTTAAGGATCATCGCTGGCCTCGAGTTCCCTGACGCCGGTAGCGGCAGGGTGCTCTTCCACGGCGAGGACGTGACGGACCTGCCCGCCGGCAAGCGCAAGGTCGGGTTCGTCTTCCAGCACTACGCCCTCTTCAAGCACATGTCGGTCTTCGAGAACGTGGCCTTCGGGCTGCGGGTCCGCAGCCGTGGGGAGCGCCCGTCGTCGGCCTCGATCGCCGAGCGGGTGCACCGCCTCCTCGAGCTCGTGCAGCTCGACAACCTGGCGGGACGCTACCCCTCGCAGCTCTCCGGCGGCGAGCGCCAGCGGGTGGCGCTCGCCCGCGCGCTTGCCGTCGAGCCAAAGGTGCTGCTCCTGGACGAACCCTTCGGCGCCCTGGACGCGCGGGTCCGCAAGGACCTCCGTCGCTGGCTGCGGCGCTTCCACGACGAGATCCAGCTCACGACGATCTTCGTCACCCACGACCAGGAGGAAGCGCTCGAGATCGCCGACGAGGTCGTCGTCATGAACAAGGCCCACGTGGAGCAGGTCGGCACCCCGCAGGAGGTCTACGACAAGCCCGCCTCGCCGTTCGTCTACCAGTTCCTGGGCAACGTGAACGTGCTGAAGGCGCCGGCGCTTGAGCGCGCCGGCCGGCGCGGCCCCGGTTTCGAGGGCCCCGATCCGGAGGGGCTGATCTACGTCCGGCCTCACGACATCGCCCTCTCGCCGCACGACGACGGCAGCACGGGGATCTCCGCCATCGTGCGCCACATCCACGCCGCAGGCCCCCAGGCGAAGCTCCTCGTGGAGCAGGTCCACAGCAGGGAGCACGTCGAGGTTGAGATCTCCCGCTCCGAGCTGACGGACCTCGGGCTCCGGGTGAACGACCTGGTCCGGCTGCGCCTCAGGCAGTCCCACTCCTTCGACGAGGACTACGCGATCTAGCAACCCCGCTTCCAAACCCAAACTCAACCCACAATACACATGGCTAAGATATATAACGACATCACGGAGACCATCGGTAACACCCCGCTCGTGCGCCTCAACCGCACGGCTGCGGCGCACGGAGCCCAGGCGGAGATCCTGCTCAAGCTCGAGTTCTTCAACCCGCTCTCTAGCGTGAAGGACAGGATTGGCGCCGCCATGATCGACGACGCCCTGAAAAGCGGCCGCATCAACAAGGACACGGTCCTGATCGAGCCGACGAGCGGCAACACCGGCATTGCGCTGGCCTTTGTCGCGGCGGCCCGGGGCCTGAAGCTCGTCCTCACGATGCCTGAGACGATGACCACGGAGCGCAGGCGGATCCTCAAGGTCCTCGGCGCCCGCCTGGTCCTCACCGAGGGCGCTAAGGGCATGAAGGGCGCCATCGCCAAGGCGGAGGAGCTCGCCACCAAGATCCCGAACAGCGTCATCCTGCAGCAGTTCTCCAACCCGTCCAACCCCGCCGTCCACCGCAGGACCACGGCCGAGGAGATCTGGAAGGACACCGACGGCAAGGTCGACATCGTCGTCTCGGGCATCGGGACCGGCGGCACCATCACCGGCATCGGCGAGGTCCTGAAGGCCCGCAAGCCGTCCTTCAAGCTGATCGCCGTCGAGCCGGCGGGCTCCCCGATCCTCTCGGGCGGCCAGCCCGGCCCCCACAAGCTCCAGGGCCTCGGCGCGGGATTCATCCCGGCGATCCTCAACACGAAGATCTACGACGAGGTCATCACGGTGAAGGAGGACGACTCCGCCCCGATCAGCAAGCAGGTGGCGAAGCTGGACGGCATTCCCGTCGGCATCTCCTCCGGCGCCGCCATCTGGGCCGCCATCCAGGTCTCCAAGCGCCCCGAGAACAAGGGCAAGCAAATCGTGGCGATCATCCCGTCGTCGGCAGAGCGCTACCTCTCGTCGTGGCTCTTCGCCGACCTAAGCGTCGAGAGCGACTCGATCGACGACCTGCTCGGCGCCGCCAAGGCCTGAGCAGGCTCTGGGTCCCTTCAAAGGCCCCGGCTCCGCCGCCCCGGCAACGGGGAGGGGCGGGCCCGGGGCCTTTTTCATGGGCGCCTCTTGGGAAGGATGAGGGTCCATCCCGGCGGGTTGATCGGGATTGTCATCGCGCGGCCCTCGCGGATGCGCCCGGCGTAGCGGCTCCATTCCATGTCCGGGTAGGCGTCCTCCCGCAGTCTCGGGAGGTTGGCGGCCAGGCACCAGAGGGCGACCGCGAGTGCGATCCTCGCGGACCGGCCGCGCCCCGCGGCGAGCGTCCCCAGAAGCCAGATCGCCAGAAGCTGGGGCAGGAAGACGTAGCGCGAGTTGGAATGCGGCGTGAAGTACTCGTGGAGGGTCCAGCGCGTCCGGAAGAGGGAGGCCGCAAGGACGAGCAGGAGCGAGGCGGCGATCATCCGGCGCTCGGTCCGAGCGGGGCCGGGCCGGAGGGCCAGGTACGCGAGCCCCGTCAGCGTCGCGAGGCCCGTGAGGGTACCCGCCGCGATCCCGAGATCGGCCGGGAGCAGCGAGCCCAGCAGCAGGGAGCCGCCCACGCGCCGGCCCACGGCGGGCAGCAGCTGAGCGAGCATCGGCGCCACCGGTCCTGGAACCCCCGGGTCGCTCGGGGGGCTGGTCCAGATGATGCCGGCCTGCAGGAGGGCCGCCAGGAGGACCCCTGACGCTATGACCGCGCTCGCCACGGTATGCCTGCTTGCGGCCCGCCAGGCGAAGAGGGGCAGAAGCACGAGGCTGAAGGGCCCGGTGAGGCCAAGGAGAAGGGCCGCTGCCAAGTCGTGGGCCCATTCACCGGGGCCGGCCGGGTCACGCGAGACGAGAAGGAGGACCAATCCCGCGGCCAGCACCCACTGGAGGTTCACGACGTTTAGGAGCACCTCGTAGGTGTCGGGCACCAGGACGACTGCGAGCGCGAAGTATCCCGAGG
Organism: uncultured Opitutaceae bacterium; assembly: GCA_903887455.1. GTDB lineage: Bacteria > Verrucomicrobiota > Verrucomicrobiia > Opitutales > Opitutaceae > Palsa-1447. The sequence continues at coordinate 466 of CAISPT010000238.1, read as the reverse complement.
CGCGGGGCAGGGGACAGCGCGGAGAGAGGGTGCGCGACGCCACGTAGAGGGTGAGAAGGGCGGCGGCCGACGTGTAGGCGAGCGGGGCGGCCGCAGGGTCCAGCCGCGATGCGGCCTCGGCGACCAGCCGCGGCACTGCGTGCAGGTATCCGGCGTAGGGGACCAGCAGGGAGCGCGCCCCAAGCACGTACGCCCGCTCGAAGAAGTGGCCGTCCTCGGCCCAGAACTGGGCGTTGGTGAAGGCGGCGGCCCTGCGGGCGAGGAGCACGGCAGCCGAAGCGCACAGGATCAGGGCGGCGGGCGGGTCCGCGGCCAGCCGGCGCGCCTTCTCCCGGAGGGTCGCGGCGCTCACGGCTCTAGTTCCTCCGCGCGGGGAAGTGCGTCTTCCACACGGGCGGGTTGGTCTCGCTCGTCACGTCCTCCCCGGCGCGGATCTTCTGCGCATAGGCCGGCCAGTTCATGTCCC
>CAISPT010000237.1 GCA_903887455.1 uncultured Opitutaceae bacterium | reverse complement strand
GTCATCTCGAAACTCTAGCGGAGCGCGGCTCCGCGTCGATTGCGCGATTAACCCACGGCGGGATTTCCTTCGGTGCTTGTCATCGGGGTATCCGCCGATGTCGCATGAGCGCGATGCTATTCGAGTCCCGAGAGGTCCGACCGAGCCCCCTGCCCCGACACGTGATTAATGAGCACGGGGTCACCGAGACCGTGCCCCCACACTGGGAGCTTGTCCCCCCTGGCGACGCGGCCCTTAGCCGACGCATCAAGGGGGACGGACCCTCGCTGACGGTTGTCGAGCAGAAGGGACGCAAGCGCTTCTCGAGGGGGATTTGGGCCCCCGCCGACCGGATCGAGGCCATCCGGCGCGAACTTGCCACCGAGAGGGAAGATCCCGCCTACCAGCGAAAGCTGGACGCGGGACGACGGCGCAGGGCGGTCATCCAGGAGGCCTACGCGGAGGATTTTAGGGGTGCGGTATTCCAGTTCCTCGGCTTCGCGGAAGTCTACCGGGAGGAGGCCGGTGCGCTGGCGGGCCTGATCGCCGCCCATGCGGTACCCGTGGGCAGCGGAACGGTCGCGCGGACCGAGCGGATACCCATCGAGGATCGCGCAGCCGCGGCCACGGTCGCGTGGCTGCGCCACCAGACGACGGCCTACGACTCGATGCGGATCGCCCGTGTCCGCGGCGAGCGCCGGGCCGTGCGGCGCATGCTCGCGCAGCGCTCCCTCCAGCTGCTGGCCAACTACAGGAGCGGCCGGCCCGTGGACCCTGAAACCTGCCCACTCCAGGCCGCATTGAGGCGCCTCGCCCAAGGGGTGTGAATGGACTTGTAACAAAGCCCTGCAAAATCCCTCTCGAATACCGGCTGATGGCGCCCTAGAGTCCGGTTTCAAAATCCCCACAGGCACCCCTCCCCGCCCATGCCCCAGAAATCCACAGCCAGAATAGGCATTCTCACCGCAGGCGGTGACTGCCCAGGACTAAACGCCGCCATCCGGGGCGTGTCGAAGGCCGCCATGCATTACGGCATGAGCGTCGTAGGCATCCGCGACGGCTTCAGGGGCCTGGTCGAGAACCGGACGATGCCGATCGACAACCCTTTGGTGAGCGGAATCCTCACCCAGGGCGGCACCTTCCTCGGCAGCAGCCGGGACAGGCCGCACAAGATGAAGGTGAACGGAAAGACGGTCGATATGACCGCGGCTGCGGTGAGGACCTACAAGCGGCTCAAGCTAGATTGCCTCGTCTGCCTCGGGGGCAACGGCACGCAGAAGTCGGCCCTCGCCCTGCATCAGAACGGCGGGATCAACGTCCTCACGCTCCCGAAGACGATCGACAACGACGTCGCCGAGACCGACATCACGTTCGGCTTCGACTCGGCCATGGCGATCGCGACGGAGGCGATAGACCGTCTTCACACTACGGCGACCAGCCACCAGCGGATCATCGTCTGCGAGATCATGGGCCACGACGCCGGCTGGCTGTGCCTGGGCGCCGGTATCGCCGGCGGGGCCGACGTGATCCTGATCCCGGAGATTCCCTACGACCTGGCCGCGGTGGCCCGGCACCTGGCAAGAAGGCACCGGGCAGGAAAGCGATTTTCCATCGTGGCGGTGGCGGAGGGCATCGTCTCCGTCGAGGAGGCCGCCGCCCGCGCGGGTGCCGGGGGAAAGCTGAGCTCCCTGCGCAAGGCGCCGTCACACCTTGAGGCGTTCTCGTCTCCGGGCAGCGAGGCGGTGCGCCTGGTGCAGGAGCCCGTCGCAAGCCGCATTGCCCGGCAGCTCCAGTCCCTCACGGGCACCGAGGCGCGTGTGACCTCACTCGGCCACGTCCAGCGCGGGGGTTCGCCCACGCCCTTCGACCGCCTGCTGTGCACACGCTTCGGGACCAAGGCCGCCGAGCTCATCGCAAAGGGCCGCAGCAACGTCATGGTAGCCCTAAAGGGCAACGAATGCGTCCCGGTGGCGCTGGAGAAAGTCGCCGGGCGCAAGCGGACCGTGCCGCCCGACCACGCTTGGGTCCAGACCGCCCGGCTGACGGAAACCTGCCTCGGCGTGGACTAGAGGCCGGCCTGCCGCGGGGCCAGCCGAGAAACCTCGAGAAGCGAAACCGCACGCGAGAAGCCGGATGATCGCCCCGACCAAATCGCAGCCCATGCCCGATTTCCTGCTGGTGCTGCCCTCGTTCAGGGAGTCGGCGCGTCTGCCGCGCTACCTCTCCGCCTTGGTCGAGGCCCTGGCCCCGGCCCCCTTTTCGACCGAGGTCCTCGTTGTCGATGACGGATCGCCGCCATCTGAGCAGCGGGCCCTTAGCGCGGCAGTTGTGCCGCGGCAGCAAGGATCCTGCACCCTGCTCCCGGCGCTCCTTCGATCCACGAATGGCAGGAAGGGGGATGCCATCCTCGAAGGCTGGAGGTCGAGGCGCGCCCGCTGGCTCGCCTTTGCCGACGCCGACGGCGCGACGGGCGCCGACGAGGTGCGGAGGGTTCTCGGGGAGGTGCACGAGGGCGACCCCGAAGGGCGGTCCGCCCACTTCGCGGTACGGGCGACGGCGGGACCCCTGCGGGTGGTCCGGAGTCCGGCGCGCCGGATTGCGAGCCGCGCCTTCTCGCTCCTGGCCTCCCTCGCTTTGCATACCTCCCCGATGGATTTCCAGTGCGGTTTCAAGATTGTTCCAAGCCCCGCGTTTTCAAGAGTCGACCGGGGGCTCGACGGCCGCGGCTTCTGCTTCGACCCCGCCCTGCTGCTCGCCCTGCGCAAGGCGGCGATACCGGTCCTCACGGTTCCAATCCGATGGTCGGACCAGCCGGGCGGAAGCGTGAGCGCATGGCGCAACGGCCCGGCAATGGTCCTCGGCCTTTTGAGGCTCTCTGTAGGCGCCGAAGTCGGCTCCAGTGGCCCCGCTAATCCCCCCTGAAATTTTTTGCGAAAGGTGCTGGCGAAATCGAAGCTGGCCTTGCAAGCAGGTCGGCAATTGGGTATTTCTAACAGACCGCTCGTGACCCCGACCCCCGGGGCCCGGTGGCTGGGCCAAGCGAGCCCCCGACTCCCGATACGGATCGCCCTTCACATCAGAAAACAAAACACCCCATGACCCAAATCAGTCGCCGGCGTTTCATCCAAGCAGCCTCGCTAGCCGCAGTAGCGGCCAGCTGCCCACCCCTAAGGGCATCCGATGCGGACCGTTACAAGAATCTGGTCTCGCCGGGCAAGAGGCTGCGGATCGCCTGTGTCGGCGCCGGCGGCAAGGCATTCAGCGACATCATGGCCTGCGCCTCCGAGGAGATCGTAGCGATCTGCGACGTCGATTTCCAGAATGGGCTGGAGATCTTCGGCATGTTCCCAAATGCGGCCCGCTACCGCGACTACCGACAGATGCTCAACGAGCGAGCGGACGAGATCGACGCCGTGATCGTGACGACGCCCGACCACACGCATTTCCCCGCCGCCCTGATGGCTATAGAGATGGGAAAACACGTCTACGTCCAGAAGCCCCTGTGCCACACGATCGAGGAGGTCAGGGCCCTGAAGGCCGCGGCCGCAAAGGCCGGGGTCGTGACGCAGATGGGCAACCAGGGCCACTGCAACGAGGGAACGCGGCTCCTTAGGGAGTGGGTCGAGGCCGGCGTGATCGGCAACGTGCGCGAGGTCCACACCTGGACCAACCGCCCGATCTGGCCCCAGGGAATGACGCCCCCGCCCGACGACCCTGTCGTGCCGGAGACGATGGACTGGAACCTCTGGCTTGGCGTGGCGCCGGTCCGCGGGTACAGCTCGAAGATCGCCCCCTTCAATTGGCGCGGCTACTGGGACTACGGCTGCGGAGCCCTCGGGGACATGGGCTGCCATGGGATGGACGCGCCCTTCTGGGCGCTCAACCTACGCGGACCGGTGCGGGTGACGGCCCAAAGTGAGGGCGCCGACTCCGTTGTCGCCCCCACCTGGTCCATCGTGAAGTACGAGTTTCCGCAGCGCGGATCGCTGCCCCCGGTGACCTACACCTGGTACGACGGCGGCAAGCTGCCCCCGGTGCCCGAGGAACTCGGGCCCGGCGCCAAGCTGCCCCAGGGGGCAACCCTCTACCGCGGGGACAAGGGAGCCATCCTGTCCGAAGGCGACTACGGCGAGTCGCCCCGGCTGATCCCGGAGTCTAAGATGGCGACCTTCAAGCGCCCGCCGAAGACCCTGGCCAGGATACCAAAATCGAACTCTCACATGAACTGGGTGAACGGGTGCAAGGGCGGGACGGCGCCGTGCTCGAATTTCGTGGACCACGCCGCCGACCTCTCCCAGCTCGTCCTCCTGGGCAACGTCGCCATCCGCGCCGGCAGGCCGATCGACTTCGACCCGGTGAGCGGCCTGTGCGTCGGTGATCCGGAGGCGAGCCGCTTCCTATCGAAGAAGTACCGCCTGTTCTAATGGAACCCCTCCGCCCCATCCCAATGAAGACCCTCTCCCTCCTCCGGCCCGCGCTCTTCCTCGCCTCCGCGGCGGTCGCCCTCTCCCAGGGCGCTCCCGCGGCGGGCTTCACCGCCAACGTCCACGACGACATCGGCGCCGGGCACGG
>CAISPT010000236.1 GCA_903887455.1 uncultured Opitutaceae bacterium | reverse complement strand
CGAGCTCATGCTGAACGCCGCCAACCTCAACTTTGTCGCCTTCTGGAGGTACGGCCCCTCGCCTGCGCCCGCCACGGGCGTCGTCTTCGTCGCCTTTTCCGTGGCGGTGGCGGCCGCTGAGGCCGCCGTTGGCCTCGCGCTCGTGATCTCGATCTACCGGCGCCAGAAATCGATCCGGCTTCAGGAGGCCGTGCGCCTGAAGGGCTAGCCGCGAGGCCTACCATGGGACTTTCCGTTCAGCACATCTGGATCATCCCGGCGCTCCCGCTCGTTGCCGCGGCCGTAGGCGCGGCAGCGCCCCGCAGGGCGCGGGCGCTCGCTTCCGCCGCGGCGATCCTGTCGATGGCCTTGGCATTCATCCTCTCGTGCCTGGCTCTGGTTTCAGCCCTTGGCGCGCCCGCCGTGCACCAGAGCTACAACTTCGACTGGTTCCAGCTCGGGGCGGGCGCGGTACGACTTGGCTGGGTCCTCGACCCGCTCACGGCCCTCATGTGCGTCATGGTGACCTTTGTCAGCACGCTAATCTTCATCTTCAGCGTCGGGTACATGAGGGAGGACGAGAATTTTAAGCAGTTCTTCTGTTTTCTGAGTCTATTTGCCGCGGCGATGCTCGGGATCATCGTCTCGAACAGCCTCCTGCTGGTGTTCATTTCCTGGGAGCTTGTCGGCCTGGCGTCCTACCTGCTGATTGGCTTCTGGTTCACCAAGCCGGCGGCGGCCGCTGCAGCGAAAAAGGCCTTTATCACGACCCGCATCGGCGACCTCGGGTTCTTCCTTGGCATTCTCTGGCTCAACAACGCCTCGGGTTCCCTCCTTTTTTACGACGGGGGACAGGGCGTCCTTGAGGCCACGGTGCTTGGAAGCCTCACCACGCAGGTGACGGTCGGAGGAATGGCGGTCTCGACGGCCATAGCTCTACTGATCTTCTGCGGGGCTGTCGGCAAGTCGGGTCAGTTCCCGCTGCATGTCTGGCTCCCCGACGCCATGGAGGGCCCGACGCCTGTGTCGGCCCTTATCCACGCGGCCACGATGGTCGCGGCCGGCGTGTTCCTGATCGCCCGGGTCTATCCCCTGATGACGGCGGACCAGGTGCTCGACCACGTTCCCCTCCACGCGCTGACGGTCGTCGCGTTCATCGGGGCGATTACCGCGCTCCTCGGAGCCCTGATAGCGGTGGCGCAGAACGACATCAAGCGGGTCCTGGCCTTTTCCACCGTTTCGCAGCTTGGCTACATGATGCTGGCGCTCGGCGTCGGATCGTGGGTGGCAGCGATCTTCCACCTGCTCACCCACGCGTTCTTCAAGGCGCTCCTTTTCCTGGGCGCAGGATCGGTGATCCACGCGGCTCACCACGAGCAGGACATGCGAAGGCTCGGCGGACTCGGCGCCAAGATGCGGATCACCTTCGCCGCCTTTGCCGTGGGCATGATGGCGCTGGCGGGCGTACCGTTCCTCTTCTCGGGCTACTGGAGCAAGGAGGCGATCCTCCACGCGGCCTACGAGTGGGAGCCGTCCATGATCCCGCTCGTGATGGCGCTGGCGGCTGTCGTGCTGACGGCCTTCTACATGACGCGCCTCCTTTCCGAGGTCTTCTTGGGTAAGCCGAGGTCAAAGGAGGCGGACCACGCCCACGAGAACTCGGCCGTGATGACGGCCCCCCTCGTGATCCTTGCGGTGTGCTCGGTTCTCCTGGGCTTCCTGGGAACCCCTGCGTGGCCTTGGCTGCAGTCTGCCCTGACGGGCAAGTCCGTCGAGCCCCGGTCGCTGGTCGAGGGCGCGAGCCTGATCGTCCTGTCGGTCATCCTGGTGTGCACGGGCCTCGGCGCAGGGTGGGCCCTCTACGGCAGGCACCTTCGGCAGTCGTCCACGGCGGCTGACCCCCTCGAGTCCTCTTGGCCCCGCGCATTCGCCTTTTCGGGGGCGCGCTTCAGGTTTGACGAGCTCTACGCAGCCGTTTTCGGCCGGCTCAACCGCGCCCTGGCGGCTCTTTCGGACTGGCTGGACCGCCGGTTCTGGGGAGGGATCGTCGATCTCGTGGGCCGTTTCGGGGAAACGGCCGGCCACTTCAACAGGGAGACGGACGACGAGGGACTTAACACGGGGTTCAACGCGGCCAGCGAGGAGCTCCGGTCGGTCGGCAAGCTCTACTCGCGCATGCAAACGGGCGAGGCGCACGGCTACCTCCGGATCATGGCCGTGGGCTTTGTGGTCCTCGCAATCCTCGCGATGATGGGAGGCGCTAAGTGAGCTCCTCACTGCCCCTTCTCTCGCTTGTCATCTTCGCCCCGTGGGCCGGCGCAGTGGTGCTCGCCTTGGCGGGCGGCCTCGGGGCCAGGGCGGCAAGGCTCCTCGCCCTCGCCTTCAGCCTCTCGACGCTCGTCCTTGGCGGACTCGCCCTCTGCAGCTTTGACCCCGCCGCACCCGGATACCAGTTCGGAGAGAGCCACGACTGGATCACCTCGCTCAATGTCCACTTCAGGCTTGGTCTCGACGGCCTGAGTCTGGTGCTGGTTCTCCTCACCGGCGTGATCGCCCCGGTCTCGCTCCTCGCCTCGTGGCGGGAGTCCCGAGAGCCGCGGCTTCTGTGCATCCTCTTTCTCCTCCTCCAGGGGGCGGCGCTGGGCGTGTTCCTGGCTCTGGACTTTGTCCCCTGGTTCCTGTTCTGGGAGCTGAGCCTTGTGCCCGCGTACTTCCTTATCCGGCTCTGGGGCGGACCTGGCGCCACGCGCGCCGCCTACCAGTTCGTGATCTACACGATCGGAGGAAGCGCCTTCATGCTCCTCGGGTTTGCGGCGCTTTTCCTCGCGACCGGCACCCTCGACCTACCGACCCTCTCGGGGCTTGGGGCGGACGGCACCCTTGCAGCCAAGCTCCATACCTTGGGCGGGATCTGGCCGACGGCGGTCTTCCTAGGCGTTCTACTCGGGCTTGCCGTGAAGGTGCCCCTCTTCCCGTTCCACACCTGGCTGCCCGCGGCCTACGCCGAGGCCCCGACGGGAGCCTCGATGTTCCTGACTGGCGTCATGTCGAAGATGGGGGTCTACGGGTTCCTCCGGATCCTTTGGCCGCTCTTTCCCTCCTCGCTCCATGCCTATGCCCCCGCCCTCCTCTGGCTCGCCGTGGGCGGCGTCGTGTTTGGCGGGTTTGCGGCGATGCGGCAGGTGGACCTGAAGCGCATGGTCGCCTATTCTTCGGTCAACCACCTGAGCTACTGCCTGCTGGCGCTATTTGCGGTGTGCGCAGTGGCAAGGCCCGGCGCCGATGCCGCCGCCGCGGCCCTGGCGGGCACGATCCTGCAGCTATTTAACCACGGCGTGTCGGCAGCCGCGCTATTCTTCTGCGTGGGGGTCCTTGAGGCCCGCTCCGGCGGGCAGCGCGGGATTGGCGACTTCGGCGGCGTGCGCATGGCGGCGCCTCTCTTCGCGGGCCTCTGCGGCATATCGATGTTCTCGTCGCTTGGGCTTCCCGGGCTCAACGGCTTCGTGGGCGAGTTCCTCATGTTCCGGGGCACCTTTGGGCTCGTCCCCTGGTCCGCCGCTCTCTCCTGCCTCGGGCTTTTCGCCACCGCCTTCTTCCTGCTGACGTTCTGGCAGCGCGTCTTCCACGGGCCGAAGGCCGGAGCCGGGGCTCGTCCGTTTGCGGACCTCTCCGGCCTGGAGATCGCCACATTGGCGCCGCTGGTTCTTCTCATGTTTCTCTTTGGGCTGCTT
>CAISPT010000235.1 GCA_903887455.1 uncultured Opitutaceae bacterium | reverse complement strand
GGCGCACTCGTCGATCAGGCACCGCGTGAGGCTCGCGTGGGTCTGCTCCTGGTCCCAGGGGCACCCCCCCGGGGCTCTCAGGCGGGCAATGGTCCGACGCAGTTCTTCGATCGCGCTCATCGCCAGGAAGGATGGGCCGCTTTGGCCGCCCTACACAAGGATTCTGGTCTGGTTTTCGGGGCCCGGGTGATGTTTCGTGGTGGGCGTGCACGACAAGTTGAGGGAGATCATGGAATGGAAGCGGCGGGAGATCGCCCCGCTGCTGCGACGCGTCTCCGACCAGGAGCTGGCCGAGGCCGATGCCGCCCATCCCCGGCCGCCGTCCTTCGCCGACGCGCTCCGAAGGCCGGACGGCAGGATCGCGGTGATCGCGGAGATCAAGCGCCGTTCGCCGTCGGCCGGCCCGATCGCGCCAGGCGCCTCCGCTGTCGAGCAGGCCAAGGTGTACCAGGCCGCCGGAGCCGACGCCCTTTCGGTGCTCACTGACTCAAAATTTTTCGGCGGCAGCCTCGACGACCTGGAGCGGGTCGCGGCGCACCTGCGGGGAAGCCCCCCCACCCTTCCCTGCCTGAGGAAGGACTTCATGGTCCACCCGCTGCAGGTGTTGGAGGCGAGGAAGGCAGGAGCGAGCGCGATCCTGATCATCGTCCGGGCCCTCGACGAAACCGAGATCGAGATCCTCCACGGGGCGGCGCGGACCGCGGGGCTGGATGCCCTCTTCGAGGTGCATGACGAGGGCGAGGTCTCGCGGGCCGCGGCGCACGGCGCCCGGATCATCGGCGTGAACAACCGCGACCTGGCGATCTTCAAGACGGACCTTTCACTCAGCGAGCGCCTGATGGCGCTCTTCCCGAAGGGGGTGACCGCCGTGAGCGAGAGCGGGATCGCCTCCGGCGCCGACGCCGGCCGTGTCGCCCGCGCCGGAGCCAACGCGGTCCTGGTGGGAGAGGCGCTCATGCGCTCGCCGGACCCCGCGGCGCTCCTGGCGTCGTTCCGCTCCGCCTAGGCTGAGGTCCATGGCCCTCACGCCCACCGAGACGCGCGAGCTGCTGGCCAGGCTGGGCCACGCGCCGAAGCGCTTCCTCGGACAGAACTTCCTGGTCGACGGCAACATCGTCCGCAAGTCGGTCGAGTTGGCGCAGGTCTCCGAGGGCGACGCCGTGGTCGAGGTGGGACCGGGTCTTGGGACCCTGACAGGCGCACTCCTGGCGGCAGGAGCCGAGGTGTGGGCCGTCGAGATGGACCGGACGCTCCACGCGCACCTTGAGGAAACACTTGTTGCGGGCCACCCCGGCAGGCTGCACCTGCTTGAGGGGGACGCCGTGCAGGTTCCGCTGGCCGGGATCCCTGACGGCCTTGCTGGGCGCTCGAAGGTGGTGGCGAACCTCCCTTACGCCATATCGACACCCTGGATGGACGCCGTCCTCTCGGGCACGCTGCCCTCACGCATGGTTCTCATGCTCCAGAAGGAAGCGGCGGACCGCTATGTGGCGGGTCCAGGGACCCGAAACTTTGGCGCCATCTCGATCTTCCTGCAGGCCGCCTTCGAGCCCGCGCCGGGCCACAAGGTGAGCTCGGGCTGCTTCTACCCCAGGCCCGACGTCGACAGCTTCCTGCTGAACCTGGTCCGAAGGCCAGAGCCCCGCGTCTTCAGCGGCCCTGGCAAGGTCCTCATAAGGAGGTGCTTCCAGCAGCGCCGCAAGCAGGTCGGCGCCGTGCTGCGGGAGATCGTGCCCGGGGACGGCTCCCGGTGGAAGGCGTTCGTGGAGGCCGAGGCCCTCTCGCCGACCGTCCGGGCCGAGGAAATCCCCGTCGCCACCTGGATCCGCCTCACGGGCCTGCTCTTAGGCACGGCTTGAAAGCCGGGCGGATCAGAGCCATTGTGGACACCCAGAAAATGTTCAGAGCAGCATTCTCCCTCTGCCTTGCGGCGGCCGCGGCGCTCCCCGTCACGGGCCAGGAATCCCGCGCGAAGGTACTCCTCGGCAGCGTGACGGCGGGGGTCTACTCGGCGCCCAACGGGGCCTATTCGATCGAGATCCCGGTGCTTCCGGACCTCGGGGGCTCCATCAAGGACACGCCCAACGTGGCGACCTTCCAGGACAACTTCGGCCTGCAGGTGAGCGTCGCTGCGTTCGCCCATGACGCCACCCAGAAATGGGAGCTGTCGACCCGAGGCACGAAGGACTACCTCATCTACTTCCTGGGGAACTTCGTCCTGCCGGACTTCAGGCAGATGTGCCCGCAGACGAGCGTCGAGAGCGCCGCCTTCCAGCCGGACCTCATGGACGGGGCGGTCTTCGCCTACGTGCTGCTGCCCGGAGGGTCGATGTTCGAGCTGCAGGAGGCATTCACCCGCCCGACGACGCCCCCGGTGGCAAAGCGCGGTAACCTCCTCTTCGTGAAGAATGGCTTCACCTACGTCATCAGCTCCGAGCTCTCGGAGCGCGTGACGGAGGGGACGAGCTACAAGAAGACGCCCGCGGAGGAGGACCAGATCCTGCGCACGAGGCTCATCGGTATCGTGAAGAAGATGCAGTTCCCCACCCCGCCGCCGCCCAAGTAGCGCGGATCCCCTCCCAAACCCCCGTCCCAACCATGTCCGTCACAGACTTGATCCTCCTTCTCCTCATCGGCGGCATCGCAGGCTGGCTTGCGGGCGTCATCACCAAGGGGAGCGGCTTCGGCCTGGCAGGAAACGTGATCGTCGGGATCATCGGCGCCTTCGTCGGCGGATTTTGCTTCCGCCTGTTGGGGATCGTAGCCTACGGCGTCCTCGGCCGCCTCATCTTCGCCGTTGTCGGGGCGCTGGTCTTCACCTGGCTCCTCAGCTTCATCAAGAAATGAGGCGGACCGCGCCAGGATCCGGCGGGTCCGCCCCGAGCGATCACATGTGGGCGATCACCGCGTCGCCGAAGGCCGAGCACTTGATCTCCGTAGCGCCCTCCATCTGCCTCGCGAAATCGTAGGTGACGCGCTTGGCGCCGATGGCGCCGTTAAGGCCCTTTAGGACGAGGTCAGCAGCCTCGTTCCAGCCCATGTAGCGGAGCATCATCTCGCCCGAGAGCACCACCGAGCCCGGGTTCACGACATCCTTGTTCGCATACTTGGGGGCCGTTCCGTGGGTGGCCTCGAAGATGGCGTGGCCCGTAATGTAGTTGATGTTGCCGCCGGGCGCGATACCGATGCCGCCCACCTGCGCCGCAAGGGCGTCGGAGAGGTAGTCGCCGTTCAGGTTCAGGGTCGCGATCACGTCGAAGTCCGTGGGGCGGGTCAGCACCTGCTGGAGCGTGATGTCGGCGATCGAGTCTTTTATCACGATACCCGCGCCGGGCTTGCCCTCGGGGATCTTGCACCACGGGCCACCGTCGATCTCGACGGCTCCGAAGAACTCCTTGGCGACCTTGTAGCCCCAGTCCCGGAACGCGCCCTCCGTGAACTTCATGATGTTGCCCTTGTGGACAATCGTGACGCTCTTCCTCTTGTTGGCGATGGCGTAGGATATAGC
>CAISPT010000234.1 GCA_903887455.1 uncultured Opitutaceae bacterium | reverse complement strand
GCCGTCCGCGTCGGTGGCGCAGAACCACCACGCCTTGATTCGCTTCTCGCGCTTGCTCATTTCCCGCCTCGCCCGGTGTGGATGAACTTCTCCTTGGCCGATGCGCTCATGCCTCCTCCTTCGGGGCGGCGGGCGCGTAGTGGAGCGAGGGGCCCTCGGCGAAGGGCAGCCCAGCAAAGGGCGCTGCGTCGAGCAGGAGCCCGTCGTCGGGGATGTTGCCGTAGGCCATCGTGGCCAGCGCGGGAACCTCCGCCGAGATGGCCGGCCACAGCGAGCCCACGTCGGCGCCCAGGCGGTCGCCGCCCGCGGCGGCGAGCACCTTGGAGAGCACCACCAGGTCGTCGGTCGAGCCGGGGGCGCCCGGGACCGCCTTTGCGAAGCGCTGGATGCGGAACTGTTGGTTCACGAAGGTGCCGTGCTTCTCGAAGACCGTCAGGGTCGGGATCACCACCTGCGCCGCGGCGCTCGTCGGGTTGGCGTGGGTCCCCAGGTAGATGACGGCGACCTTGGCGATCTGGGCCGCGGTCAGCCCGGCGGAGGCGAGGTCCTCGCCGACCGACACCACGCACCTGACCTCGCCGGAATCGATCTTGGCGCCAAGCCCGCCGAGGTCCGCCTTGGGCAACTCAGTGATGAGTCCCGTGACAAGCGCGCCGCGGACGTTCGGGTTCCTGTCGGCCGAGATGAGGAGACCGTCGCCCTCCCCCACCCGCGACACGAGCCAGGTTCCGGCCTTGAGGTGCCCGGCAAGCCTCCGCGTGAGGAACTGCTCCTCGACCGAGCTCCTGCCCGAGCCCACGACGGCCGCGGCCCCGCCCGCCAGGCGGTCGGCGGCGGCCTTCACCGCTGAATCAAGGTCCGTGACGGCGCCGTTCACGCGGGCCGACTCGAGGCGGCCGCCCTCGCGGACCTGCTTGTAAAGCACGCGGCCGCTGTCGGCCATCCACGCATCGTTGACGGCGTGGTTCTCGCGCGGGGTGATTCGGTAGATCACGCCCTCGCGGGACCAGACCACCGTGTTTGCGCCGACGCTCGACTCCGTGTCGATGCTGTTCGTCTGCTTCAGGAACCAGACGCGCATCTTGAACCTGAAGTCCGTGCTGGTGAGGGCACCCACCGGGCAGATGTCCACCGTGTTCAGGGAGTAGTTGTTCTCGAGCTTCTTGCCGGGGTAGCAGGTCAGCGTGCTGTAGCTGCCGCGGTCGACGAACCCGAGGACATCGTCCTTGGCGACCTCCTTGCAGAAACGGATGCAGCGGGAGCAGAGGATGCAGCGCTCGTCGTCGAGCATGACCCGTGACCCGAGGAGCGTGCGCTTCGGCTTCACGTTCTTCTGCTCGATGAAGCGGGAATAGCCGCGGCCGTACCCTGTCGACTGCTCCTGGAGCTTGCACTCGCCGGCCTGGTCGCAGATCGGGCAGTCAAGGGGGTGGTTGATGAGCAGGAACTCCATCACGCCCTCACGGCACTCCTTCACGAGAGGCGTGGTGGTGCGGATGTGAAGCCCCGGCGAGGCGTTCGTGGCGCAGGCGATCGTCGGCCTCGGCGACCAGTTCACGCGCTGCTTGCCGGTGGCCGGGTCGATGACCGGCGCCTTGGTGGCGGGGTCCACTGCGGGCATCCCCATCTCGACCAAGCACATCCGGCAGTTGCCGACGACCGAGAGCTTCGAATGGTAGCAGTAGTGAGGGACGTCGACCCCGACGCGGCGCGCCGCCTCGATCATGTTCGTGCCCTTCGGGACAGCGATCTCCTTGCCGTCAACATTGACGGTGATCAGGTCGGGTGATGCGGGCTGTATCATCTTCTTCGGGTGATTGGGTGCTCAGACGAGCTCGATTGCGGCCGCCGGCCTGGGCGCCTTCTTGGACTCCGGGTAGGCTTTGAACTCGTCGCCGAACTTGGCGATGAAGCTCTGGGTCGGCCAGGCGCAGGCCTCTCCGAAGGCGCAGATCGTGCGCCCCGCGATCTGGTCGGCGACGCTCTTGAGCAGTGCGCCGTCCTCGGGGCGGGCGTCGCCGTGGACCATCCGGCTCGTGATCTTCTTCATCCAGAGCGATCCCTCGCGGCAAGGCGTGCACTGGCCGCAGCT
>CAISPT010000233.1 GCA_903887455.1 uncultured Opitutaceae bacterium | reverse complement strand
TGGGTCGCCGTCGGGCTCTTGTTGATGACAAGAAGCGAGAGCGTGCCATCCCGGCGCTTCACGGCGTAGGCCGACAGAAGGGTCGAGGAGCTCGTCGCCTTGACGACCGTGTCCCCCCCGCGGGCGAACTGCGCGAGCAGCTTCGAGACGTAGAACGTCGGGTACTTGTCGTGCGAGCCGGACTCGACGCCATAGTCGCCGTAGTTCCGCCACCCGTAGAGCGAGGTGCTGTTGTTGTAGGAAGAACTCTGGCCGTTGTGGAAGTCCCACCAGATGAGCCCGTTGATCTCGGTCTGCATGAGGTTGCCGGTGCTGTCGGCCAGGTAGAGCGCGTTGACAAGGCTCGTCGACTGCTTGCCGGGATTGGTGCTCACGGAGTTGTTCTCGGTCACCAGGATCTCGATCGAGCTGCCGGAGGAGCCCAGGTAGTCCGTCAGCATCTGCCTCAAGTTGGTGGCGTCGAAGGCCCACCCGAAAGTGCCGTCCGAGTCCTGCAGGAGCGTCGCGTCGTTCTCGGACCCGGCGTTCTGCTCGTAGCGGTGGTCGATGATGAAATCCGGGAGAACCCCGGCCGCCTTCATCGTCGCCAGCATGACCGGGACCCAGCCGTTGTGGGTCGTGTTCGTGCGCGGGTTGGTCGCCGGGTGCGAGGTGTAGTTGTTGGAGTTCGAATCCTCACCGGGCGTCGCAACGACCCCGATCTTGATCGAGGGGTCGACGGCCTTCATGGCCTGGATGTACTGCACCGCGCGGGTCGCGTACGTGTAGGGGTCGTGGGGGTTCGCCGTGGTGTCGTACTCCCAGGTACCGTAGCACTCGTTGCCGACCTCCCAGTACTTGAACCCGTAGCCCTTTTGCACGTTGCAGTACTGGACGTAGGCGGCCGCATGCTGCGGGGTGTCGGAGCCGTAGTTGGTCGTGATCAGGCCCATGGCGCCCACCTTCTTGGCCTGCGCCGCAAAGGCATCGACGTTGAAGGCCCAGGAGTAGTTGCCCACGAGGTCCTTGCCGGTCTCCCAGTTGTACTGGTCGGTCGCCGACCCCCCGCCAAAACGCATGATTCGCGTGTTCATCTGGGTGAAGGCGTCCGCCGACTGCGAGTCGGTGAACGTGCTGTCCCAGAAGGGGGTGTTCATGCCGAACTGCCGGTCGTCGACGACGCGCACGGCGGTCGTGGCGTCCACGGCGATGTTCACCTGGGCGTGGACCGCCGGGGCGAGGGCTAAAGCGAGAGCAAGGCTGAGGCCGCCGAAACGGGAGTTGATCACGGGCAATGGGGAGGGGGTTGGGGTGAAACGGGTCCAAAGAAGCTAGACCCGGCAAGATTTTTGCGGTTCCTCGCCGGTGGGGTCAACTGTTTGCCCGGGGTTAAGCTTTTAAACCGTTGTCACGGAATAAACATTCCTTCCGCCGCCTCATTCCTCCCATGAAACTGACGTCCCTAGGCTGCCTGCTCCTGTCCGCTGCCGCGGCGTCGGCGTCTCCCCTCACCTTCTCGAGCGGCCCCACCCGCGTCGACCTGATCGAGCTCTACACGAGCGAGGGCTGCAGCAGCTGCCCGCCCGCGGAGGCCTGGATGGGAGACCTCCTCAAAAAGCCCGGGCTCTGGACGGAATTCGTGCCGGTGGCCTTCCACGTGAACTATTGGGATCACCTGGGCTGGAGGGACCGGCTCTCGTCCCGCACCTACACGGACCGCGAGTATGCCTACGCCTCCGCCTGGGGAAGCGGATCGGTTTATACCCCCTGCTTCGTCCGCAACGGCTTGGAGTGGAAGCCCCGCTGGGGCGGGGCCGCATCCCTAAGGGATGCAGCCGGGACCTTGACCGCCACCCTTTCGGCGGACGGATCCTGCCGGGTGGAGTTTCGGTCCGCGCCGGGCGCCGGGGGCCACCAGCGCCCCATCCGCGCCCACCTGGCGCTCCTCGGGTTCGGGATCTCCAGCCGGGTGACCGCCGGCGAGAACCAGGGCCAGACGCTGGGCCACGAGTTCGCTGTCCTGGGGCTCGCCGAGGCCGCCATGGAGGACCGGGCCGGGAGCCTCGTGGCCGCGCTCGGCCTTCCCGCGCCGGCAGTGCCGGATTCGGCCCGCAGGGCCGTGGCCGTCTGGGTGAGCCAGGCCATGGACTTGGAGCCCCTGCAGGCGGCCGGCGGCTGGATCCCCTAGGAAAACGGCGCTTGCGGTGGCACCCGCGGATCGGGGAGCCTGTTTGCGGCCCGGGTCGCGCTACCTTGCGCTGGCCGGCCGCCCCATGACCAAACCGCTCCTGCTCGTCCTTAGCCTCGCCTGCGCCCTCTCAGCCCCCGTCCAGGCAGCGGATACCGCCGCCTACCTCGACCCGAAGCTGCCGGTCGAGGCCCGCATCAACGACTTGATGAGCCGGCTCACCCTGGACGAGAAGATCGCGCTCGTTCACGCCAACGGGCTCTTCCGGAGCGGGGGCGTCCCCCGCCTCGGGATCCCCTACCTTTGGACGGACGATGGCCCCCAGGGCGTCCGGGAGGAAGTGGGCCTAAATTCCTGGAACCCGACGGGCCAGACCGACGACTTCGCGACGGCAGTCCCGCCCGGCTCGGCCCTGGCCGCGACCTGGGATCCCGCGGTGACCGAGGCCTGCGGCCGCCTGATCGGCCAGGAAGCCTGCGCTCGGGGCAAGCACGTGATCCTGGGCCCCGGAGTGAACATCGTCCGGACGCCGCTCGGGGGGCGGACCTACGACTACTACGGCGAGGATCCCTGGCTCGCGGGCCGGCTCGCCGTGGGCTACATCCGCGGGATGCAGGACGAGGGGACCGTCGCCTGCGTGAAGCACTTCGCCGTCAACAACCAGGAGGTTGAGCGGGGCCGCATCGACGTGGACGTGGACGAGAGGACCCTCCGCGAGATCTACCTGCCCGCCTTCGAAGCCAGCGTGAAGGAGGGCGGCGCGCTCGCCGTCATGGGCGCCTACAACAAGCTCTGGGGCGAGCACTGCTGCCAGAACGCGTTCCTCCTGAACCAGGTCCTAAAGAAGGAATGGGGCTTCAAGGGCGGCGTCATCTCCGACTGGGGCGGGACGCACGATACGCGCGAGGCGGTGACGAAGGGCCTAGACTTGGAGATGGGGACCTGGGGCCGCGGCTACGACGACAACTACCTCGGGCGGGCCTTCAGGGACGGCGTAAAGGACGGGACCTACCCCATGGCCCTCCTGGACGACAAGGTCCGGCGCGACCTGCGGATGCTCTTCGCCACCGGAGCCGTCGACGGGCGCAGGCCCGGATCCATCAACACGAAGGCCCACCAGGCGGTCGCGCTCCGCGCGGCCGAGGAAGCCGCGGTACTCCTAAAGAACGACGGGGGGCTCCTGCCGGTGGACCCGGCCCATGTCAGGACCGTGGCTGTGATCGGCCAGAACGCCGTCAGGACATTCGCGGCCGGGGTGA
Source organism: uncultured Opitutaceae bacterium (assembly GCA_903887455.1). Lineage (GTDB taxonomy): Bacteria > Verrucomicrobiota > Verrucomicrobiia > Opitutales > Opitutaceae > Palsa-1447. Next base: position 13,616 of record CAISPT010000233.1, on the reverse strand, counting down.
ACTCCGCCGGAGTCAAGGCCTTCCACGAGAGCACAATCCTCGAGGGAATCGTCACCCGGGCGCACGGCACCATGAACATCGTCTATTCGGAGGGCTATCGCCAGCCGACCATCCGGCGCATCTCCGAGCACGACGCGGCAGGCGTCCGAAAGACAGAGGTTGTCGAAGCCTCGCCCGCCGAGGCCAAGGACCTTTCCGACCGCGCCGTGCAAGCCGCCCAATCTGCGGACCTGGTGCTCCTGGTGGGAGGCCTGACCCACCAGCCCCACAACGACGACGAGGGCACCGACCGGGAAGGGATCGCCCTGCCCTCCCAGCAGTCCGAGCTGATCGGCCGCGTCCTTGCCGCCAACCCGCACACGGTCGTGATCCTCGTGGACGGCTCGCCCGTCGCGATGGACCCCTGGATCAGCCACGTCCCCGCCGTCGTCCAGGCCTGGTACGGCGGCAGCGAGGCCGGCACGGCGCTCGCCGCCGTGCTTTTCGGCGACGTGAACCCCTCGGGAAAGCTGCCGGTCACCTTCCCGCGGTCGATCGAGCAGACGCCGGCGTTCCAAGGGGGGCCCAGGGCCTACCCCGGGGTCGACGGCACGGTCCACTACTCCGAGGGCCTGCTGGTCGGCTACCGTTGGTACGATGCCAAGGGGATCGAGCCCCTGTTCCCCTTCGGGTTCGGCCTGAGCTATACCACCTTTGCCTACAAGAACCTGAGGGTAAGTGCAGCGGGCCCCGCGGCCGCGACCGTGGAGTGCGACGTCACCAACACGGGACCGAGGGCCGGGGCCGAGGTCGTCCAACTCTACGTCGAGCCGCCCCACCTCTCCGTTCCCCGGCCGCCCCGTGAGCTCAAGGCCTTCGCGCGGGTCGAGCTGGCGCCCGGTGAGACCCGGACCGTCCGCCTGGAACTCACGCCTCGATCCTTCGCTTACTACGCCGTCCCGGTCCACGCGTGGACGGTAGAGGCAGGCGACTACGGGATCGTTGTGGGGAGCTCCTCGCGCGACATCCGCCTCCGGGGGTCCTGCCCGGTGGCTTCAGCGCGGGCCGACTAGCGCCTGGGCGGCGCGAGCGCCGTGGCCCCGGGCCTTCGGGCCCCGGGGCTGCCCCTTGTCGTTGAATTGCGGGTCCTTAACCGGCCTCAATTGAGGGCATCACCCTATTGTTTGCCGCACCGTCATAAGCAACAATACCTACGTTACTTAACCTCAAAGACTTTGACGGCGGTGCCGATGCAAGCGGTAGGATGTGCAGACCATGAGTCCCGTTCCATCAGGAAACAAAGGCGCACCGAGCGCCCACGCTCCCCACCCCCGCACCGTCGGCTGGTTCGGGACCTCGTGCGTGGCGATGGGCGGCATCAACCAGAGCCTCTTCCTGATCGGCGCACTCTTTGTCGGCCAGGGGGCAATCCCCGGCCAGGGCAGCGCGGCGGTGCCGCTCCTGATCGTCGGCCTGTTGCTCAGCTGGGCCGCGACCCCGGGATGGACGGAATTGATCCTCATGTTCCCAAACCGCGTGGGCGGAATCGCGGCGTGCTGCTCAGAGGCGTTCCGTCCCATCAGCCCCGTCCTCGCGAACTTGACGGGCGTCTGCTACTGGTGGGGCTGGGTTCCTACCTGCGGGCTCACGGCACTCCTCTCGGCCTCGGCGATCCAGCAGTGGTACCTTCCCTCCGTATCGGTTCCCCTGCTGGCCTCGGGGATCGTGGCCGTGTTCACCGTCGTGAGCCTGTGCGGGGTGAAGTGGGTCATGAGGATGGCGATCCCGATCGCCACCCTCTCGGCCTCGCTCGCCTTCCTTTCGGCGGTGATCCCGGTCTTCCACGGATCGGTCGACTACCACCAGGCGTTCAGCTTCCATCTCACGGTCCCGTTCGCCGGCTGGTTCGGCAAGGTAACGAGCATCATGGCGGGACTTTACCTCGTTGGGTTCGCGGCACCCGCCTACGAGCAGGCCGCCTGCCACGTGGGCGAGACCATCGACCCGAACAAGAACGTCCCGCGCGCCATGTTCGCGAGCGCGGCGATGGCCTCCCTCTACTTCATCGTCCTGCCGGTCGTGTGGCTCGGCGCCCTGGGGCCCGAGCCCCTCGGCCGCGACTTGGCGGGCGAGCTCGGTCCGACCTTCGCCCCCCTCCTCGGGGGCGCGGCCAAGGGCGCCGCCATCTGGTTCATGATGGTGAACATGTTCCACGGGACGATCGCCCCCCTGGCGGGCGCCTCGCGCACGCTCTCCCAACTCTCCGAGGACGGGCTCCTTCCCGAGTTCCTCGCCAAGCGCTCGAGGACCGACGCGCCCTGGGCGGCCACGCTGCTGACGGCGGTGATGTCGGTCGCCTTCCTGCTGATCGGCGATCCGGTCTGGCTGATCGCGGCAGCAAACCTCACCTACCTGATCGGCATCGCGATGCCGAACGTCGCTGTCTGGCTCCTGCGCCGCAACCATCCCGAGGCCGTGCGCCCCTACCGCGCGCCCCGGGGAACCATCATCCTTGGGCTCCTGGCAGCCGGCGCCTGGGGCATCACGGTCGTCCTCGGCTTCCAGCAGTTCGGGCTCACGACGGTCATCATCGGCTTCGCCTTCGCCTACTCCGGGGCGGCGGCGTACGCGTGGAGGAAGTTCACGGACCGGCGAAAGGCGGGGCTGCCGGGCGTCGCCCGCACCCTCCACCTGAAGTTGACGGGCGCCATGCTCGCCGTCCTCGCTCTCGACGCTGCCGGCTACCTGATCGCGGTCTCCGCGGTGTCGGAGCACAACACGGCGCTGATCGCCATGCTGGAGGACATCTTCGTCGTGGTCGCGCTCCTCACAATCTGCGTCGGGCTCATCCTTCCAGGCATGATCGCCCACTCCGTGGTCCAGGTCTCGCAAGCGGCCGGCAAGCTCGCCTCCGACACGATCGCCGACTTTGAGAGGGCGATGGGGGCGTTGTCCTCGGGGGACCTCGAGTCCGCAAAGGTACGCTTCGAGCTGGTGCCGATCGCAATCAATTCGAAGGACGAGGTCGGAGAGATGGCCGCGAGCTTCAATCTCCTGCAGCAGTGCATCGGAAGGGCGGCGGGCGGCCTTGAGGGCGCGCGCCAGGGCCTCGGCACCGCGCGTGCGGCCCTCACCGGAGCGAACGAGCGCCTTCGCGTCGAGCTCCTGAAGCGCATCCGAGCCCAGGAGGCCCTCCGCGGCAGCCTGGATGAGAAGGACGCCCTCCTTAAGGAGGTGCACCACCGGGTCAAAAACAACATGCAGGTGGTCTCTAGCCTCCTGAACCTGCAGCTCGACTACCTGCCCGACGACAAGGCAAGGCCCATCATCCGCGAGACTCAGGGAAGGATCGCCGCGATGGCCCTCGTCCATGAGAAGCTCTACCGCTCCGTCGACATGGCCCAGGTCGACTTTGCCGACTACCTGAGGGAGCTGACAGGCAACATCGTCGCCACCCTTCGGCCCTCGTCGCACGATGTGGACTTCGTCCTGGACGCCGACGAGATCAGCCTGAGCATCGACACGGCGATCCCCTGCGGGCTTCTCGTAAACGAGCTGATCACGAATGCCTACAAGCACGGCTTCCCCGAGGGGGGGCCGGGCTCGCTCTCGGTGACACTCAAGCACGGCCCCGAAGGCAGGATCCTCCTGCAGGTAGCCGACACCGGCCGGGGCATCCCGGCGGGCGTCGACCTGCGGCAGACCGAGTCCCTCGGCATGCAGCTGGTCTTCACTCTAGTCGAGCAGCTCGAGGGCTCGATCGATTTCACCACCGCCAAGGACGAAGGAACCCGATTCGAGCTCTCCTTCCCCGCCGCACAAACCCGCTCCCCTTCCGCCCATGCAATCGAAACCCACGCCTAGGATCCTGATCGTCGAGGACGAGAGACTCATCTCGCTCGATCTTAGCCGGAGGCTCCCGAAGCTCGGCTACGACGTCTGCGCCATCGTCCCCACGGGCGAGGAGGCGGTCACCAAGGCCGCCGAGCTCCTGCCCGACCTGGTGCTGATGGACATCTGCCTGCGCGGCGAGATGGACGGGATCCAGGCCGCGGAGATCATCAAGCGCGAGAACGACCGGCCGGTCGTCTTCCTCTCGGCAAACTCCGACGAGATGACGCTCAACCGCGCCAAGCTCTCGCGTCCTTCCAGCTACATCCTGAAGCCCTTCAAGGAGCGCGAACTCCAGATCGGCATCGACATGGCGCTCCTTAACCACGGCCTCAACCGCGAGATAAAGGCGGCGCAGGAGAACCTGGAGCGGCGGGTGGTCGAGAGGACCGAGGAGCTTGCCCAGGCGAACGGCGCGCTCCGCATCGAGGTCGACATTCGCAAGCGCATGGAGGATCAGGCCAGGGAACAGGCTGACCTCCTGGCGAAGGCAAGGGACGCGATCTACGTGCGGGACCTCGCCGGGACGATCAGCTTCTGGAACCAGGGGGCCGAGCGCCTTTTCGGGATCGCGGGCCCGGGGACGATCGGGCGCAAGGTCGGCGAGGTGATAGGCGAGGAGAACGCCGCGGCGATGGTGGCCGCGGAGACCTCCACCATCGAGAACGGCGACTGGACCGGCGAGCTCAGGCATGTGACGGCCGATGGGACCGAGCTCACGGTGGAATCCCGCTGGACCCTCGTCCGCACGGACTCGGGCGCACCGAAGACGATCCTGGTCGTCAACACGGACGTCACCGAGCGAAAGCGGATCGCCGAGCAGTTCATGCGCACGCAGCGCCTCGAGAGCATCGGCGCCCTCGCCAGCGGCATCGCGCACGACTTGAACAACGTCTTCGCCCCGATCCTCATGGCGACGGAGCTGATGGAGGGCAACAACGGTGCCGACCAGGGCCACATCCTCGAGATGGTGAAGACGACGGCCCAGCGTGGCGCGGACATGGTCAAGCAGGTGCTCATGTTCGTGCGCGGCGCCGAGCACCAGATGGAGCCCACGAGCCTGGGCCACCTGGCGACCGAGGTGCGCCGACTGATGGACCAGACCCTGCCCTGCACGATCTCGGTAACCGCCCAGGTAGGTAAGTCGCTTCGGCCTATTCTCGGGGATCCGACGCAGCTCCACCAGCTCCTCGTCAACCTCTGCGTCAACGCGCGTGATGCGATGCCCGACGGTGGGAAGCTGCGGATCGATCTCGATGAGGTCGATGTCGATGCGGCCTGGGCCCGCAGGTCAAAGGGGGCCCGGCCGGGGACCTACGCCCGCCTATCGGTCGCCGACACCGGTACCGGGATACCCCAGGAGGTCCGCGCGAAGATCTTTGAGCCTTTTTTCACGACGAAGGGCATCGGCAAGGGCACTGGCCTTGGCCTTTCCACGGTCTTCGCAATCGTCGAGTCCCACTCCGGCTTCCTTGAGCTTGAGAGCGAGGTCGGCCGCGGCAGCCGGTTCACCGTCTACCTGCCCGTCTGCGATAACACCCACACCGAAATGGAGAAGGAGACGGGGACGATTCCCCGAGGCCAGGGCGAGCTCATTATCGTTGTCGACGACGAGCACTCGATGAGGGAGATCACCAAGCTCACGCTCCAGGACCAGAACTACCGGGTGCTGCTGGCCAACGACGGCGCGGAAGCCGTCTCGGTCTACCTTCAGAACCGCGACGAGGTCTCGCTCGTGATCACCGACATCATGATGCCGATCATGAACGGGCGCGCGATGATCCACGCCCTGCGCAAGTTCAACCCCGATCTTCCGATCGTCGCCTTCAGCGCGGCCGACAGCACGGACCCGCTCGTCGGCACGCTAGAGAACGACCGGGTCAGGCTCCTGAAAAAGCCGGCGAGCCCCTACCAGCTGCTCTCAGCAACGGCGGAGGCACTCGAGGCGGCCAAGTTCTCGCACTTGCACCGCTCGGCCCCCGCTTTGGCCCAGTTCTCGATCTAGGCACTGAAATTGCAGTCCTTCTGGCGGAGCCGGTGCCGCACCCGCGCCCGAAGCGGGGCGCGGCGCGCGGGCCCCGCTGCGCCTATTGTTAAGCGGCCCGTCATAAAGTTGTTACAATAGGCCAGCGCCGGCCGGATGCTCGTAGGGAAGAGACATCGGCCAGGTCCGGGTTCCCGAAAACAGCCCCCTAACCAATTGGCCCGCATCACGTACGGGATTGACGGGCGGGGTCGCTGCCTTCATTCGCATAGCCAGAATCCGGCGGCTGCCCACCGCCCACCGACAAAAAATGCCCGCTTCCCATGCCCCTGACCGCCCCCATGCGCACCGCCGCTGGGTCCTCTGGTCCTCTGTCGGATTCGCGGTTCTGGCGCTCCTGCCCTGGTTCATTTCCTTCGGCCCGGTCTCCGGAGGCCCCGCCGGAATCCTGGCCGCCGTCGTCACGACCGGCACCATGGGCACAATCTTCCTGCTCGCCTCGCGCAATCCCGGTCAATCGGCGCGGCTCAACCAGGCGCTGACCCTCCAGGGTGTCTCCGTGCTCCTGGTGGCGATCGGCAACGGGGTCCGCTTGGCCCATGCGCTCGGCGTGCCGGTCCCCGTGATCCCTGGGGTTGCCGAGATCTCGGAGTTTGCGATCTGGATTATGGGATTTGTGGCCCTGGTCCGCATTCCGCTCCAGCCGATCGAGAAGGAGAACCGGTGGCGGGTCGCCATCGACATCACGATCTCGTACATCGGCATCGCCGTCGTCCTCTTTGTCCTGTGGTCGCTTCCTGGAATGCGGGATGCGCCGCCCGCTGCCCGGAGCAGGCTCATGTTCTTCGACCTGATGGAGGCGGGGAACCTCTTGGTCCTAAATCTCATTCTGGTGCGCGGATCCCTTCACGCGGCAAAAACGGCTGTCGCGTGGATGGCGGCCGCCGTCGTCGTCGACACATTCTACCTGGTCGCTTTCCAATACTGCACGGCGCACATGAACATCGGGCCCGCGCTCCTCGACAGCATCTTCTTCGTCGACATCTTCGTCTACACGGTGGCCGGCCTCTATTTTCTCAATGGCACCGAGAGCAGGGAGGACGTCGCGCCCCGATCGCCGCTGCTTCGGATCATCAATCCCCTTCCCTTCTGCGCTGTCCTGGGCGTGGGCGGACTGCTCATCCTTTCTGCAGTCGACCACGCCAACCCGTCCGTCGTGGTTTTAGCCGTGGGCGAGGTCCTTATGGCCGCCCTCCTGGTGGTGCGCGTTGCCGGATCGACGCTCGAGAGCCTTCGCCTGGCCAAGGAGAAGGCCGAGATCGAGCGGAGGGCCGAGACGCAGAAGATTGAGATCATTAAGCGCCTGTCAGGGGGCGTCTCCCACGTGATCAACAACCTGATGACGGTCGTTCTGGGCAACGCGCAGCTCCTGCGCTCAAGCACCCCCCCGACCTCCCCCGACGTGGAAAGCATCGATGCGATCAGCAAGGCCGCGCAGGACGCCTCCCGGCTCGCGGGGCGACTCGGGCTGGCAAGTGGCAATAAGCAGCGTGGGGACGAGCCCAAGCCCCTTGCCGACCTTGTGTTGTCGCGCAAGGATGCCGTCATCCGCATCGTCGGGATGAAGCGGGACGTCCACTGGGACGTGCCCGACTCGCAGGGCAAGGCCCTCGTCGCCCCTGCCGATGCCGAGGTGATCGTGAGCGAGTTGGTGTCGAACGCAGGGGAGGCGACCTATCACGCAGGCAAGATCACGATCCGCATCCGTGACCAGGTGATCCCGGAGGGCACGCCGCACTGCACCTCGACCGGCTTGCATTCCGTGCTGGAGGTCTCCGACACGGGAAGGGGCATTTCCACGGACGATCTTCCCCGCCTCGTTGAGCCCTTCTTCTCGAACAGGCCCTTCCATGAGGGTCGCGGTCTGGGGCTTTCCGTAGTCCAGGGGATCGTCTCGCGCTACCGCGGCAGCCTGCTGATTGAGACCGTACCCGGAACTGGATCCATTGTGAGGGTCTTCCTTCCGGTAGGCGGCCCCTCGGAATCGCCCTAGAGGCGCTCGTTCATGCGCCGAAGCCGCTCGGCCATGATCCCCATCAGCTGGAGTGAGAAGTAAGGCGTCTGCTGGACGAGGAAGAGGAAACGCTTGCGGTCGATGCGGACCAGGCCCGCGTCAGTCTTCGCGACCGCGGTCGCCACACGGGGTTTGTCCTCCACCAGGGACATCTCGCCAAAGACGCCGCCAGCCTCCACCGCTTCCACGACCGTCCCGCCGATGGACAGCTCGACCGAGCCGGTTACAACCGCAAACATGTGTTCGCCGGCGTCGCCCTCGCGGAAGACCGACTGGCCCGCGGCGACGTGCTCGATGTTCGGGTCGGAGTTGAAAAGATTGATCTTCACGGGTCCGGTAATTGGGAAAGCCTTGGCGCTAGCGCTTTGGTGCAGCCGCAAGAGCCGCCTCTATGGCAGACAGGAGCTCAGCGGCGCGTATCGGCTTCGTGAGCGTGCTGTGCACACCGAGCTGCTTGGCCGTGGGAAGGTAAACCGACGTGCTGAACTGGGAGTCTCCCGAGATGGCGATGATCTGCGGCCTCGGCGCGGCGCGCGTCAGGTCGATAATGAGCTCGATGCCGTCCATGTCGGGCATGGCAATGTCGGTGATCACCAGCTCGTGCTTTCCCGTGCGGAACAACTCGAGGCCGCTCCTGCCATCCGGGGCGTCGTCGACCACGTAGCCCGCCTCCTTAAGAATCTCAACTGTAACGTTGCGCAGCGCTTCGTCGTCGTCGATGAGGAGTACCGATGCCATGTGAGATCTTGTTTGTAGGATTCTTGGCCCGGAACTGACTGCCCTCGGGCCGCGGGGCTCTGCCATCGGATTCCAGCCATTTCGAAAATGGTGCCAGGGGCGGGGATCGAACCCGCGGCCAAAGGCTTATGAGTCCTCTGCTCTACCACTGAGCTACCCTGGCGAATCCTGAATCATCCAGAATGCTCGTCGTCCCGCGCGACGGGCAAGCAAAATTCGGGGACATTGCATCCGACGCAGTGCCGGCCTTCCGGTGAGCACGAATTCACCGAATGCTGGAAGCACGCCGCCGATCCCGAATTTCTTACGTCGTTACCCAATAGTCTATTATAAAGGCTGGCTCGCCTCAAGCGGCCAGCTCCACAAGCCGGCGAATCCTACATCCGAACGTGGCTCAGGTTGATCGAGGCCACGCCTTTCACAGGCGCGCCCTTCAGAAGTGCCGGCTTGAACCGGATGCCCTTAAGGACGCCGTCAAGATAAGGGTCCTCAATCGGCTTCTCGCACCCGCCATCGGAATACGCCGCGGTTGCCATCCCCTCGGGCGACACCTTCACGTAGATTGTCTCCGTGTACTTTCCCGCCGCGACCTTGCTGGCGAAATCCGCGGGAAGTGAGCCCATAACCGGAGAGGCCCGTAGGGTGTCCGCCTTGTGAGCCTCGACATAGGTCCTCTTCACGTACCCGAAGGCCTGGTCGGGATTCATGACCTCGCGTTTCTCGGCGATGTTGGTCGCGATCTCGACACCCGCGTTGTAAAGGTGGATCTGGAAGTCGACCAGGTCGTACCCGACAGGGAAACCCTCCTCCGTGAAGGAGACCTTGGACGGCTTCGGGCCGATCGGCTCAAGCGCCTTTGCGAAGACAAGGCTCTGCACGGTTCCCTGCATGCTCGCGTGCGGGTGAAAACGGGCCGTGGTCACGATGTAGGGAGCGGGAATCGGCTTCTGGGACTCGACGGAGAACTCGATCTTCAACGCGTCGAACCCCTCGTCGTTCTGCCCTTCCTTCAGACCCTGGGTCGCTCCGATGCCGGCCGTGGCGCTGGCGCTCGCAGCGGTCGAAGTGACCTGGGCCTGAGAGGTGACCCCGGTCGTGACCGTGTTGCCCGTGCCGCTGGCAGGGGGCATTTGCAGCGAGAGCGGGTCCACCGCGCTCGATTGGTTGAGGGCGGCGTGGTAGCCTGCGTCGATGCTCGCCGTCTGGGCGAGCCCCCGCGTGAGCTTGACGGCCGGATCGTTGGCGAACGTGTAGGCGCCCTCCTTCTTGTACCCGGTGATGGTTGCCGAGTCCTCCGTGAGCCTGAGCCCGGGGACGATCTTCAGGTTGATGGGGCCTGCGGCACCGTTCACCACTTTCTCCTCGCCGTTCATCGCGATGACCCACGACGACCCGTTAACATCCCGCACCGGGTAGGCAACGTTGTCGATGTTCACCGCGATGCTCGCCCCCTCGAAGAGCGTGTACTGCTTCTGCGCTTCCTGCGCGCCCGCCCTCCCCTGGGATAGGGCGCCGAGCGCGAGCGCGGCGGCGAGGAGTCGGAAGGAGGGTCGGGGCGTGATGCTTGAGGTCATGGGTTCAGGAAAGGGGGTCGAAATGGGATCGGTTCTCGCGGCTCACCTGCGCCGTGGCCGCACCGGGTCGGGCGACGCGCTACGGTGGCCAGACGCGCCCCATCCGGAAAGGTGATGGAAAATCGGTGGCATTCTCGGGGACCGGCAGCGTCGCACAGCCCCACCCTCCACAGCGAGCCCTGCCGGGATCTAGCAGGATCCCTAATCAGGCCTATTTGCCCGCGGCCGGCGCCGGCCGTACCGGCAGCACGTTGGCCTGCGGGGTTACCTGGTCGAGGTTCGGGGTCACGTCGGCGTCGACACGGCCCGAGGCCCAGCTGATGCCGCCCAGAATCACGGACTGGAACAGACTGCTGTTCCACACATCGTCGCGGTGGCCCATGTTCGTGTAGAACACGCGGCCCTTGCCGTAGAGGTGCGCCCAGGTCGAGGGATAGCTCGGCCTCGCATACGGCGCCCCTTCCATACCGGAAGTCTCCTGGACCAGGAGCACGTGAAGGTCCTTCGGGAAGTCCTTGAGCGAGTACCACTCCTCCTTGAACGCCGCGCCCGCGGGGACCCCGCCCATTCCGGGGAACTTCGGGTCAGCCACCGTGAGCCGCGAGACCTGCTGGCTTCCGTGGATGATGAACTCGCCGCCCAGCATCTTTATGTAGGGGTCCGCGTCGTCGCCGTCGGCCAGCCAGCGCCTGGCATTGATGTCCTTGCCGCCGGGCGAGTGGAACGTGTCAGAGGCGCAGTGGGCCCCGATAAAGCCCTTGCCCGACGCCACCGCGTCGAGGAGCGCCTGCTTGCCGGCGGGGCTCATCGCGGGGTTCCCGTCCGTGCCGACCTCCGTCAGGTCGCCGGTCGTGATGAAGAAATACGCGTCAAACTGGGCAAGGTACGCCGGGTTGAAGAGGCTGCCGTCCTTCGAGAAGACGAACTCGATGTTGTTTTTCGCCCCCAGGTCCGCGAGGACCTTGAAGGCCAGACCCGCCACCTCGCTGCCGGGACCCGGCGTGTAAGGCTTGGAGGGATCCTTGATGACAGAGTGCTCGTAGCCCGAGGACTTCGTGAAGACGAGGACCCTCTTCGAGGGCACCGGGGCTCCGCCCGCGTGCGCCAGCGCAAGGGAGACGGGGACCAGGAAAGCGAGGGCGAGGGACGCGATGCGGGACTTCATGGGTTTTCGTTGTTGGGGTGGTAGGGCCCTGCTCGCCGCGGCGCGCGCCGCGGACCAGGCCCAAAGGAAAGGCTCGGCCCCTCCCCAACCGCTGACAAGCATATTGGGCCCGATTCGGCCGCCCCTTCCGCCCCCGCGGTCGGGACCCGTTTTCCTTACTGTACGCAGGGCCTCGATCCCCCTATACCCAAGCCGCCCCATGAAAATCCTCTTTGTCGGCGGAACCGGATACATCAGCACGGCGTGCACCGAACTCGCGATCGCGCGGGGATTCGACGTGACCCTCCTCAATCGCTCCAACCGGGCGCCCATCCCCGGCGCCAAGACGATTACGGCCGACATCTCGAAGACCGAGTCCGCGGCGGCCGCGCTCGGCAGCCACACCTGGGACTGCGTCGTCGACTTCATCGCCTTCACACCGCTCGACATCGAGCAGCGGCTCGGCCTCTTCCGGGGCAGGGTCGGCCAATACATCTTTATCAGCAGCGCGAGCGCCTACCAGAAGCCGCTCACCGACAACCTGATCACGGAATCGACTCCGCTCGCCAACCCGCTCTGGGACTACTCCCGCAACAAGATCATCTGCGAGGAGCGCCTGATGAGGGCCTACCGCGAGGAGCGCTTCCCCTTCTCGGTCGTCCGCCCCTCGCTCACGTACGGGGACCCCATCATTCCGCTCGCCATCAACAGCTGGCTTAAGAGCTACACGGCGGTCGACCGCATGCGCAAGGGCCAGCCGCTGATCGTCCCCGGGGACGGCCTCACCCTCTGGACCATCACCCACAACTCGGATTTCGCGAAAGGCCTAGTGGGGCTCCTCGGACACCCGGGGGCGATCGGCCACGCTTTCCACATCACCTCAGACGAGGCCCTGACCTGGAACCAGATCTACCAGATGACGGCGGAGGCCGCCGGTGTCGCCTCCCCGAAGCTCGTTCACGTCGCCTCGGACTACTTGGCGGCCTGTGTGCCCGCGCTCACGGGCACCCTGCTGGGCGACAAGTCGAACACCGCCCTCTTCGACAACTCGAAGATCAAGCGCTTCGTCCCGGGCTTCGAGGCGACGACGCGCTACCGCGACGGGATCGCGCGCACGATCGCGTGGTTCGACGCCGACAGCTCGCGGCGCGCGGTCGACACGGAGTCGACGCAGCTGTGGGACCGCCTGGTCGCGTCCTACAACCGAGGCCTGGAGTCCTCCCTCAGGGAGTTCCAGGCCCCGCGGACCCCGGCGCACTAACGCCAGTAGCCGCGGACGTAGACGTAGGAGCCCCCCCGGTACCGCCAGTGCGGGCGGACGAAGGACACCGTGTTCGGGGGCGGGATCTCCCAGTGGCCGGGGACCCAGAGGTACCGGTAGCCGTCAAAGTCGTAGAAGCCGTAGATCCACACGGCCGACGGGGTCGGCTGCGCGGTCTGGAGCTCCGCCGGCGGGGGCGGCTGGGGCGGCACGGACTGGACGGCGACGTTCGAGGTCGCCTCGTACTCGGAGCGGTAAAGGGTGCCGTTCTGGTGGTCCACCGAATTGCCGATCGTGCCGCCGGCGATGGCGCCGGCCACGGCACCGATTGCGGCGCCCCCGAGCGCGTTATGGCCCCCGCTGTTGTTCCCAATGATGGCGCCGGCGAGGGCGCCCAGGGCGCCACCCGCGACGGCCCCGTTCTGGGTGTTCGGGCCGGTTCCGACGCATCCGGAGCAGCAGAGCGCCGCGGCGGTCGTCAGGACGAGAATTGACTTAGTGTTCATGTTCAAGGGTCAGACGATACAGTACACGCAAGGTTACGCAAAGTTCCCTTGGCGGCGCCGAATTTTTTGGCACAACCCCTTCCCGGACATTAATTAGTAACACTACTTTGAGTTCACTCCTCGGCCTGGAGGGTGGCGACGACGGTGAAGTCCTCGAGCGTCGTCGTATCGCCCTTCACGGTTCCGCCGGCGGCGATCTCCTTGAGGATTCGCCGCATGATCTTTCCGCTGCGGGTCTTCGGGAGCCCCGCCGCGAAGCGGACGTCGTCGGGCCTCGCCAGGGAGCCGATCTCTTTGGCAACGTGGGCGCGGATCGCCTCCTTCAATTCGCCGGAGGCTTCGACCCCGTTCTTTAGCGTCACGAAGCACACGAGGGCCTGGCCCTTGAGGTCGTCAGGGCGGCCAACGACCGCGGCCTCGGCCACCGACGGGTGCGAGACGATGGCGCTCTCGACCTCGGCCGTG
>CAISPT010000232.1 GCA_903887455.1 uncultured Opitutaceae bacterium | reverse complement strand
ATCGAGAAGTTCATGAGCTCGCGCCCGGTGATCGTGATGGCCCTTCAGGGCACCGCCGTCGTCAGTCGCGTCCGCGACCTGCTCGGGCCGACGGACTCGCGCAAGGCCGCCAAGGGCACCATCCGCGGCGACTTCGGCACCGAGATGATGCGCAACGTGGTCCACGCGTCCGACAGCGTCGCCAACGCCAAGACCGAGCTGGCGAGGTTCTTCCAGCCCGAGGAGCTCTTCAGCGCCTGAACTCGAGGTGGTTGGGCCCGGCGACCAATGGGGTCGTTTCGCCATTCCAAAGGAAAGTGCCCGTGAGCCCCCTTGGAAGCGTCACGTCGAACTTGAGCGCGTCGGCGTCAGCTCGGTAGCCAACCGCGAGCTCGCCCAAGGGGTGAGGCAGGCGGGCCGCGAAGGACTTCAGGGCACCCGGGTGCGGCGCGACCTGCACGGTCGCGAAACCCGGCGAGGCGGGTCGGACCCCTGCGACCAGCGTCAGGAGGTCGTAGTTGGGGTGGGCGCTCCACGCGTGGTCGTCAGAGCGCGTGGGTTCCGCCGTCTCGGCCCAGGTCGTGAGTCCCAGGGATAGCATCGTCCGCCATGGGCCGAGGGTGTCCAGGTAGAGGTCGGAAAGGCCGGCGTGGTCGAGAGCCCTGGCGACGTAGAACCTGAAGTAGATGCTGGCGGGCGAGAACTCGCCGCCGGCCGGGAGCTTTCCCATGCCGGGCTTGTGGTCGAGAACGGCGCGCATCACGCCGGCCTGCGCGGCCTTGGGGACGGAGTCCGTGAGGACCCCCATCGCGTTCGTCTGCTCGCTGAAGTGCGTGTGGGCGGGCGTGTCCGCAAGGAGCCCAAGGGCAGGGTCCCAGCAGAGCCTTGCGACGGCGCCTCGGACCACCTCGGCCCGGGCCCGGTCCTGGATCGCAAGAACTGTGTTTCCAAGGGCCTCCTCGAGGTCTGCCGCGTCGCGCAGCGCCGCCACGAAGGCGAGGGAGAGGAGGGCTGACCCGCCGTCCGTGTCCTGCGGGGGCTCCCCGAACACGAAGTCCTTTGTCCAGTCGCCGAAGTTCCACCACGGCATCCGGCCCAGGAGCCCGTCGGGCCGCTGGTGACGCGCGTACCAGTCGATCACGCTCCGTGTGTGGGGCACCCACCTGGCGAGCGAACCGTCGTCCGGCCGGTAGAGCCAGTAGTCGTGGATCATGCCAATCCAGTAGAGCGAGAAGGTGGGGATGACCTGGTTGAGCGCGCTCGGGTACCGGCTCTGGGTCAGCCCTTCCGAGATCCGGGACTGGTCGTAGGCGTCTAGCGCCTGGCGGGCCAGCCGGTCGTCGCCGAAGCCGACATAGGAGATGAGCGCCTGGATCCGGGTGTCGCCGATGTACTGGAGCTGCTCCCAGTACGGGCAGTCCATGTAAGTCTCGTGGGCGTTCAGGCGCGCGGTCCTCGTCCCCACAGTCCACATTGCGTGCAGCGCCGGGTCGCTTGCGGTGAAGTCGGCCTTGCCCTCGTCGAAGGGGTAGGCCGAGAAGTAGGCCGTGGACGAATCGATCGAAACCGGGTTCTCGGACGTCTCCACGTGGAGCTCCTGGTAGCGCCAGGTGCGCCAATACAGCGAGGTCCAGACCCGTCCTTTCGCGCCGTCTGGCGCGAGCGTGTCGGTGAGGCCCTGCATCTTTCGGCCTTCAATCTCGTTCCGGTTGCCCTTCTTGCCCTTTGTGTCGACCAGCGCCTCGCTGTAGCTCACGCGGATCGAGGCGTTCCGTCCGCCACTAAAGGCCAGCTCGGGATAGCCGGTGGCCATGCGGCCCAGGTCAAAGAGGATTCGCACATCCGAATGTGCGGGGACCAACACCGGCAGCCCCTTGATTACGGGAAGGCCTTCGACCCTGACGATCGTTCCCGAAGTCATCGGCTGGTGGAGCATTCCCGGGAGCTTGTCTTCTACCAGGAGCCAGCGGTTCACACCAGAGCCCGTGCCGACGGGCGTAGCCTTGGGGTAGCGGCCGGGCTCGCCGGTGCCGACGGTAATTGCGTGGGACCATCCTTCAGTGGAGCGTTGCCAGTCCCAGTCGTAACGGGTGCCGTCCAGGAACTCGCCGGGGCTGGCCGCGTAGTAGCTTGGCACGTCCTCGAACTTGATCGGCAGGAACCCCTGGCCCTTTTCCTCCTTAACCTCCCAGGATTCGTCGGTGTCGAGGGCCGCCTCGGCCGTCCCGGCGCCCTGGACGAGAAACCCGGTCTGGTCGCTCATCTGCGCCGTGGGCGCCAGGGCGCCGTAATTCCACACCGTGGCCGCGACCATGTTGTCGCCGGCCTGAAGACTGGGGGCGATGTCATAGGTCTCGTAGCGCCAGTGGTCGAGGTCCCCTCGGGCCGGCCCCTCGCCGATCCGAATCCCGTTCACGAACAGGACGAAGCGGTTGTCGGCGGAGACGTGGATCACGAAGCGCCCGGGCTTGGCGGCGAGGCTAAGGTGCTTCCTGAAGTGGAAAACGCCGGGGTTCCGCGCGATGGCCCCGGGGCAGGCGATCCAGGACGACGGCCATGCGGAGTGGACGAGGTCCGGGGCCGGAGCCTCCTGGCCTCTGAGCCGCGGCGACAGCGCGGCAAGGAGGGACGCAAGGATTCCGAGGGCGGAGCGTGCTGCGGGGTTCAAGCAGGGCCATATGAAGCCCAATCCGAGCCAAGGCCAAGCGCGCAGTTGGGTTCGCGGGTGCTCACGAATTCTTAACCTGGTTGTCACCGCTCGCGGTTGCAGGAGGGTGCTCGAACGGGCCGATATTGATTCGATGCACTTTAACACTGGGGCGATCGGGTTCGATGACAGGGAGCCGCCGCAGACGCAGGACCCGCTAGCGCAGTCCCTTTCGGTAGAGGGGACGCAGCTTCCTTCGCTTGTCCACCACTGCATCGCCGTCGATCACGACTGCCACCTTGAGGATGTAGAGAGGATCTTTCGGGAAAGCCAGGTGGACTACATCGGGATACTACGCGGCAGGACTGTCGTCGGGATCTGCGCCCGCGTTAAGCTGGGCGCCCTGCTTGGGTCTCGATTCGGGTTCGCGCTCTACGGCAAGGCCGACGCGATCCTCGCACAGGTGGATCACCCTCTCGTGTTCTCGGTTGGGGACCCGATCAGGGTCATCCTAACCCGTGCGCTGGCTCGCCGCGGTGCGGAGTTTCACGAGGATATCGCCCTTGTTAGCGAGACGCACGAATTCCTCGGCCTCATTTCCGTCGACGCCCTGGCGCAGCTGCAGTCGCGCCTTGTCGGGGAGCAGATGGAACAGCTCCGAACCCAGAGCGAAATCCTGCAACGGCAGCACGTGGATCTTTTCCAGGCGGGGCATGCCCAGCGGCAGGCCCAGGGCCTCTATCAATGCCTCTTCGACAGCAATGCCCTCGGTGTCGCGCTTCTGGGTTCGCATGGAGCGGTCCAGGCCCATAACAGGCGCCTTGCCGAGCTTTTGAACCTGGGGGAGGGCTACATTGGGATTCCCTTCCTGACCGGATGGCTGAACGAGGCCGACGGCCAGAGGTTCCAAACCATGATCGAGACGTACGGGCGTGACGGCCTTCCGACGTCCTGCCCCTCTCAGGAGTTCACGTTCAACGTCTCGGGAGTCGGACCTCGCATCTTCCACATCACAACGGGTTGGATCCGGGAAACGGGCCAGGTTTGCGCCTTTGTCGACGACATCACTGAGCAGCGGGCGCTTGAGATGGGCGCCATTCGTCAGGAAAAGCAGAGGCTTCTGGACACCTTGATCGGGGGCATTGCCCACGAGCTCAACAACAAGCTCATGCCGGTCTTCGGCTTCGCGGAGATTCTGGGCGACGTGGGTGACACCGAGGCAAGCAAGATGGCGCTAATCATCAAGCAAAGCGCTCGCGAGGCGGCGGACATCATCAAGCAGTTGCTGCAGCTTTCAAAGCCGGATACGGGTCTGCCCAGGGCCTTCGACCTTTGCGCTCTGGTGGAGGAGTCGCTGCTGATGACAAAATTCCAGCTGCGCGACGCGCGGATCGTTCTCAGCAAGAACCTTGAGACTAAGGGGGTGTATGTCCTGGCCGATCCGGCAAAGGTAAGGCAGGTCATCATAAACCTGATCCTCAACGCCCTTGACGCGATGGAGGGCGTTCGCGAGCCGAGGCTCGAGGTTTCGGTCTTTTCCTCGGTTTCGACCGCGCTGCTGGTCGTCAGAGACAACGGGTGCGGCATATCCCGCGAGCACCAGAAGCGAATTTTCGACCCGTTCTTCACCACGAAGGCTCCCGACCGGGGAACCGGGCTTGGACTTAGCATTTGCTACAGCGTGGTGCGCCAGTTCAACGGTGAGATCGCAGTCGAGAGCCAGCTTGGGGTCGGAACCGCCTTCACCGTCACCCTCCCTAGTGCCGCGAAAGAGGAGCGGTCCCAGCCGGACCTCTTCACGGGAGCTGTTGTTTCTCTGGGTCGGCCGACCCGGGTGCTCGTCGTCGACGACGAGGAGGTCGTTCGATTGCTCATCCAGCGCCTTATCCGGTCGTCCTTTGGGAGCCGGGTCGATCTCGCCGCAAACGGCGCTGACGCCGCTGCCTTGGCCAACAGCTACCCGTATGACCTAGTCATTTCGGACATCCGTATGCCGGTAATGACCGGGACGGAACTCTACCTTCGGCTTAGGGAATCGAATCCGGCTCTTGCCGGGCACTTCGTATTCACGACCGGTCACCCCGGAAGCAAGAGTCTCCAGGAGGAAATCGGTAATTGGAAGGTCCCCATCCTTTCGAAGCCCTTTTCCTCATCGGAGCTTACTTCGATCTGCGGTCCCATCTTGATGGATGGGCGCCCCGAGCAGCCGAAGTCGGCATAAGCTGTCGAACGCTTCTATTTGGGCGCGACGGCGGCCTCGGAGCGGCTCAGCGCCTCAAAATCCTGCCGCTCCTTCAGGAGGTCGGACTGACGATTGAGGCGATAGAGCCTAAGGCCTCGCTCCTCGTTCGTCTCGCCAGCGAAATCGACGATGTTGAGGACGGGGATCTTAGACCAAAGGCCGCGAAGCGTGACAACGTTGAGGAAGCCCCGGTCGATGCCGTCCACCGGACCTATGAACTTGTCCATCGCGAACTCTGCGAGCCCCCGGTCGCTCATCACAGCCTCGCTTGTCAGGGGCCTCTTCTCGAGGGTGACATAGGGCATCATGCGGACGACCCCGGATGGCACGGCCGTGGCCGCTGTTTCCGACGGGCGCCGGAGCACGGGGCCGGCTACGACTTTAACTGCGTCGGGCCTGGCCTCAAACACGGGCAGCCCCGCCTTGATCATCGAGGAAACGGAATCCGCTTCTGGGGGGAGTTCCGCTGCGGCAGCCCAAGCTGTCGCCATGATAGCGATTGCCGCGGCGCGGAGGTAGTGAAGGGGAGATGCCACGTAGGACTTGGGACAAAAGTTGGCTCGAGTTTGTTGCGAGAATTGTGCTCTCAACGGGCCTGTTGAACCCGCCGTGCCCTGGCTGGCCCTACAACCCCATTGAACGCAGCATCGGGCATTACACAACATGCAGGTTGCAAAAAGCGTGTAAGGAATGCGCCGCTGCGGCATCTAATACCTGAGATGTGCGCCCACTCCTCACGCGACCGCCTTTTCGGCGAATGGATGGCCGCGCACAGGGGAATCATCGCCCGTGTGGCCTCCTCGTTCGCGCCGGGCGAAGCGGATCGGTGCGATCTCGAGCAGGAGATCATGCTGCAGGTCTGGGGCTCGTCCGCCTCGTTCGGCGGCCAGTCGAAGGCCTCGACCTGGATCTACCGCGTCGCGCTCAACACGGCCCTCATGTGGAGCCGCGGACTGGGACGGCGCCGTCGGCGGATCGACCCGGGTGCGAGCGTCGACGCGGTTCCCGCAGGCACGGCAGGTCCCGCCGAGTCTGCGGCGAAAGTCGACCTCCTGGAGGCCCTCTACGTCGCGATCCGCGCCCTGCCTGACACCGACAGGGCGGTCATACTGCTTTCGCTGGATGGTCTCTCGTACAGGGAAATGGCGGAGATCACAGGGCTGACCGAGAACCACCTCGGCGTCGCGCTTAACCGAGCGCGCACCAAACTGGCCGAAAGGCTGAAGGGAGTACGAAATGAACTGGAATGATTGGGAATTCATCTGGCGCCGGCAGAAGGCGCCCGTGGGCGCGGACGCCGACATCGAGCGCCTGAAGGAGGCCTTCGAGGCCACGCACCGCATGCAGGCCCGCGCCCTCATGGTGCGCGACTTCACCGAGGCTTCCGCGGGCGTGCTCGCAGCTGCGGCACTCGGATTTTTCGGGTACCGCATGGGCAGGGCCGGCTGGCCCTTCGTTCTCGTCGTGGCGCTCATCCTAGGCGTTGCGGGATTTTTCATCCTTGAGCGGTTCAGGGCCCGCCGCCGCCGGGTTGGCCCGTCCGCCACCGTGCTTGAGCGGGTGGAGGCGGACCTGGCAGAGATGAGGCGCCAGCGGAGGCTCCTCATGAGCGTCGCCGTCTGGTACATCGCCCCAATCTTTCTCTCCGAGATCATCGTGGTAGCCACGGTGGGGGCTCGCGCCAGGTCGTGGGAGCTCCAGCGGGATCCCGTTTTCATCGGGGGGATGCTGCTGTTCCTTCTCATCGTGAACGCCTGGGCCTGGCATATCAACCGGCGGGTGGTCCACAAACGGATCGATCCTCGCTTGGCGGAGCTCGAGAAACTCAGGAACGAACTCCTTTCGGAGCGCTAGACGCTCACACCTCGACCAGCACGTAATCCTCCTCGACCGAGACGGGGTAGGTCTCGGCGACATAGGGTCCGGGAAGAAGCGCGGGGGAGGGGGGCTTGAGCGCCGAGCCCGGAGCCACGGCGGTCTCGTAGGCCTTCACCCGCACCTTCACAGGATCAAACCACGACTGGCCGGTGCGGACTTCGAATTCCCAGCCGTGCCAGGGGCAGCGCAGGATCTCGCCGGCACGGTCGACCGCATAGTGCCCTGGGCCCGTCGAGGTCACCGCGCTGCCAAGCTGCCCGGTGCAGAGCGCGGCTCCCTGGTGGGGGCAGCGGTTTCGCAGCGCGAAGAACTCGCCGGCTATGTTGAAAACGCCGATGCTCCGCCCCTGGACCTCCACGATCTTCCGGCCTCCCGGCGGGATCTCCGCCACGGTGCTGACGACGTGCTTGGGCATGGTGCTAGGCGAAGCCGTACAGGGCCCTGGCATTGCCGCCAAGAATCCTGCTCCTTAGGCCCTCCCCGATGACCGACGGCAGCGAGCCGTCCGGACTGTCAAAGTCCCAATGGGGATAATCCGTCGAGAAGAGGAGGCGGTCGTCCATACCGAGATGGGAGACCATCTGGAGGAACTGGCCGGGCTCAGGCGGCTCTTCGATTGGCTGCGTCGTGAGCCAGAAGTGCTCCCTGAAATACTCCGAGGGGGCCCTCTTTAGGTTCGGATTCTCGGCCCTGAGCTGGCGCCAGCACCGGTCGAGCCGCCACAGGCAGGGGGGAATCCACGCGATCCCGCCCTCGATGAACACCACCTTGAGCTTAGGGAAGGCCTCGAGGACCCCTTCGCAGATCAGGCTGATCAGGTGCGCCTGGAAGGTCTGGTTCATGCCCGTGTGGTACTCGAGGTAGTAGGTCGGCCAGCCGGCCCCGGAGATTGGGTGGCCGCCGCTCCAGCCCCCAAAATGGATTCCGATCGGCAGGCCTGCCTCCGCGGCTGCGGCGTAGATCGGCCAGTATTTCCGCCGACCAAGCGGCTCTCCCGTGCGCGAGGGGATCAGGACCTGGACAAACCGCCTGTCGCCCGCGTGCCGTCCGATCTCGGCGACGGCGAGCTCTGCATCCTCGAAGGGAACTAGGAGCGACGCTCGGAGCCTGGGCTCGGGGTCGAGCCACTCGGCAATTTGGCAGGCGTTGGCGGCCGTCGCGAGCGCCGCGTCGAAATCGCGGTGCTGGTTCCGGATCGAGATCAGGGTGTTGAGGATCCCGATCTGTATCGGCCAGGCGTCCAGGAGCTGCTTGCGCAGGAACGCGAGGTCCGAGCCGGGCGGCCCGCCGCCGGGCGGCCAGGCGTCGGTCCGCGAGGCCATTGGGGTTGCCTTCGGATAGAAGTCCCCGGGCGTCGTCCTCCGCCCGAACTGCGCATGGTAGGCCCTCCAGCGCTCCGGCAGGTAGCGCGCCACCGCCTCGGGCGTGAGGTGGTTGTGGATGTCGCAGTCGATGAGCGCGGGGACCGTGGCGGGCATCGTCTAGAGGCGGTAGAGGCTTCGGGGGTTGTCGGAGGAGATCCTCCGGCGAAGGTCGGCAGGAAGCGAGTCCCAGCACTGCGCGGCGTGGTCGTCGCCGTGCCGGTGAGGATAATCCGAAGCGTAGAGGAGCATCCCGTCGCTCCCGAGCTGGCCCACAGCCGCAGCGAACTGCCCGGGGTCGGCGGGCGCGTCAAGGGGGGCGGTCGTCAGGCGGACATGCTCGCGTGCGTACTCGGACGGCGGCCGCCGGACCCAGGGGACCTCGCGTCGGAGTCCCTTCCAGTTCTTATCAAACCGCCAGAGCATCGGGGCAAGCCAGGCGAACCCGGCCTCGGCGAGGACGAGCTTAAGGCCCGGGTGCTCGTCGAACACCCCGCCCGCGATGACCGAAAGCAGCTGCGTTTGGAAGACGCCTGTGGCGCCCGCCACCTCCTCCATGACAAGCGAGGGCCAGCCGACCGGAGTCGGGGGGGTGCCCGGAGCGCCCCCGTAGTGGAGCGCGACGGGAAGACCGAGGCGGGCCGCCGCGGCAAAAACGGGTCTGAAATTGCGCGAGCCGTAGGGGGACTCGGAGCGAACGGGCAGAAGCACCTGGACGAAGCGCGGGTCCGCCGCCGCGCGCTCGATCTCGCGCACCGCCAGCTCCGGAAACGCCGAGGGTACGACGATCGAGGCCCGGAACCTGGGATCACGAGCGAGCCACTCCGCGGCTAGCCACTCGTTGGCAGCACGAGCCAGCGCGGCGGAGGCGTCAGGGTTGTGCAGCGTCTCCACCGCGTAGTCGCAGGTGAGGACGGCTAGGGACGGGCTGTTTGGCCCGGAGAACACGGCGGCGGCGGTCCGTGTGGCGTCAGTTGCCACATGCCCGAGGGCCTCGGCCAGCCCCTGGGGATACCACGAGTCAACGGGTCCCTTGAACCCCGTCTGCTCGACCTGCTCGCGCCAGTAGGACGTAAGATAGGGCGTAAGGGCGTGCACCGAAGGGACGATCGCATGGACATCGCAGTCGATCACGGGAGGGGTGGGGGGGGGTTGTCCATGGGCGGTCTCTGGCGCTCGCCGCAGACAATGCCCGCGGGCGCCCCCCTGTCCAGAGGCTTTCCCGCGGGAGGCTCCGCCCCAATCTCGTGGAAAGGGCAGGCCGGACGAGGGGCGATTTCCGAAACACGCAACGCGGCGTTACCCACGACGCGATCCCCCTTCCGCGCCGAGTTCGGACACCGTCACGATAAAGTCACCTTTAGCCGTGTGGGCCCTCACCCGACGGCCAGAACGTGCCCGCGGTGCGTGCCTTGGGAGGGCGGGTTCCCCTGCGGCGGACTCTGGTCCGCAACGAGGGCTTGATCGTCTTGCTGACCGGGGCCGCCCGAAGCCCCGTCGGGCGGCCTCGACCCCATGGTCGAGGGAGTCCTTTGACACCGCGGCGGGCGCCTGCACGTTCCTACGGTACCCCATGGACTCCGCGCCGCTCCCTTCCCTGGACGAGATCGAGTCGATTGCCCCCTCGATTGACGCCGTCGTGCCGCCGACCCCTTCGTTCGAGTGGCCTCTTCTCTCAAGGAGGGCGGGGGGGCCGGTCTGGGTGAAGCACGAGAACCACACTGCGATCGGCTCATTCAAGATCCGCGGCTCCCTGGCCTACGTGGCACGGATGCGGGTCGCCGAGCCGTCTGCGACGGGCGTCATCGCGGCCACCCGCGGCAATTTCGGGCAGGCCGTGGCCTTCGCCGCGAGGCTGCACGGGCTCACCGCGACGGTCGTCGTGCCTCACGGCAACAGCACCGAAAAGAACCTCTCGATGCGGGCCCTCGGAGCCGAGCTGATCGAGCACGGCGAGGACTTCCAGGCGGCGCTCATCCACTCCCAGGAACTGGCGGCCCGAAGGAAGCTCCACTGGGTTCCCTCTTACCACCGGGACTTGGTCCTCGGCAACGCCGTCTCGATGCTCTCCTTCCTCAGGCAGGCGCCGTCCCTCGCCAGGGTCTATGTTCCCATCGGGATGGGCTCGGGCATCTGCGCCACGATTGCCGCCCGCGATGCGCTCAAGCTCCCGACGAGGATCATCGGCGTGGCCGCCGAGGGTGCGCCCGCGATCGCGCTCTCCTTTGACGCGAGGAAGGTGGTCGCGCACAAGGCGGCGACGCGGATCGCGGATGGCATGGCATGCTCGACCCCGAGCCCCGAGGCCCTCCACCACATCCTTAGGGGCGTCGAGCGGATCGTCCGGGTGACGGACGACGAGATCGAGGCCGCCCAGCGCGCCTACTTCAGCGACACCCACAACGTGGCCGAGGGCGCCGCCGGCGCCGGCCTCGCAGCTCTCTTTAAGGACCGGGGAGCGAGCGCGGTTGAGCCCGCGGGGGTCATCCACACCGGGGGCAACATCGACGCGGCCACGTTCGAGCGAGTACTTCGCGGCTAGAGATTGCGGCGGCCGACAATTCTTATTTCCAGGCTGGGGCTGCGGTCTCGGGCCCTGGAATACGATTGGCAAAGAAAGCAGCGGTCTAAGAATTTACCCGGATCCTT
>CAISPT010000231.1 GCA_903887455.1 uncultured Opitutaceae bacterium | reverse complement strand
CAGAAGTCTCTGCCGGGCCAATGCCGCCCTTGCCGCTCATACCCTGGAGGCCAAGTTCGATTCAGCCCGCAACAATCGTTGCGAGGCTACCGAGTCCTGTGCCGCTCGATCTTTGACCTGGTCAGGGAACCCATTAAGCCCTCCGGGTCCGAGAGCCTCCTTCCGCCAGGCCCTTTTCAGCGAGGGCGTCAAAATCCGCAGACCCCTCCCGGCTGATCCGGCTGCCCTCCTCGCTCTCGACTGCCCGGGACCGGGAGCAGAGCCAGCGCGATGCCGAATGTCCCTACGCCTGATTGCCTTACGCCGGAGAAAATTTGGGGTCGGGCCGCGTGCGCACAGGACGAAAGAATGTAGTCTATCGGTGACAAAGGATGAGCTAAGTAAATTATAAAAAATGACTTAGGATTATCATACGCTGCGCCTGTCGGAGCACTTTTGGGTCAAGTTCACGCGGAATCGGTCGATAACCAGATGATGAATCTTGTCCAAAATTCCTGGACCGGCTGCGTCCCCACGACGGCCACGAGCCTCGGCTAACCCGGGAAGAGCCATGGCCAAGATACTCATCCTAGAGGACGACCGGCTGTCACAGAAGCTGGTGGCGAGGGTCTTCAGCAAGGCCGAGCACGAGACGCTGGCCGCTGTTTCGACCCAACAGGCCTGGGACAAGCTTCACGAGCACGTGATCGTAGACATGATCATCCTGGACAACCAGCTCGACCAGGAATGGGGCTGGCAGTTCCTGAGGACGCTGCGCAGCAACCCCGCCTACCAGGGCGTCCCCGTCGTGATTTATACGGCCCACACGGAGCGCGACTCGATCGTCCGTTATCTGGAGCTAGGGGTCCAGAGTGTGAACATGAAGCCGTACCAGTCCGACGTGCTTCTGGCCGAGCTTGAGAAGGCGCTTCGTTCCAACTGGGCGGCGCAGGTCATGGAGGCCCCGGAAACGATCTGCGAGCGGATGGACCTCACGCAGCAGGACTACTGCAGCCTCCTGGCCACGGCCAACCGCTCGATCGCCGAGAAGCAGCAGGTGGCGCTTGCCCGGCTAACCTCTCCCAACAATGGCCAGCTCTTTGCCTCGCTTGACGGGATCGGCCAGCAGTGCCGCTCCGTCGGCATCGTGATCGTTGACGGGGTGATCGATAAGATAAAGAAGGCGGTGAACGAGCAGGATCTGCATACGGCCCTCGACGGCTTCCGCTCGCTCGACTCCTTCCTCGGGATGATCCGGCACCGGATGCTGACGGTGATGAACATGGACACCGCGGTGGCTCGCGCTCCACTCACCATGCCCCAGGCGGAAGCGGGCTCGGACACCCTGGACGAGGAGTCCGCCGCAGCCTTTGGCGACGGCAACTTCCGCGACATCATCTCGAAGCCCCTGTGGCAGTACGGCAAGTACCTGAAGCGCGCCATCCGCCAGCCGCTCATGACCCCAGAGGAGCTCCTCGAGGGGGCTAAGCGCCTGGCGGCCCGCGCGCCGTTCTCGACGATCGCCGAGTCCTTGGCGACCCTCCAGTCGCTCCCCACAATGGCGCCGGAGGATGCGGTCGCCATCGCATGGGACACCCGGGGGTTCGTGCCCACCTACCAGTTCATCCTGGAGAAGGTGACCGGCGTGGACCACCGCCTGGACTCCAAGGGGGCCCTCGCGAAAGTGGCGGCCCAGCAGGGCATCGCGCGCCTGACGACCCTGGCCGCGGTCACGCGCATCGCCAACGACATCCCGAGGGAAGGTCCGCTCAACTTGAGGCAGCTCTACACCCACACCTTCACGGCGACGCTTGTCGGGTTCGAGATTGGCCGGATTCTCAAGCTCCAGAACGACTTCATGCTCTCGGCCGCGGGCCTCGCGCACGACGTGGGCCGCTGGTTCTTCGGGATCGGCGAGCCGGGCTGCTACGGCATCGCCCTGGCGGTCGCCGACGAGGAAAAGCTCTCCGTCGAGGAGACCGAGGCCGCCATCTTCGGGGTGGACCACCACCAGGCGGGCCGCCAGATGCTCGAGTGCATGGGACAGTCCAAGCTGATGCAGGAGGTTGCATTCCGGCACCACAATCCCTCGAAGGTCACCGAGAAGGAGTTCCTCACCACGACCACCGTGACGCACCTCGCCCACGTCCTTGCCCAGGCTGCCATAGCGGGCCCGATCGCCGAATCAAAGCGGCTCGTGGAGCAGCTGCGCTCGCCCGGCTACATGGCCTGGGGGCTTCTCAAGTCGCGCGGCGCGACCCTCCCTTTCGAGACGCCCGAGCTCGTCGACACGCTTTGCGAGATCGCCTCCACAAGCAGCTGGGTCGCCCACCAGCTGGTCGGCGGCGGCCCGGTCGCCGCCCCGGCGCGAAGGCAGCCGGCCCTGGCGGCCTGCTGAGCGGGCCGGGCTAGGGGTAGAGGAATTTGGGAAACGCGGAGGCCAGCGAGGGCGGGAAATTGGAGCCTTTCAGCTTACCTGGGTTCAAGAGTCCCTTCGGGTCGGCCTTGAGCTTGAGCTTCGCCTGCGCCTCGAGGCGGGCGTCCATCTTGAGCTCCCCAAGGTAGCAGGTGTGGGGGTTGTTGCTCACGATTCCGATGTCGCCGGCGTAGGCGATGATCTCGCGGAGGTGGTCCTCGCTCACATACTTGATGGCCGGCAGGAGGACGGGGATTACCTTCCCAAACTCTCCCGTCGGGCCTTTTCCCCGGACGAACTCGTAGTGGAGGTAGATCTCACCGGGGAAGCGCTTCTTCAGTAGCGCCCCCTGCTCCAGAAAGTTGCCGCCGACGCCGAGCTGCAGGTAGGTGTGGCCGGGATGGCTCTTCAGCATCCAGAGCGTGCTGTGGTTCCACGCATACTCCATGATCATCGGCTGCCGCTTGGGGTCCTGGTGGGGGATCACCTGGGCGATGTTGAGGCCCTTCTCGCGGGCCTCCGAGACCACGGCCTCCGTTGAGGCCTGGTCCACCTCAAGCCAGATGATGGCGTGACCCTCGGGAAGCCACTTGCGCAGCGGCTTGAAGCTCGCCCCGAAGGCGGGCTCGAGGAGCGAGGCCAGCCGCTTCGGGATCGCGTCGTCGTAGGCGATCCGGGCGGCGAAGGCCGAGACCGCGTCCCAATCGGGTCCGGTGATGGCAATCTGGTCCCACCGTCGGGCGGGGGCCAGGCGCAGCTGAAGCTCGACGATCACGCCGTTCGTGCCGTACGCGTGGAACGCGTTGAGGGCATCGTCCTCATCGAGCACGATCTCCCGCGGCTCCTCCTCGAGGGTGAGGAGCTTGATCCTCTTGATGGTCCCGAGGTCGCGAAGGACGCCCCAGGTGATAGAGCCGATTCCCCCCGTGCCGCCCGCGATGAACCCCCCAATCGTGGACTTCACCCATGTCGAGGGCAGGCACCGGAGTT
>CAISPT010000230.1 GCA_903887455.1 uncultured Opitutaceae bacterium | reverse complement strand
GATTTGCCAAACCAATCTTCAGCCTAGTTGTTGAGAATATGCACTGCAACCCTGAGCCTGAGCAGAGCAGCTGCAGCTCGAAGCTTCACGTTCTCCTCCTCGACCCTTATCTTTTCCCGGGCAAGGATCACGTTGTAGAACTTGGTCCTGACGTCGAGCAGGGCGCCGTTGATTGCCGTCTGCAGGTCGAGGGCCGCCGCGTCGCGCGTAAGCTTGGCGCCCTTGACCGACGACTGCACCCCGCCGCCAGCAAAGAGCGTCTGGGTGGCCTTGAGCTCCACGTTCCAGACCTCGTTCGCTGCCGGGTAGAGCTGCGAAATGGAGGTGGCGTTGCGCTGCCACTGGCCCTGGGCGCTCACGTTGGGGATGCGCTGGCTGCTCACCTGCACCACCACGCCCTCCTGCTGCCGGACAGCCTCTCGGGCCTGCAGGATCGCGTAGTTGTGGTCGAGCGCGAAACCGATAGCGCTCCCGAGGTCGAGCGGGGACGGCAGCTCGGACTGACCGGGCTCCGCGGCGAGGCGGGCCCCGGCGGAGCCGAGAGCGATTGCGAGGGCGGCTAGGGTCAGGGTGCGGTGTTTCATGCGTGCGCAGGTTTGATGCCGCCCTCCGGGGCGACGGCGGCGGCCTCCTTCGCGCGGTCCTTGGAGTGGTCCTTCGCGATCAGGATGTAGATGGAGGGCATCACCAGGAGCGTGAAGAAGGTGCCGATCGACATGCCGCCCACGAGGACCAGGCCGATGGAGTTTCGGGCGGCGGCGCCGGCGCCGGAGACGAGCGTCAGGGGGAAGTGGCCCGCCACGGTGGCGACGCTAGTCATCAGGATGGGGCGCAGGCGCGTCAGTGCCGCGTCATGAACCGCGTCCATCTTCGACTTTCCCTGGAGCTGCAGCTTGTTGGCGAACTCCACGATCAGGATGCCGTTCTTGGCGATCAGCCCGACCAGGGTCACCAGGCCGACCTGGGAGTAGATGTTGAAGGTAGTCGTCCACCCGTCGGTGAAGAACGGCATGTTCGGGTTCGGGAACTTCAGGAACATGAAGATCGCCGAGCCGAAGATGGCCAGGGGCACCGAGCCGCCGAGGATCACAAGCGGGTCGCGGAAGCTGTTGAACTGGGCCGCCAGGACGAGGAAGATGAGCGCCACGGCAAGTCCCATGGTGGTCCAGAACTGGGCGTTGCCGCCCTCCTTGCGCAGCTGGCGCGACTCCCCCGTGTAGTCGATCGAGTAGCCCTTCGGGAGGATCTTGGCGCCCTCGGTCTCGAAGACCTTCAGGGCGTCGTCCAGGGGCATCCCGGCCACGGCGCTGATGGTGACCGAGTTGAGCTGCTGGAAGCGGTTGAGCGACCTCGGGATCGTCGTGTTGCGGATCGTGGCCACGGTGCTGAGCGGAACGACGCTTCCGTTGGGGCCGGTCACGTAGATCTTGTTCAGCTGGTCCGGGTTCAGGCGGTCCTCGCGCCTGAGCTGCGGGATCACCTTGTAGCTGCGGCCGGAGATGTTGAACCAGTTGATGTAGTTTCCGCCCATCGCCGCGGACAGGTCGTTGCCGACCTGCTGGAGGTTGAGCCCAAGGGCCGCCACCTTGTCCCGGTCGAGTACAACCTCCGACTGTGCGGCGTCGAACTTCATGTCGATCAGCGGGGGAAAGTAGAAGCGCTTCGTCTCCATCGCCTTGTCGGCGAGCTGGTGGGCGAAGGAGAGGATTTCCTGCGGGTCTGCGGTCGAGGTGAGCACCACCTCGATCGGGAACGTGCCGCCGCCGGGAAGTGCCGGGGGCACGACCAGCTGCAGCTGCACCCCTGGGATCACGGAGACCTTGGGCTGGGTCTGGGCCAGGATCGTCTTGATCGGGCGCTTGCGCGTCCCCCAGGGCTTGGCGACCAGGCCGGCGATCGCCTGCTGGGGTGTCGTGATCTGGAAGACGAACTCGGTGTCCTTGTCGGAGAAGTAAGCCTTCTCGACGGCGTCGGCGTAGCCCATGTTCTGGTCGAGGGTCGCGTTGGCCGCGGTCGTTCCGATACCGAAGATGATGCTCTGGTCTTCGGCGGGGGCCAGCTCCGCCGGCGCCTGGCGGATCATAAGGACGCCCACCACGCTGATCACGATCCACACCGTGTAGATTGCGCCGCGATGGCCGAGAGTGAACTCGAGGATCCTGGAGTAGCCCTTGCGCACCTTCTCAAAGGCGTGGGTGACGACCCCCGCGAAACCCTTCTCGTCGTCCCCGGCATGCAGCAGGTTCGCGCACATCATGGGCGAGAGCGTGAGGGCCACGATACCCGAGATCGTGACGGCCCCGGCGAGCGTGAAAGCGAACTCGCGGAAGAGGGAGCCGGTGAGCCCGCCCTGGAGACCGATCGGAGCGTAGACGGCCGCGAGCGTCACCGTCATGGCGATGATCGGCCCGACGAGCTCCCGGGCGCCGACGAGCGCCGCCTCGAGGGGCTTAAGCCCCTCGGCCAGGTGGCGCTCGACGTTCTCGACGACGACGATGGCGTCGTCGACCACGAGACCGACCGAGAGCACGACCGCGAGGAGCGTAAGCAGGTTGATCGTGAACCCGAAGACCTGCATGAGGAAGACGGCGCCGATCAGCGAGAGCGGGATGGCGACGACCGGGATCAGCACGGAGCGCACGGATCCCAGGAAGAGGAAGATCACGATCACCACGATCAGGAGCGTGTCCCCGAGGGTGTGGAAGACCTCGTGGATGGCGTCATTGATGTAGGCCGTGGCGTCGTAGGGGATCTGGACCTTCATCCCGCCGGGGACGTCCCTCTTGATCGACTCGACCTCGGCCCGCACCAGGCGGATCACGTCGAGCGAGTTGGAGTTCGGAAGGACGAAGATGCCCATGCCGACGGCCGTGACCCCCGAGAATCGGGTCGCGGTGTCGTAGTCCTCGGCGCCGAGCTCCACGTCGGCGACGTCGCGGATGCGAACGATCGCGTTGTTCTGCTGGCGGATCACGAGATTCTTGAACTCCTCGACCGAGCGCAGGTCGGTGTTGGCTGTCAGGGCCACCTGGATCAGGTTTCCCTTGGTGTTGCCGAGCGCGCTCAGGTGGTTGTTCGCGGCGAGGGCAGCGTTAACCGCCGACGGGCTCACGTTGAAGGCCGCCATGCGGTCGGGCTTTAGCCAAATGCGCATCGCGAAGGCGCGGGCACCCAGGATGTCGGCGCGCTGAACGCCGGGCACGGCCGACAGGCGCGGCTGCACAACCCGCACCAAGTAGTCCGTGATCTCGTTCTGGCGCATGGATTCCGAGCTGAAGCTCAGGTAGCACGAGGCGAACTGGGAGTCGGCGGACTGGACGTTGATGGCCGGCACCTGGGCCTCGACCGGCAGGTTGCTCCGCACCTGGTCGACCTTGGAGCTGATCTCCGAGAGGGCCTTGATCGGGTCGTAATTGAGCTTCAGGCGCGCCGAAATCGTCGAGATACCCTGGACGCTCGTCGAGGAGAGGTAGTCGATGCCGTCCGCCGCCGCGATCGAGCGCTCAAGCGGGGTCGTGATGAAGCCCCTCACCAGCTCGGCGCTGGCGCCGACGTAGACCGTCGTTACCGTCACCGTCGCGTTCTCGCTCTTTGGGTACTGGCGGACGTTGAGCGTGCGGTAGGCCTGGAATCCCGCGATCAGGATCACCAGGTTGACCACGAGCGCCAGGACCGGGCGCTTGATGAAGAGGTCTGTGAATTTCATGGGCTTTGCGTTGGCTGGCCCAGGATCAGGAATTGGCCGGCTTCGGGGCGAGTTGTGCGTCGGGCGCGAGCGCGTTGTTGACCATGACGGCGCCGCCCGGCCGCAGGCGGAAGACGCCCGAGGTCACGACGGTGTCGCCGGCCTTCACGCCGGCCAAGACGACAACAAAGTCGCCCCTGCGGGCGCCAAGGCGGACGATCTGCTGGCGGACGACCAGGGACTTTGAGCCGTCCTCGGCCTTGGCCTCGTCGACCACGTAGACAGTGTCGCCGTAGGGAGCGTAGAGAACCGCGGTCGCCGGCACCGTCAGCACCTTGTCGGTCTGCGGAAGCTCGACCGTCACGTCGACGTACATGCCGGGACGCAGCCGGCCCGCGGCGTTGTCCACCGTGGCCTGGACGCGGACGTTGCGGGTCGAGGTGTCGACCTCGGGGTTGATCGCGGTGATCACGGCCTCGATCGGCTTGCCCTCGATGGCATCGCCGTCAACCGCGACCTTCAGCCCGACTTTCACGCTGCGGACCTGCTCCTGGGGAAGGTAGAAGTCGACGAAGAGCTTGCCGAGCGACTCAAGGGAGACGATCGGGTCGCCGGCCTTCAGGCTCTGGCCGAGGTTCACCAGGCGGATGCCGAGCTGGCCCGAGAAGGGGGCCTTCACGGTCTTCTTGGCGATAACCGCGCGGATGTTGTCCGCGGCGGCCACGGCCTGCTTATAGGTGGCCACGTCGGCGTCGAACTGGGCCTGGGACACCGTCGCCTTCGCGAGGAGCTCGCGGGTGCGCTCGAGGTTCACGTGCGCGAGCTCGGCATTGGCCTCGGCAGAGCGAAGCTGCGCGGCCTCGGCGGAGGTGTCCTGCCTGATGAGGACGTCGCCGGCCTTGACGGAGCTGCCGGCCTCGAAGTCGATCTCGACAATCTTGCCGTCGAGCTCCGCCGGGACGGTGACGCCCTGAACCGGGGAGACCGAACCGACGGAGGTGAGGCTCCTCTGCCAGGTCTGCTCGGCAACCTGGATTGTGGAGACGGGCTCAGGGGGAACGACCGCCTTCGTGTGGATAAGGGTGCTGATCTGGATGACCTTGATCAGGATGATCACGCCGATCAAAGCGACCAGGCCCAGGATAGTGAGGAATGTTTTCATCTGTAGTCTTATTAGGTATTAGGAGTGGTGTGCGGCGGCGGCTGCGGGTTCCGCCTCGACAGCCGCAGCGGGCAGGGGGGCCCCGATCAGCTTGTTGAGGAGCCTCACGAGGGTCCTGCGCTCGTCCTGCGAGAGGGGGGCCATCTGCTGGGCCATCTGCTGGAAATGCCCCGGGAGGATGCTCTCGAGGGTCGAGACGCCCTGCGGCGTGAGGTGGACAAGCATCATGCGCCGGTCGCGCGGGTCGTGCTCGCGGACCACGAGACCGTCGCGCTCGAGGGTGTCAACGAGCCCCGTGATGGTGGCCCGCGTCACCCCGGCCTTATCAGCCAGGTCCGCCGGCGTCGTCGGAATGGCCTTCCCGGCCATCTTGTCGTACAGGAGCATCATCACCGTGAAACGGCCCGGCGACATGTCGTGCTTGCTCAGGAAGTTCTCGCTGCGCTGGTACGCCTCGTCGCCCGCCCGCAGCAGGTTCAGGTAGGCCTCGCACGCGGAGGGATCCAGGTCGGGATGCCTGCGCACCGCCTCCAAGAGGCACTCGTAGCGCGGCAAGTCCTTCAACATCAAAAGCGGCATAGCGTGGGCAGGTTCAGGAAATGGGTTCCCATTGGCACAAAGGAACTAATTAGGAGGCTAATCATTGCTTTTTCAAGCGTTAATTAGCCAAAAAACTGCCGGAATCCCGGCAGACGAGGAAGTTACGACACGAAAGATCGTGCCGCAGCGACCACGGCCTCGGCGGTGATGCCGAGCTCCTTGTAGACGATCGGTGACGGCGCGCTGAGGCCGAACCTGTCGATCCCGACCACCTTTCCGTCGAGGCCGACGTACTTGCGCCACAGGGCCGTGACCCCCGCCTCAATCGCAACGCGCTTGCGGCAGGAATTGGGGAGAATGGCCTCCCGGTACTCGGCCGATTGCCTGTCGAAGATCTCAAACGAGGGGACCGAGACGACCCGGGCGCCGGCCCCGAGCTCCTTGGCCGCGGCGATCGCAAGGTAGAGCTCGCTGCCCGTCGAAAGGATGATCGTGTCCAGGGGGGCGGTCTCCTGGACGGCGATATAGGCCCCCTTGAGGACACCGGCCCGGCGCTCGTGGGCCGAGATCTCGTTCAGGACCGGAACGGCCTGCCGGCTGAGGGCGATCAGGGTCGGCCCGTCGGTGCGCTCGAGGGCGGCGGCGAACGCGCCTGCTGTCTCCTCGGGGTCTGCGGGCCTGATGAGCTCGAAACCCGGGATAAGGCGAAGGGCCGAGATGGTCTCCACCGGCTCGTGCGTCGGACCGTCCTCGCCCACGCCAATCGAGTCGTGGGTGTAGATGTAGACCACGGGAAGCTTCGCGAGCGCGGCGATCCTCATGGCGGGACGAGAATAGTCGGCGAAGACCAGGAACGTGGCGATAGAGGGACGGAAGATCCCGTCGTAGGCCACGCCGTTGGCGATCGCGGCCATGCCGTGCTCGCGGATCCCGAAGCGGATGTTGCGCCCCGCCCGGTTCTCGGGGTTGAAGTCCTTGTCCGCGGCGATGTAGTTGAGCGTCGAGCCGTAGAGGTCGGCGCTCCCGCCGATAAGAAGCGGCAGCTCCGAAGCGACAGGCTGCAGCACGTCGCGGCCTGCGGCACGCGTCCCGCCGAGCTTAACGTCCGGCGCAAAGAGGGGGATTTTTGAGAGGAGGTGCGCCGCCGTGGGACGTGCCCCGGAGGTCTCGAGGAGAGCGGCCTTCTCGGGGTTCGCCGCCCGCCAGGCCCCGAACAGCTTGTGCCAGCGCTTGCACGCGCGGCCGAGCCTGACCTTGTGCGCGGCGAAGTACTCGTGCACCTCCTCGCTCACAAAGAAGTGGGTGTCGGCGGGCAGGCCCAGGCCCGCGCGCGCGGTCGCCGAGAACTTGGCGCCGCCCTCGCCGTGGCCCTTCTGGGTTCCCTGCACCTCGGGGATCCCCTTGCCGATCGTGGTGCGCGCGATGATCAGCTGCGGCTTTCCGCTCTTCGCCTTCTTCGCCTTGTTGAAGGCCTTCAGGAAGCCCGGCATGTCGTAGCCGTCGACGGTCTGAACGTCCCACTCGATCGCCTTGAAGCGCATCGCCGTGTTCTCGCTCTGCGTGGTTGACGCCATGGCGTCGAGCGTCACGTCGTTCGAGTCGTAGATGAGGATCAGGTTGTTGAGCTTCTGGTGGCCCGCGAAGGCGACGGCCTCCATCGCTACCCCCTCCTGCATGCAGCCGTCGCCGGCCAGGCACACGACGTGGTAGTCGAAGATCTCGTGATCGGCCGTATTGAACCGGGCAGCAGCCATCTTGCCGGAGAGGGCCATGCCGACGGCGTTTCCGATGCCCTGGCCCAGGGGGCCGGTCGTGGCCTCGACGCCGGGCGTCTCGCGGAACTCCGGATGGCCCGGGGTGATGCTGTGCAGGCTCCTGAATTTGGCGACCTGCTCGATCGGCAGGTCGAAGCCGCTCAGGTGCAGCCAGGCGTAGAGGAACATGCTCCCGTGGCCGGCGGACAGGACGAAGCGGTCGCGGTTGAGCCAGCGCGGCTCTGCCGGGTTGATGGACAGGGCGTGGCCGTAGAGGACGGCGCCGATCTCGGCGCAGCCGAGGGGCAGGCCGAGGTGGCCCGACGAGGAGGCGTGGACGGCGTCAATGGCCAGGCCACGGGCCTGGTTGGCCGCCTTCGAGAGGATGTCGGTGTTGAGAGTCATCGGAGAAAAGTCCGACAACTCCTACGGGTTGCAAACCCCGCGTGGAAGAAGAAACTACCGGAATTCCGCTGTACCGTTCAGCTCGCGGAGGCCGCAGGGGCGGCTTCCTCGGTCCGGCGGGTCTTCACGGAGACGGCGACCGCGGCCTTGCCGGTGCGGTTGCGCAGGTAGTAGAGGCGGGCCTTCATCGGCTTGGACTCAAGCTCGATCTCGATCTTCTCGATGTTCGGGGAGTTCACCGGGAACACGCGCTCGACACCCTCGCCGTAGCTGATCCTGCGGACCGTGAAGGTCTCGTGGATCCCGGCGGCCTTGCGGGCGATGACGATGCCTGAGAAGACCTGGATCCGCTCCTTGTCGCCCTCGCGGACCTTCGTGTGCACGCGCACGCCGTCGCCGACTTTAAACGGCGGAATATCTTTTTTCACCTGGGTGTCGGTGATTTCTTTGATGATCGGGTTCATGGCTTTTGCCTTGTTAGTTTTTGATTGAAAGTTACTTGAGAAGATCGGGCCTGACTTTTTTCGTCTTTTCCAGAGACCGAGCGGACCGCCACTTTTCTATCTCGGCATGGTTGCCGGAAAGGAGGACTTCCGGCACGGACATGCCCCGAAATTCGGCGGGACGCGTGTATTGAGGAAAGTCGAGCAACTTGCCGGTGAACGATTCGTGCGTCAACGACTTTTCCTCACCGAGGACGCCGGGGATGAAACGGCTGAGGGCGTCGATCACCACGGCGGCCGCGAGGGTGCCGTTGGTGAGCACGTAGTCCCCGATGGATATCTCCATGTCGATCACCGTGTCACGTATCCTCTGGTCGATGCCCTCGTAGTGGCCGCTCAGGAGGACAAGGTGGCTCTCCCGGGCCAGGCCGGCGGCCAGCGCCGTCGAGAACGGGACGCCGTCCGGGGTGAGGTAGATCCGCTTGCACCCCGGACTCTGCAGCTGCTCGATCGCGGCCACCACGGGCTCGGGTTTCATGACCATTCCGGCCCCGCCGCCGAACGGGCGGTCGTCGGCCGTCCGGTGCTTGTCGGTCGTCCACGCACGGAGGTCGTGGACCTTCACGGAGAGCAGGTCCCTCTCCAGGCCCTTGCCTAGGATGCTTTCGGCCAGGAAGCCGTCCAGCATCCGCGGGAAGAGGGTCAGTACGTCGATGCGGGGCATGGTGCCCCTCCCGGTGATGGGAGGCCGGGGGCCTCAGGAGGCCGCCGGAGCGGCCGTCTCGGTCGACGCGGGAGCGGCGGTCGCGCCACGGCGGGCCCGCTTGATGATCGAATGAAGCGTGTCGGTCGGCTTCGCACCCTTGGAGATCCAGTAGTCGATGCGGTCGAGCCTGAGGTTGACCTGCTGGCCCTTCGTGCGGGGATCGTACGTCCCGAGCGTCTCGACGGCGTCGCCGTCACGGCGCGAGCGTGTCTCTGCGACAACGATACGGTAGTGCGGCTGGTGCGTTGCGCCGATGCGGGAGAGGCGGATTTTGAGTGCCATGAAGGAAAGTTATCGCGTGTGTTCTATTTGGAAAAGAGGCCGATAACACCTGTGGACGCGCGGCTTGTCAAGCGCCTACGGCCGAAGGCGTCCCCCCTCGGAATCAGTCGCCGCGCGCGCATGGGTATTGTCATGGCGGCCGGCCCCCAGATCATGGGGCCGACGCCGGCCACCCTCCCCCTTTGAACCTCTCCCGCGCCCTCCTCCTTTTCGCCGTTTCGCTGGCCGTCATTGGCTCGACAAAGGCGCAGGACAAGCCCATCGTTTACAACGACATGGAGGGAGACGGGGGCGCCGTGATCGACCTGCGCATCCGCGAGGCCTACCGCTCGCGCTTCACCTTGGTGGACACAAGCACCAAGGACGGCTACGTGGGGCCCGAGCCGGTGGCCGGTCAGATGCCAAAGTCTCCCGCCACTGCCTCCGGCCAGCTGCTGGGCGGCTACGTCCTGGCCGTCTACCTGGTTTCGGCGCAGGGCCTGGTGACTGATCCGGTGGTGCTAACGGCGTCGGACCCCCGCCTGGCGGACGCGGCTCTTCGCGCGATGGCAGAGTGGCGCTTCAAGCCCGCGCAGCTGCGCGGCGCGGCGGTCGCCTCCACAGCGGCGCAGGAGTTCAACTTCGGCCCGATTGACGTGTCCAACGGCTACACGATGAAGCGCCTCGGCGTCTACCAGCAGCGGGACGTGCTGCTGAAGCGGATGCCCGACCAGAACCTGGTCTCCGACTACGTCTCCGACCTGAAGGCCGTCGTCCACAACTTCTACGTGGGAGAGTCCAAGCCGGAGACCCTCCACATTGTCCTGGTGGTGCGTCCCGGCCGGCGCGCGCGTGCCTGGATCCTGTCGTCGGCCAGGCCGGACGGATCGCCGGAGCTTGGGAGGCTGCGGCGCCTGGTCGAGTCGGTCAGGCCGCTCGAGGTCCTTGGCGGCCCGGTCGCCCTGGCCCTCTCGGGGACGGTGGCCGGCGGCGACGGGTCGGAGCTGCTCGAGGGCGAGGCGTACAGGAACCCCGTGCCCCCGGAATGGCGCGCCCGGGCCGCCGCCCTTAAGGAGCCTCCCCCCTTCTCCTCCGACGCGTTCCTGGACCTTGTCTTCCCCTGAGGGCGACGGGCCCCTGCGGCCCTTTGCCATTGACCGCGGCCCCCGCGCCGCAGAGCGTGCTCCCTCCATGCTCAAAGCAGGCATCGTAGGGCTTCCCAACGTGGGCAAGTCCACCCTCTTCAACGCCCTCACCCGCTCGCGCAAAGCGGAGGCGGCCAACTATCCGTTCTGCACGATCGATCCGAACGTCGGCGTCGTGACGGTCCCTGACGAGCGGGCCTACGTCCTGCAGAAGATCGCCAAGACCAACGTCGTGATCCCGGCGGCAATCGAGTTCGTGGACATCGCCGGCCTGGTGGCGGGCGCCAGCAAGGGCGAGGGCCTCGGGAACCAGTTCCTGGCGAACATCCGCGAGGTCGACGCCATCGTCCACGTCGTGCGCTGCTTCGAGGACTCCGACGTCGTGCACACGATGGGCGGCGTCGACCCGGTCCGCGACATCGAGGTCGTGACGACCGAGCTCGTGCTCTCCGACCTGGACGCGGTCCAGAAGCGCCTCGACAAAACCGTGAAGAAGGCGAAGGGCGGGGACAAGGAGGCGCAGGCCGAGGTCGTCCTCCTGGAGCGCCTGGTCCCCCACCTCAACTCGAACAAGCCCGCCAATATTCTCGAGGCGACCGAGGACGAGGTGAAGCTGCTGAAGCTCTTCCAGCTCCTGACGGCCAAGCCCGTGATCTACGCCTGCAACGTCGCCGAGGGCGACCTGGCGAAGGCCGAAGAGAACCCCTTCGTCCAGAAGGTGTCCGAGTTCGTGCGCGCGCACCACGACGCGGCCTACGTCCCGATCAGCGCACGGATCGAGGCCGAGCTGATCGACCTCGCACCCGAGGAGGCCAAGGAATTCCTGAAGGACCTGGGCGTTGACGACTCCGGTGTCTCCTCCCTGATCCGTGCGACCTACGCTCTCCTCGGCCTGCAGACCTACTTCACGGCCGGCGAGAAGGAGGTCCGCGCATGGACGATCAAGAAGGGCTGGAAGGCCCCGGCCGCCGCCGGCGTGATCCACACCGATTTTGAGAAGGGCTTCATCAAGGCCGAGGTCGTCTCGTACGCGGACTTGACGGCTCTGGGGAGCGTCGCCGCCGCGCGCGAGGCCGGCAAGTACCGGCTGGAGGGCAAGGAATACGTGTTCCAGGACGGCGACGTGGCCCTGTTCAGGTTCAACACCTAGGGGCCCAAGCGGTCGCTAGACGTAGGGCCGCCTGACGGCGATACCGGCGTGGGCAAGGTCCTCCCGTATCCTGCGCGCAAACCCGGCCGAGCCCGGCCTGTCGCCGTGGATGCAGATCGTCCCCGCGTCCACACGCACCCTCTCCCCGGAGCGTCCGACGACAAACCCGTCCCTGGCGACCGAGAGGGCCTGCTGGGCGGCCCGGGACTCCTCCTCAAACACCGAACCCGGCTCCGATCTGGGTGCAAGGCTCCCGTCGGCAAGGTACGCCCTGTCGGCGAAGGCCTCCCCCACCACGCAGAGGCCGGCAGCGGCGCCGGCCGAGGCGAGAGCGCTCCCGGCAAGGGCGTAGAGGACGAGGCCGGAGCCCCGCAGGGCCTCGGCCACCGCGCACGCGAGCCCAGGGTCCCTCGACACCATGTTGTAGAGGGCCCCGTGAAGCTTCACGTGGCCCACCTGGCCTCCGAGGGCCGCGGCCTCACGGACCAGCCGCCCCACCTGCCCCTCGACAAGCGCGGCGGCCGCGCCGGGGGCGACCGGCATCTCCCTGCGTCCGAAGAATCCCGGGTCTTCGAATCCCGGGTGGGCGCCGATTGCCGCGCCCGAGGCGAGGGCGAGGGCGAGCGCCGACCTCATGGTCGAGGCGTCTCCGGCGTGCGCGCCGCAGGCGATGTTGACCGATGTGACCAGTGGGATCAGCTGGCCGTCGTAGCCGCACCCCTCCCCCACGTCCGCGTTCAGGTCGATCGAGGCCGCCCCGCTCATGCCCGCCGGATCTTCTCCGAGAGCCCCTGCCTCAGGAGCGCCAGCCGGTGCTCCTCGGCGCGCGCCAGCTCGTGGGCCTCGGCCACCGTGATCTTCTTGAACCGGACGCCATCCCCGGGCGCCAGCTGCGCCAGCAGCGGGATGTCGGCCGTGGCCACGTGCCCGACGCGGGGGTAACCCCCGAGCGTCTGCGCGTCGGCCATCAGGACGATCGGGTTGCCGTCGGGCGGGACCTGAAGCGTGCCCGGGGCAACCGCCGTCGAGATCAGCTCGCCCCCCGAGGTGCGCGCGATCGGAGTGCCCTCCAGGCGGATCCCCATGCGGTTCGACCGGGCCGTGACTGTGAACCGGTCGCGGTAGAGCGTCTCCCCGAACTCGTCGGCCTGGCTGCCCGGGATCACGGAGACGAGCGGCTCCCGCGAGTAGCGCGGCAGCACCCGCTCGTCGATGCTCCAATGGCCGCTGAGCACGCGCTCCGAAGGGACCGAGCGGACGACGTCTCCGTCCCGGAGCGCCCTGCCCTCGAACCCGCCGAGCGCGGCGGGCAGGAACGTTCCCCTGCCCCCCATCACCTCCGGCACATCGAAGCCCCCGCAGATCGAAAGGTAGGCGCGGCATCCCTGGATGCGGCTGCCGAGCTTGAGCCGGTCGCCCGCGTAGACGCGGAACGGTTTCCAGGAGGGCACGCCCTCGAAGCGCGCGCCGCACACGGCGATCCATGCGTCCTTCTCGAACTCGAGCTCCGGGCCGGTGAGTGTGATCTCGAGCGCGGGCAGGTCCTCTGCGTTGCCGACCAGGAGGTTGGCCAGGCGCAGCGCCACCGGATCCACGGCACCCCCGATCGGCACGCCCTGCGCAAGGTGCCCCCTTCGGCCCAGGTCCTGGACCGTCGTCTGCATGCCGGCGTGGTGGACCTTTATCTCCATAGCTCGAAATCCCCGGGCGACATGGGCTTGAAACGCACGCGGTCCCCGGGCTTAAGCAGCGAGGCCGGGTCCTTCAGGGGCCGGAAGAGCTGCATCGGCGTCCGGCCGATGATCTGCCATCCGCCCGGCGACGGCATGGGGTAGACCCCTGTCTGGGAGTTGCCGATCGCCACCGATCCCGCGGGGACCCGGGACCTGGGCGTGTCCTTCCTCGGCACCTTGAGCGCCTCCGGCAGCCCGCCCAGGTAGGGGAATCCGGGTGTGAAGCCGATCGCGTGCACCAGGTAGTCCGCTCCGGAGTGCAGGGCGATCACCTCGTCGACGCCCATCCGGCAGTGCTCCGCCACCAGGTCGATGTCGGGACCATAGTCCTCGCCGTAGCAGACCGGGATCTCCACCGTGCGCGCACCGAGCGCCGCCGGCTTCGCCCCGGCCTTCAGGGCGCAGGCCTGGAGCACGCGGCAGACCGCCTCGTAGGCCCCGCCGGGCTGGTCGTGGAGTGCCGCCGAGTCGTAGAACACCGTGACTGTCGCGTAGGCCGGAACGATGTCGGTGACCGCCTTCGATTCCGCAGCCCCCACCGCCGACGCGAAGGCGAGCACCCTGCCGAGCGTCTCCGGGTCGATGGCATCCCCCAGCGTGGCCACCACTGCGACGTCACCCAGGGGCTGGAGCTTCATCGCCGTTCTCCTCTAGCCGGCCCTCAGGAGCTTCTCGGCGTGGGCCAGGGCGCTCTTGGCGTTGCGGTCGCCGAGCATCCGGGCGAGCTCGGCCACGCGCCGCCTGCGGTCGCCGTGGATCGGCTCGATCGTGACGACCGCACGGTCGCCCGACTGGTCCTTGTGCACCACGTAGTGGCTGGCCGCCTGGGCCGCGACCTGCGGCAGGTGGGTGACGCAGAGCACCTGGTGGCGCCGGGCCACCTCCGCCATGCGCTCGCCGACCACGCTGCCCACCTCGCCGCCCACGTTTGCGTCGACCTCGTCGAAGACGAGCACCGGGACGTTGTCCAGGTCCGCGAGGACGGCCTTGAGTGCGAGCATGACGCGAGCGAGCTCGCCGCTTGAGGCGATCCTGCCGAGCGGCAGCGGCGCCTCGCCCACGTTGGGCGAGAAGAGGAACTCGCAGCTCGTGTCGCCTGAGGGCCCGAGGCCGGGCGCGTCCGTGATCGCTATCCGGAACTCCGCCTTGGAAAACCCGAGCTCGGCTATCCCGGCGGCGGCGACCTTGGAGAGCTCCTTAGCCGCCTTCTCCCGGACCACCCGGAGCGCGGCGGCGGATTTGCGCGCCTCCCGCGCGGCCGCCTCGATCTGCCGGTCGAGCCGCGCAAGCGTGCCCTCAATGTCGCCCTGCATGGCGACGCGCTTCCTCATCGCCTCGCGGGCGGCGGCAACCGAGCGCACGTCGGGCCCGTGGCGCCTGCGCGCCTCAAGCCACGCGTTCATTCTCTCCTCCAGGGGGCCCATGCCCTCCGGGTCGGCCTGGAGCTCGCGGCCGAGGCTCGAGAATTCCGCGGCAAGGTCCGTGATCTCCGTGGAAACGGCGGCCATGCGGTCGGCGAGCTCCTTGCTCGACGGGTCCGCCGACTCGAGCTTCCTGGCCTCCCTGACGAGCGAGGCGACAAGCGCCCCGGCCCCCTCATCCCCGGTGAGGCCCGCCTCGAGCGCCGACGCGAGCTCCGCGATCTCCTGCGCACGGCTCATCCGCTGGAAGTCGCGCTCCAAGGTTGCGACCGCCTCCTCCGTGAGCTCGATCCTGTCGAGCTTGGCGAGCTGGGCCTCGGTGAAGGCGAGCTCGTCCGGGGAGAGCCTGGCCTCCGAGGCCATCCGCTCGCTCTCGGCCTGAAGCTCGCACCACTGCCTGTAGTGGGTGCCGTAGGTCTCGAGCGCCGGTCCGGCCCTCCCGTAGAGGTCCAGGAGCTCGAGCTGGCAAGACTCCCTAAGGAGACGCCGCGGCTCGCTCGGACCATGGAAGTCGATCCAGAGCTCTCCCAGGCGCTGCAGCGAGGCGAGGGTCGCAAGGCCCCCGTTGACGGTGATCTTGGGCGCGCGCTCGCGGGGGACACTGCGCTTAAGCAAGAGGAGCCCGTCCTCGCACGGGGGCAGGTCGAGCTCTGCCAGGAGCGCATCCACGCGCCGGGGGTCCGCGAAATGGAGGGAGGCCTCGACCTCGCAGGCGGCCGCCCCCTGCCGGATCACGGCCTTGTCGGCCCGCTCACCGGCGAGCAGCGAGAGGGCCCCGATCAGGATGCTCTTTCCGGCGCCGGTCTCGCCCGTCACGGCGGCGAAGCCCGGCTCGAAGTCAACCGAGACGGAGTCCAGGAGCGCGAGGTTCTGGATGCGGAGCGACTGAAGCATGGGGGAAATCGCGGGGGACCTAAAGCGCGTCCTTTGGCAGGAGCGGCAGGAGGTTCTTGATGTCCTGGACGTGGTCCTTGTGGCACACGAGCACTGCGTCCGGGGTCTCGACCACGACGACATCCTTCAGGCCACAGATGGCGACGATCCGGCCGCTGCTGAAGGCGATGGTGCCGCTCGAGCCGGTCGACACGACGCGGCCGCGCGAGACGTTGCCCGAGGCGTCCTGGGGCAGGTGCTTGGGCAAAGCCGTCCAGGCGCCGACGTCGTCCCAGTCGAAATCCGCGACGATCGTGGAGACGCTGCTGGCCTTCTCGAGCACCGCGTAGTCGACAGATATCTTCGGAAGGGAGGCGAAGCGCGCGGCGAGAAAGGCCGCAGGGTCCCCGGCCGGAAAGTCGCGGACAAAGGCGGCCAGCTCGGGGGCGTTCCTCTCGGTCTCGTGAAGGAAGCTGGCGACCGACCAGACGAACATCCCCGCGTTCCACGCGAAACCGCCGCTCTCCAGGTAGCGCCTGGCGGTCGCCCCGTCGGGTTTCTCGACGAAGCGCTTGACCCGCAGGAGCCTGCTTCCGTCGGCGCCGGTCTCCAGGGGCTCGCCGAGCTCAAGGTAGCCGAAACCGGTGGCTGGATGGGTGGGCGGGACAGCGAAGGTGAACAGGCCGCGCGGCCCGCCCCCGGGAGCCTCGCCGGCGGCCCACCTGAAGGCCTGCGAGAGCTGGGCGCCGAGGCGCTTGGTGTCCGTGATGAGGGCGTCGGCCGGCAGGAGGGCCAGGACCCCGTTCGGGTCTCGGGCCCGCACAAGGCCCGTCGCCAGGGCCGCCGCCGGGGCGGTGTCGCGCTTGGCGGGCTCGCCGATGATCTGCGCCGCCGGAAATCCCGGCAGTGCCTCGCGGATCAGCGGGACCTGTACCTGGTTGGTGAGGATCCAGATGTTCGAGGGCAAAACCACCCCTTCCAGGCGGCGGATCGTCTCCTCGAGCAGCGTGCGCTCCGAGAACAGGCTAAGCAGGTGCTTGGGGCGCCCCGCGCGGCTCAGAGGCCAGAAGCGCTCGC
The DNA here is from genome assembly GCA_903887455.1 of uncultured Opitutaceae bacterium. GTDB lineage: Bacteria > Verrucomicrobiota > Verrucomicrobiia > Opitutales > Opitutaceae > Palsa-1447. The sequence goes on along the minus strand of CAISPT010000230.1, from coordinate 11,126 downwards.
CGCTTCCTCCGGCAATGATGCAGGCGTGGAACCTCGGATCGGTGTTCATCGGGGTGGCGGGCCAAGACTCGCGCGCGATGGGGCCCGCGCCAAGCCGGAATCGCCGGGAAGCGCGGTTTTAACCCTTGCGCCGGGTGAGGGAACTAGATCGTCACGACGATCTTCCCGAACTGGCTGCCCCGCTCCAACCGCTCGAAGGCCTCCTCCGCTCTGTCGAGGGGATAGGCGTCGCTGACGACGGGCCGCAGCCCGTGGCGCCCCACGAACTCAGTCATCGCGGCCCAGTCGGCAGCGCTTCCCATCGTCGAGCCGAGGACCGAGAGCTGCTTCCAGAACACCTTCCTCAGCGCCAGTTCCGGAGCGTTGCCGCGGGTGGCCCCGAAGAAGACGATCCTCGCGCCCGGCGCCGCCACGTCCACCAGGTCCGCGAATCCGGGGCCGCCGGCGCTGTCAACGATCACGTCGAAGGGCCCGGGTGACGCCGAGGCCGCCTTCGCCCACCCCGCAGAGTCGTAGCGGAAGCCGCCCCGGGCCCCCAGGGCGACCGCCCTTCGGATCTTCTCGTCCGAGCTCGAGGTGACCCACACCTCGTTGCCGCTCGCCACGGCGAACTGGAGCGCAAACAGGGCCACACCCCCGCCGATGCCGGTGACCAGGACTCTCTCCCCGCCGACCAGGCGCGCACGGCTTAGCAGGGCCCTCCAGGCGGTGAGGCCCGCCAGGGGAAGCGCCGCAGCCTCCTCCCATCCCAGGTGCGCGGGCTTCGGGGCAAGCTGGGAGACGGGCACGGCGATCAGCTCGGCAAGGGTGCCCTGCCTCGGCAGGCCTAGGATCGAGAAGTCCGGCCCCTGGGCGGACTCCGAAGAGCCCCAGCCGAAGGAGGGGTTGATCACAACCTCGCGTCCGCCCCCGGAGGGGTCGCCCGCGGGCCCCACGGCCCGCACGACCCCTGCCCCGTCCGAACCCGGGATGCACGGGTACTTAAGGCCCGCGTACTGGCCAACCTTGATCCAGACGTCCCGGTGGTTCAGGGCCGCGGCCCTCACCTCCACCAGCGCCTCGCCAAGCCCGGCCGCCGGATTGGGCACCTCCGCCAACGCCAGCTTCCCGATGGATTCGATCTGGAGAGCGCGCATTGTCGTGTCGGGGGTACCGCCTTCCCTAGATATGAATCAGGACCTCGGACTCCTTGAAGCGCACCTTGGGCTCAGTGGCGTACTTGTCATCCTTTGAGCGGTAGCCCGCCGCGCACGCGCAGAGGGTGCCGTAGCCGAGGCCCGAGAGGCCGAGGATCTCGTCGTACTTGGCGGGCTCGAGGCCCTCCATCGGGCAGGTGTCGACCTGCAGGAGCGCAGCGGCGGTCATGAATTCTCCTAGGGCGATGTAGACCTGGCGGGCCATCCAGCTGTCAAGAAAGCCTCCTGCACGGGCTTTGTCGAGGTTGCCCGATATCACGTTCGCGTAGCCCTTCAGGCTGTCGGGCGTCACGCGGCGCACCTCCGCGCTGCGGCTGATGTAGCGCTCAAGGTCCTTGGCGTCCAAATTTTTGCGGCTGGCGAACACCACGAAATGCGAGCAATCGACGGGCTGGCGCTGGCCCCAAGAGGCGGCCGAGAGCTTCTCGCGGGCCTCGGGGTTGCCGACGACGATGAACTTCCACGGCTGGAGGCCGTAGGAGGACGGCGCAAGCACGAGCGAGCGCTCGAGCGCAGCCCAGGTCTCTTTTGGAATCTTCTTCGAGGCGTCAAATTTCTTTGTGGCATAGCGCCACTCAAGAGCTTCGATAACGGCCTTGGCGGATAGGGATGTCATAGGTGTGGAGCCAGAACGAGCGGCAGTTGCGCAATTTGTCAAAGCCCCGGCCTGAAAAGCCTTCCCACGATGGGAACCCGAACCAGCAGGGACTCCAGGTCCTCCCGACCCTCGATCCTGAGCAACCAGAGTGCCAAGCCGTAGGCCGCGATCCCCGCGGGGACGAGGACCGCCACCGAGCCCAGGTCCGCGGCCCGGGGCGCGAGCCCGAGCAGGGGGAGCGCGCGCATGCCCCCGGCGACGAAGAGCGCCATGGCCGCCGTGGCCGCGCCCACCTTCGCAAGGCTTGGAACCAGGGGGGCCAGGTGCATCTCGGGCAGGCGCCTGACGAGCGCCCGGCCAAGCAGCACCGTCTGCGCCACGATGGCCGTCGTGCTCGCCAGGACGATCCCGACCACGCCGAACCAGCGGATCAAGGCCAGCGTGAGGCCCACGTTGATCACGAAGTCGATAAGGGCCACCCTGACCGGCGTGCGCGTGTCCTTCACCGCGTAGAACGCGCGCACCGTCAGGCTCACCACGGAGAAGAACGGAAGGCCGACCACCATGATCGCGAGCAGGAAGGCCATGCGGTGGATGTCGGCCGGTGTCGCGTGCCCGTGCTGGTAGATCAGGCGGACAAGCGGCTCGCTGATCAGCGCCATGCCCGCGGCCGCCGGCACGTTGATGATCAGGATCAGGCGGATCCCCTTCTGGAAGTCCGTCGCCATCGACCGGAAGTCGCCCTTCACCGCGTGGGCGGCGATCAGCGGGTAGACCACGGTGGACACCGCCACCGCGAACACCCCGATGGGAAACTCCATCAGGCGGTTCACGTTGAACAGGTAGGTCGCCGAAGAGTCGTCGAGGGAGAAGGCGATGAACCGAGACACCGAGAAGTTGATCTGGTAGATGGCCGTCCCGAAGATGCCGGGCGTCATCAGGAGCGCGATCTCGCGGACCCGCGGGGAGAGGCCCAAGTCGAAGGCGGGACGCCACCCCATGGAAACGAGCACCGCCGCGGGCACCGCGGCCTGGAGAACGCCGCCCGCAAGGACACCCGCGCAGAGCCAATGGACCTCGCCCAGGGGCGTGCTCGCGAAATGCAGGCCCGCCCCGGCGAGGGTCGCGATCATGGCGATATTGAGCCAGATCGGAGAAAGGGCCGGCTCCACGAAGTGCCGGTGCACGTTTAAGGCGGCGCTGAAGGCGGCGGCGAGGCTGATGAGCGCAAGGTAGGGGAAAAGGATGACAGCCAGGTCCGCCGCGACGTACCACTTCTCCTCGTGGCCGGGCAGGCGCCTTGCCTGGGAGAGGAGTGCGGCCGCCAGGAGGACCAGCGCCCCGGTCACGACCAGGAGCCACGAGGCCACCTTTGACAGGAGCCTATAGGTACCCTCCTTGCCGTTGGCATGGAGCTCCTCCTGGAGCGTCGGCACGAAGGCGGCTGTCATCGAGCCCTCAGCCAGAAGCCGCCTGAAGAGGTTCGGCAGGATGAAGGCCGTCAGGAACGCCGAGTAGAGCCAGCCAGAGCCGAAGATGGCGAAGGCCAGGGAGTCGCGCACGAGCGCGAGCATCCTCGATACGACCGTCAGGAACGAGATGACCCCGATGCTCTTGAGGCTCTTCGACACGCAGGCTTCGGGCCCCGGCCTACGGCATCTTCAACCGCAGCGTGGAGCCCTCGATGGTGACGTCGGCGAGCTTGGGCCAGGCCGCGGCGATGTCCTCGGGCACTGGCATTGCGAAAAGGAACTTCCTGACGATGTAGTCCTTCAGGATCGGCAGGCGCACGAGCGGGCATCCCCCCGCTGTGATCCGCTCGGGGACGAACTCGAAGCTCGAGCCGCTGCGGACGAACTCGCCGCTTGCCTGGACAATCACGGAGCCCGTGAGGGTCAGAATGTTGTAGGCGACCGGGACGGCGAACTGGATCTTCCCCCCGCGGATGCGGATGTTCAGGGTCCCAGGGTCCAGGAGTTTCGCGTCGGCCGGCGGGGCCTTGTCCCCGGGCTTGGCGCTCGGCGACGAGGGCTTCGATAGGCTCCCGATGAAGGCGTTCGCCTCCCCCTCTTCCACCGCGATCGTCTCGCCCGCGGCCAGGCTCTTCCTCTTCTCCTCAATCACGACCGACTTGTTGAAGTCCCTGACCCCCTCGATGTAGTAGACGGCATCCGCCGGGGCGTCCTTCGGTATCTCCTTCACCGTCTGGACGGGCTTGGTGATCAGGTAGACGGCGCCCAGGGCGACGCCGAGAACCACGCTCAGGGCCGCGCCCAGTCCGACCTCGAGCCAGCTTGGACCCTTCTGTGCCTTCTTAACTTTGGTCATCATGGGAGGAGTGCTATTTCTTGGTCGGGGCGGGCTTCGCCGGCGCCTCCGCGGCCTTGGGCGCGGGCGCCTTGGACTCGGCCGCGGCGGAGGAGGCCATGCCCTTGTTCTTGTAGTCGGTGATGTAGAAGCCGGACCCCTTGAAGATGAGGCCGGCGCCCCCGCCGATCAAGCGCTTCAGGGCAGACTTCTTGCACTTAGGGCACTTCTTCAGCGGCTCGTCCCGCATCGACTGGAACTGGTCGAAATGGTGACCGCACTTTGAACAAGCGTACTCGTAGGTGGGCATCGGTGGACCGCGCCTATATGGGCGAAGGCCACCGGCTTGGCGAGTTTGTTCTCGGCAGCCGTTCCCCGTTTCAGCTGACTAGACCCATGGACTATGGAGAGGAGATGAAGGGGCTTGTCGGGACGGTCGAGGCGGCGATCGAGCGCCTGCTGCCGGCTAGCTCGGTGCCGTCCAGCCGCCTGCACGAGGCGATGCGGTACTCCATGACCGCAGGCGGCAAGAGGCTCCGGCCGGTCCTCGTGCTGTCCGCGGCCAAGCTCTTTGCCACCAGGCCGGCGTCCGACCCGGTGCCGGCCTCCGTGGCGCTCGAGTGCGTACACACCTACTCGCTGGTCCACGACGACCTGCCGTGCATGGACGACGACGACTTGAGGCGCGGCCGGCCCACGGCGCACAAGGCCTTCGACGAGGCGACGGCCCTCCTGGCGGGCGACGCCCTGCTGACGCTCGCCTTCAGCATCCTCTCCGGCGCCTACGGCGCCTACCCGGCGCTCGCAAACTCGCTCGTGGCCGAGCTTTCCGGCGCGGCCGGAAGCACCAGGCTCATCGGGGGCCAGATGGAGGATCTCCTGGCGGAGCGGGGAGCGGGGGCCAGCCCTGCGCAGCTCGACTTCATCCACCTGAGCAAGACGGCCGCCATGATAGAGGCCTCCCTCGCGATGGGCGGCCTCTGCGGCGGAGCCTCCCCGAGCGAACTCGGCACGCTTCGCGCGGCGGGCCGGGATCTGGGCCTTGCCTTCCAGATCGTCGACGACGTCCTGGATGCCACCTCGGACACGCCTACCCTGGGCAAGACCGCGGGCAAGGACGCCCGGAGCGGAAAGGCCACCTACGTCTCCGTCCACGGCGTCGACGCCGCGCGCCGCATGGCCCGCGAGCGCTCGGACGCGGCGGCCGCGGCCCTCGGGCGCCTGCCGGGCGACACGGGCTTTCTGCGGTGGCTGGCCGGCAGCCTCGCAATCCGCACCCACTAATCGTTGCAAATTTGCCGGGCATTGGGTGACGTGGGGGGCCTCCCGCCCCCTTGAAGCCCCGATCACCCCTCTGCGTCCTGGCGGCCGCCCTCGCGCTCGCCTCCCCTCTGTCCGCGTCGACACCCGTCAGCCGCGACCAGGTCCTGGAAGCCATCCGCCTTTTCGAGATGAACGCCTCCGGCGACCTCGCCGGCTCCGGCAGGGAGTCCGAGAAGAATCGCGAGGTGGCCAGGGACTCCAACACGATCCTGCGGTACTCCCTGGAAAGCGACGACGTGGTCGTCGACCTTGGGCCCGACGCCGTGCCGTGGTGCGACGTAAAGAAGGGGCTCTCGGAGTTCGCCAACTCGAGCGAGAGGGGCCTCCTTCTGGCCGCTTACCTCTCGGGATGCGTCAAGTCCCAGCTGGAAGCGGGCAAGCAGGACCCTAGCCCCTACCCCGGCTGGGTCGCCATGCTGAAGATTTACCGGGCCGTGCGGATCCGCGAAGGGGTCTCGATCCCTGAGGCCGACGCGCTCCTCGCGCGCCAGAACGCCGGCACGCTTGAGAGCTTCGCCGCGGAGGCCTCCCGGCGCTCAGCCGAGAAGCTCCGCAAGACCTACGGAGACCCGCAGGGCAAGCCGTAGGGCTAGACGGTGACGGAGGCGGCCTTGACCAGCTCGGTGAAGCTGCGGGCCTCGAGGCTTGCGCCGCCGATCAAGCCTCCGTCGATGTCCTTCTGGGCCAGGAGCTCGGGGGCGTTGGCGGGCTTCATCGAGCCGCCGTAGAGGATGCGCACCTTCTGGGCCACGGCCTCGCCGTAGTGCTTGGTGAGGAGACCGCGGATGAACGCGTGGACCTCCTGAGCCTGCTCGGTCGAGGCGACCTTTCCGGTGCCGATCGCCCAGACGGGCTCATAGGCGACCACCAGGGTTGCCGCCTGCTCCTTGCTGACCCCCTCAAGGCCGCGCTCGGTCTGGGTCTGCACGACCTTGAGCGTGGATCCGCTCTCACGCTCGGCGAGGGTCTCGCCGACGCACAGGATTGGCTTCAATTGGTTCTTGAGGGCCGCGAGCACCTTCTTGTTCACGAGCTCGTCAGTCTCACCGAAGAGGGCGCGCCTCTCGCTGTGGCCGAGGATCACGTGCGTCGCGAAGAGGGCGCGCAGCATCGGGGCCGAGACCTCGCCGGTGAAGGCGCCCGAGGCCTCGAAGTGCATGTTCTGCGCGCCGAGTTTGATCAGCGATCCGTCGATCGCCTTGGCCACGGCCTCCAGCGCCGTGAACGGCGGGCAGATCACGACCTCGACCTCGGGGGCCGACCCTACGGACGCGACGAGCTCGCGGGCCAGGGACACGGCGTCAGCCGAGGTCTTGTTCATCTTCCAGTTGCCGGCGATCAGTTTCTTTCGGATCATGTTGGGAGTGGCCCCGGGGGGGCCGGATGGGTGTCAGGATTCCAGGAACGCTACGCCGGGAAGGACCTTGCCCTCGAGGTACTCGAGGCTGGCGCCGCCGCCCGTGGAGCAGTGGGTGACCTTGTCGGCCACCTTGAACTTCTTGGCCGCGGTGGCCGTGTCGCCGCCGCCGACCACCGTGGTGGCCCCGTGGGACGTCGCCTCGGCGATCGCCTCGGCCATCGCCTTGGTCGAACCCGCGAACTTCTCGAACTCGAACACCCCGCTCGGGCCGTTCCAGATGATGGTCTTGGCGCGGAGGATGGCCTCGCGGTAGAGGACGATGGACTTGGGGCCCGCGTCGAGGCCCATCCAGTCCTTCGGGATTCCGGTCTGGTCGTCGGCCGGGCGGGTCGCGGCGTCGGGCGCGAACTTGTCGGCGCAGACGTAGTCGACGGGCAGGATGATGGACACCCCGCGGGCCTTGGCCTTCTCGATGAGCTCGCCCACGATCTTCGCCCCTTCCGGGTCGAACAGGCTCGAGCCGATCTCCATGCCGTTCATGACCTTCTTGAAGGTGTAGGCCATGCCGCCGCCGATGATGATCTCGTCGGCCTTGTCGAGGAGGTTTCGGATCAGCGGGATCTTGTCCGCGATCTTAGCTCCGCCAAGGATCGCCAGGAGCGGGCGCCTCGGCGAGTCGATGACCGCTGCGAACGCCTTCAGCTCGGCCTCCATCAGGAAGCCCGCCGCCTTCTGCGGCAGGTTGACGCCGACCATGGAGGAGTGCGCACGGTGGGCCGTCCCGAACGCGTCGTTCACGTAGACGTCACCGAGCTTGGAGAGGCTCGCGCGGAAGGCCGCCACAGAGGCCGGGTCGGCCTTCTGGGACGTGCCGTCCTCGAGCTTCACCTTGCCCTCCTCCTCGATGTGGAACCGGAGGTTCTCGAGAAGGGTCACCGAGCCCGGAGCCAGGGTCGCGCAGGCGGCCTCGACCTCGGCTCCGACGCAGTCGGACAGAAACGAGACGGGCTTGCCGAGGAGCTTCTCCAGCTCCGTGGCCACCGGCTTCAGCGAGAACTTGGCGATCCGCTTGCCGTCGGGGCGCCCGAGGTGGCTCATCAGGACAACCGCCGCGCCCTGGTCGAGCGCGTAGCGGATCGTCGGCAGCGCGGCCACGATCCGCTGGTTGTTGGTGATGGCGCCGGTCGCCTTGTCCTGCGGGACATTGAAGTCCACGCGGACAAGGACGCGCTTACCCGAGAGTTGGAGGTCGCGGATGCTCTTGAAGCTCATAGGCCGGCTGCGACCTTGTTGAGAAGGTCGATACAGCGGTTGCTGTAGCCCCACTCGTTGTCGTACCAGCTGACGAGCTTGAAGAAGCGGCTGTTGAGCTCCATGCCCGAGCCGGCGTCGAAGATCGACGAGCTCTTGTCATGGATGAAGTCCGAGGAGGCGACCTCGTCGGTCGTGTAGGCGAGGATGCCCTTCAGGTACGTCTCGCTGGCCCGCTTCATCGCCTCGCAGATCTCCTTGTAGGAGGTCTCCTTGACGGTGCGGACGGTCAGGTCGACCACGGAGACCGTGGGCGTCGGGACGCGGAAGGACATGCCGGTGAGCTTGCCCTTGACCTCGGGGAGAACCAGGCCGACGGCGCGGGCAGCGCCGGTCGTCGACGGGATGATGTTGATCGCAGCCGAGCGGCCGCCCTTCCAGTCCTTCTTGGACGGACCGTCCACGGTCTTCTGCGTGGCGGTGTAGGAATGGATCGTGGTCATGAGTCCCTCCTCGACCCCGAAGCCCTCCTTAAGGAGCACGTAGACGACAGGCGCCAGGCAGTTCGTCGTGCAGGAGGCGTTCGAGATGATGTTGTGCTTGGCGGCGTCGTACTTGCCGTCGTTCACGCCGAGGACGACCGTCACGTCCTCGCCCTTGGCGGGAGCGGAAATTATGACCTTCTTTGCGCCGGCGGCCAGGTGGCCCTTGGCCTTCTCGGCGTCGGTGAAGAGGCCGGTCGACTCGATCACGACCTGGACGCCGAGGGCGCCCCAGGGCAGCTCCGCGGGCGTCTTGGCGCTCACGACCTTGATCTCGTGGCCGTTCACCACAAGGACATCGTCCTCCGCCTTCTCCGGGGCCGACTTCTTGGACGTCACGGTGCCGGCAAAGCGGCCCTGCGTGGAGTCGTACTTAAGGAGGTAGGCCAGGTTGTCGGCCGGCACGATGTCGCCAACGGCGACGACGTCGAACTTGGAGCCGAGGAGGCCCTGTTCGACGAGAGCGCGGAATACCAGCCGGCCGATGCGGCCGAAACCATTGATAGCAATTTTGACAGCCATGGGAGTGTCTTTGTGTGTGTTGTAGGTGTTCGCCCGATCTGCGGGTCCAGCGTTAGAGCAGGAGCGTCTAGATGAAGAAACTGGCAGGTCTAAGGCAAGGTCGATCCTTGCGCAGGAATCCGGTATGACAGGGAACGGACCCGGGGATCACCGGGCCTTATTAATTGCCGCAAACTCGCGTCGGATGGCCGCGAGCGTCCTGTCGACTCCCCCGCCGTTCTCCCTCCTCCACGCCGCCGAGGCGGCGGCGGCCGCCTGCCGGAGCTCCCGGTTGCCCAGGAGCAGCAGCGCCTCGCGGACCAGCGCGGGGGCGTCGGCCACCCTGCGTGCCGCGCCGCGCAGGAGCAGGTCCTCCGAAATCGTGCGGAAGTTGGCCATGCCCGGTCCAAACAGGAGCGCCTTGCCGAGGCTAGCCGCCTCGACCGGGGTCTGGCCGCCGTCGTGGGGGGGCAGGCTCTTGCCGACGAAGACAAGGTCGGCGAGCTGGGTGAGCGCGCGCAGCTCGCCGGTCGTATCGCCGACCGCGACGTCGACAGGGGCCGGCGCCCTGCCCCGGGACCGGAAGTGGTACGATAGGCCGGTCGACTTCAGGAGTTTCTCGACCTCGAACCGGCGCTCGGCGTGCCTGGGTACGAGCAGCAGGGAGCACGGGATCCCCTTGGCCCGGGCGGCCACCAGGGCGTCGACAAGGGCCTCCTCCTCGCCCGGCCAGGTGGAGGACCCCAGGAGGACGAGGCGCCCCTCTCCAAGGCCGAGCTCGGTGCCGAGAGCCGCCAGGGCCGCCGGATCAAGAAGCGGGATGGAGACATCGAGCTTGATGTTCCCGGTCACCTCGATGCGGTCGGCCGGGTAGCCGAGCGCGCGGAAGCGCTCCGCGTCCCCCGCCGATGCCGCCAGGAGCCGGCCAATGCCCCCGGTCACGAGCCTGCCGGCGAAGGGAAAGCGCCTTAGTCGCACGTAGCTCCTGTCCGATATCCTCGCGTTGATGCACAGGACCGGGACGCCGCGGCGCCCGGCCTGCCTGAGGTGCTCGGGCCAGCGCTCGCCCTCGGTGATGATCGCCAGGTCAGGCCGGATCCGCTCCCAGGCCCGGGCCGAGAAGGGCAGCCAGTCGATCGGGAAGTAGCCCGCGGAGAGGACCAGCTTGAGGTAGCGGTCGGCGGCGAGCCGGAAGCCGGTGCTTGTCGTGGTCGTCAGGACGACCTCGGTGCCGTCGGCCGCCAGGGCCTTGAGGATGGGCTCAATGGCGAGCATCTCCCCGACGCTCACGGCCTGCAGCCACACGCGGCGGGAGCCGGGCCGGGCGGGTGGAAGGGTCGGGCCGGCCCCGAAGCGGTGGGTGAAGCCTCGGGAGTAGCCCCCGCGCCGGCGCATCCTGAGGACGTAGTACGGCGACAGGGCCAGCATCACGAACGGGAACAGGAGCCGGTAGATCCAGATCATGGGCTGTCGTTGTGCATGCGTAGGACTCACACAGCTATACGCCCCCGGTGTTCCACAACAAGTTTTACGGAAAGTTTTTTGCTGTCTCGGCGCCCCGGGCGCTGTCACGATCGCCTTCCCATGATGCGACGTTTTACCCTGCCCTCCGCGCTGGCCCTCCTGCTCGTCCTGCTCGCCTCGCCGCTCTGGGCGTCACCGATCCCCTTCCCCCAGGCAGAGAGCGACCTGAAGGCGGACCCGGCCGCGAGGTTCGGGACCCTGCCGAACGGGCTCAGGTACGTCGTCATGCCCAACCACGAGCCAAAGGGACGGGCCTCGCTCCGGCTTCTGGTCCTCGCCGGCTCCTTCCAGGAGAGGGAGGATCAGCGGGGCCTCGCCCACTTCCTCGAGCACATGGCGTTCAACGGGAGCACGCACTACCCGAACGCGACGCTCGTGGAGGCCCTCCAGCGACTCGGGATGGGCTTCGGCGCCGACACGAACGCGTCCACCTCGTTCGACCACACGCTCTACCAGCTCGAGCTTCCGAACACCGCCCCGGCCACGCTTTCCGAGGGCCTTCAGATCCTCTCCGACTACTGCGG
>CAISPT010000229.1 GCA_903887455.1 uncultured Opitutaceae bacterium | reverse complement strand
TCCTTGTCGACCACGATCCGCTTTGCGCGGCCGAGGTCGCTCACCGTGACGTTCTCAAGCTTGATGCCCAGGTCCTCGGTGAAGCAGCGCCCACCCGTGAGGATGGCGATGTCCTCGAGGATCGCCTTGCGGCGGTCGCCGAAGCCGGGGGCCTTGACGGCCACGACGTTGAGCGTGCCGCGGATCTTGTTGACGACGAGCGCGGCGAGCGCCTCGCCCTCGACCTCCTCGGCGATGATCAGGAGCGGCTTGCCGCTCTTGGCCACCGTCTGGAGAAGCGGGAGCAGGTCATTGAGGGCGCTGATCTTCTTCTCGTGGATGAGGACGTAGGCGTCCTCGATCACGGCCTCCATGGCCTCCGCATTCGTGACGAAGTACGGGGAGAGGTAGCCCTTGTCGAACTGCATGCCCTCGACGACCTCGAGGGTCGTCTCGATGGACTTGGCTTCCTCGACCGTGATGGTGCCGTCCTTGCCGACCTTGTCCATGGCATCGGCGATGATGTTGCCGATCGTGTCGTCCCAGTTGGCGGAGACGGTGGCGACCTGGCGGATCTCCTCGCGGTCGGAGACCTTCTTGGAGATGCGGGCGAGCTCGCCAACGGCGGCCTCGACGGCCTTGTCAATGCCGCGCTTCAGGAAGATCGGGTTGGAGCCCGCGGTGACGTTCTTCAGGCCCTCGCGGTAGATGCCCTCGGCGAGCACCGTGGCGGTCGTGGTGCCGTCACCGGCGGCGTCGGACGTCTTGGAGGCGACCTCCTTGACCATCTGCGCGCCCATGTTCTCGTACGGGTCCGGCAGCTCGATTTCCTTGGCGACGGTGACGCCGTCCTTGGTGACGGTCGGTGAACCGAACTTCTTGTCGATGACGACGTTTCGGCCCTTGGGCCCGAGCGTCACCTTGACGGCGCGGGAGAGGAGCTCGACGCCCCGGAGGATTTTCTGACGAGCGGACTCGTCGAAGAGGAGTTGTTTAGCGGCCATTGTGTTTAAGTCTCTTTTTGTGGTTTCTAATTCGTGTTTACCCGCCTCAGGCGATCACGCCGAGGATGTCGTCCTCGCGGACGAGGGTGTACTTCTGCTCCTCGAGCTTCACCTCGGTGCCGCCGTACTTGCCGACGAGGACACGGTCGCCCACCTTCACCTCGAAGGGGATGACCTTGCCGCTCTCGTCGCGCTTGCCGGTGCCAAGGGCGATGACCTCGGCCTCCTGCGGCTTCTCTTTGGCGCTGTCCGGGATGATAATGCCCCCGCGGACCTGCTCTTTGTCCTCGAGATGCTTCACGAGGACGCGATCACCTATCGGTCTGATTTTGACTTTAGCCATATGGTTTTTGTTTTGGGTTGAAGGTCGGAAAGGGCCGGCGGAGAGCCGACCCGCATCCGGAAATTGCTACTTCTTGCTCTTCTCGTCGTCCACTACCTCGAAGTCCGCGTCGACGACGTCGGCCTTCTTCTCGGCCTTGGGCGCGGGGCCCGGCTCGGCGGAGTGGCTGGGGCCGCCGGCCTCCGCGCCGGCTTTCGCCGCCGCTTGGGCCTCGGCGTAGAACTCGGCGCCCACCTTGGTGAGCTCCTCGAGCGCGCTCTTCATCTTGTCCCCGTCGTTTGACTCGAGGGCCTTCTTTGCGTCCGAGAGGACGGCCTCGACCTTGCCCTTCTTGTCGGCGGCCAGCTTGTCGCCGGCCTCCTTCAGGGCCTTCTCGAGCTGGTAGACGGACGAATCAAGCTGGTTGCGGGTCTCGACGGCCTCGCGGCGCTTCTTGTCCTCGGCGGCGTTGAGCTCGGCCTCCTTGGTCATCTTCTCGACCTCCTCCTTGGAGAGGCCGGACGAGCCCTGGATGGTGATCTTCTGGTCCTTGCCTGTCCCCAGGTCCTTGGCGGACACGTGGAGGATGCCGTTGGCGTCGATGTCGAAGGTGACCTCGATCTGCGGCGTGCCGCGCGCGGCCGGCGGGATGCCGTCCAGGCGGAACGTGCCGAGGGTCTTGTTGTCGCGGGCCATCGGGCGCTCGCCCTGGAGGACCACGATCTCGACAGAGGGCTGGTTGTCGCTGTAGGTCGAGAAGGTCTGGGTCTTCTTGGAGGGAATCGTCGTGTTGCGCGGGATCATCGCGGTGGCGACGTCGCCGGCCGTCATGATGCCGAGCGTCAGCGGGGTGACGTCCAAGAGGAGGACGTCTCGGACCTCGCCCTTGAGGACGCCGCCCTGGATCGCGGCGCCGACCGCCACGACCTCGTCGGGATTAACGCCCTGGTGCGGCTGCTTGCCGCCGAGCGTCTTGGCGATCTCGACGATCTTCGGCATGCGGGTCATGCCGCCCACGAGCACGAGATCGTCGATCTGGGACGAGGTGAGGGCCGCGTCCTTCAGGCAGTTCTTGAACGGCTGGATGCAGCGCTCGGAGAGGCTGTCGCAGATCTGCTCCATCTTCGCCCGGGTGAGCTGCACGTTCAGGTGCTTCGGGCCCGATGCATCCGCTGTGATGAAGGGGAGGTTGATGTCGACCGACTGCGTCGAGGAGAGGGCGATCTTCGCCTTCTCAGCCTCCTCCTTGAGCCTCTGGAGGGCCATCGGGTCCTTGCGCAGGTCGATGCCGTTATCCTTCTTGAAGGTGTCCACGAGCCACGCG
>CAISPT010000228.1 GCA_903887455.1 uncultured Opitutaceae bacterium | reverse complement strand
GGCGTCGGGATGGTTCGCCACGAAATTGCGGTTCGCGTAGATCACCCGGTAGGGGTCGTAGCCGCCGCTCGAGATCAGCAGCGCGCGCGTCTTCGCCCCATGGAGCTCGGCGAAGTACGGCTCGTTCGTGATGAAGCACTGCTGGATGAACGACTTGTCCGTCATGAAGCGCGCGATCCCGTAGTCCATGGGGATCAGGTTGAAATGGACCCCGTAGCGGTGCTGGATGTACTCGACCCAGTGGGCGCCCGGGTTGCTCATCACCGAGCGGCCCTCGAGGTCCATGAAGCTCTTCACGGGCCCGTCCTCGTGGACCATGACGGCCTGGGGATCGTGCTCCATCTGGGCGCAGACGACCACGAGGGGCAGGCCCTGCTCGACCGCGATGATCAGGTCGTCGCAGCGTCCGATCGCCATGTCCATCCGTCCCGTCGAGACGATGGGCAGCGGGACCGGGCCCGGCCCGCCCGCGTTGATCGTGACGTCCAGGCCCGCGTCGCGGTAGTAGCCCTTCGCGAGCGCCTGGAAGAAGCCGCCGTGCTCGGGCGAGGGATACCAGTCGAGCTTGAACCCCACCTTGAGGAGGGGCTTGGCCGCTGGGGCCTGGGTGTCCTCGGCGACCTTGGCCGGCTCGGCCTGCCGCCCGCACCCGGAGGCGAAAAGGGCGCCGATCACGAGCGGGAGCAGGACGTGGCGCGCAGGAAATTTTGAAAACATGGGATAAGCCGCGCCGCGCAACATGGCGCCGCGGCCTGTTCGTGACTCGAATTGAAATCCGAGCGCACTTGCAACAAAATCCATCCCGCGGGCGAAGAAGAGCGGTAGCCGCCCCTCCCGAATCCCCCCTGCCGCCACATTTTCGTTTGCGTTCGTCTTCCGATCGTGGCCTTGCTCCCGGCGAGCAGCCCTGCCGAACCCACCTCCGTGCACCTTTTCCAACGCGCCCGAATTCCCCTCGCCTGCCTGCCTGCGCCGCTGAACAAGCCGGTGGAGGGCTCTTCGCCACTCGAGCCGTGGCGCGAGTGCGACGTCCTGGTCGACGGAAGCCGCATCGTCTCGGTGAAGGACTCCGGCCCGGCCGGCGCCGGGGCAACACCGGCGCGCGTCACCGATCTCGGGGGGTCGCTGGTATTCCCGGGCCTGCTCGAGGTCCACACCCACCTCGACAAGTGCTACACCTGGGACCGGGCGCCGGGGATCCACAGCGACTTCTGGGAGTCGCTCGGGGTGCTTCACGCCGACAGCGTCCTCTGGACCGAGGAGGACGTCTACCGGAGGTCGGACTTCGCCCTGAGGACCACGTGGGCCAACGGCACCCGGGCCCTTCGCAGCCACATCGACATCAACCGGCGGACCGGTGTCGGCTCACTCGCGGCCGTCTCGCGCCTGAGGGACGAATGGGCTGGCAGGGTGGAGGTGCAGGTCGTGAGCCTCTTCTCCTTCACGGAGTTCTTTGGCGGCGGAGCGGACAACATCGTGAAGCTGAGCGCACAGCACAAGGTGAACGCCTTCGGCGGCTTCCCGCAGCCTAATCCCGACATCGCCAGGCAGCTCGACAACGTGATGGCGGCCGCCCGCGAGCTCGGGATCGGCCTGGACCTCCACGTGGACGAGAGCGACCTGGTGGGCGCCGAGTGCCTTCGGGCGACCGCCGAGGCTGTGCTCCGCAACCATTTTCCCTATCCGGTGGCGTGCGGCCACAATTGCTCGCTTTCGGTCCAGTCCCCCGAGCGCGCCCGGGAGACGATAGCCCTGGTGAAGGAGGCGGGGATCAGCATCATCTCGCTTCCCCTGACGAACATCCACCTTCAGGGAAGGTCCAGGCTGCCGGCGCTCCCGGGCGAGAAGTTTGGGACGCCGAAGACGCCCCAGTGGCGGGGTCTTACCCTGATCCATGAGTTCGCCGATGCCGGCGTGACCGTCGCGTGCGGCGGGGACAACGTGTGCGACGCGTTCATCGGCTGGGGGGACTTCGACATGGTCGAGGTTTTTGTCCAGAGCGTGCGGCTCGCCCACCTGGACACCCGGCTCGCCTTCGCCCCTTCGGTCGTCACGACGGGCCCCGCGGCCATCATGGGCCTCCCCGGCTTTGGCCAGATCGCCCCGGGTTCGCCGGCGGACATGATCGTCTTCGGCGTCCGAAAACTCTACTCGCTCCTGGCGCGGCCGGGGACGAGGCGCCGCCTCATCCACGGCGAGGAGTTCCGCGAGGCCTCGGCGCCCGATTTCGACGAGCAGGCCTCATGGCCCGGCAAGGCGTAGCCCCCCGTCAGGGCTCGACCCGCCGCCGGAACGCCTGAGGGGTCGTCTTCACCAATTTCACGAAGGCGGCGTAGAACGAGCTCTGGGAGCTGAAGCCGCTCGCGAGCGCGACGTCGATCACCTTGTCGTCGGTCGTCAGGAGTAACCTCTGCGCGTGGGTGATCCTGTACTGGAGCAGGTAGTCGCGGATTGTGACCCCGCAGTGCTTCCTGAAGAGGGGCATCGCGTAGTTCGGGTGGAGCTTCGCGGCCTTGGCGACGTCCGCGACCGTGAGGTTCTCGTGAAACCGCTCGGCCATGCACTTGGCCATGAGCTCCACGCGCTGCAGTCCCGAGGTGGACTCGCCCTCGCTCCACCGGGTCGCCGCGTCCTGCGTCTTGGAATAGGCCTGGTCTGCGAGCCAGAGGAAGCACGCCTCGAGCTCGAGCAGCAAACGGCGCTGCTGCGCCCGCGTGGGATTCTTCAGCTCGTTGACCCACGCCCTCATCTGGAAGCGGTCCCCGAAGGTT
>CAISPT010000227.1 GCA_903887455.1 uncultured Opitutaceae bacterium | reverse complement strand
GGCCGCATGGGCCTGCATGATGCCCGGATCCGCCTTGTCCTTGGTGTCGGCGGTCCTGCCCTCGGCGCCGGCCAGCATGTCCTCGACGGTGATCGGGGCCAGGGAATCCTCCTTCTTCGTCGTGGGGATGACTTCCTTCACCTTCATGCGCAGCTTGCGCTTCTCGGGGAAGAGCTGGGCCTTCAGGTCGTCGTTGGACCCGATGAGGGCCCAGTCCTCAAGTGCCGGGTCGTACCAGAGCGTGTCGAGCGTCACCTGTCCGGTCTCCGCCAGCGACACGAGCTGCTCTAGGTTGAATGGGCCCCTGGCCTCGTTCTCGGACGCCTCGCGAATGTAGAATTCCTGCGTGGCCATGTTGGGGGGAAGGTGGTTAGGGACGGCGGCGTCGGCAAGCGTGTTTTCTCGCCGCTCACATCCGCTCGAGGGTGCGCAGCCCGAGGAGCCTTAGCCCGGTCTCCAGGATGAGCAGCGTGCGGGCGCACAGCATCAGGCGACGGGCGCGGACCACGGGGTCGTCGACGATCACCTTGTCCGCGTTGTAGAAGGTGCTGAACTCCCCCGCGAGCTCGTAGAGGTAGAGGCAGAGGAAGTGGGGGCAGAGGGTCTCCGTCGAAAGGCGCAGGGTGTCGGAGAACTTGACGAGCTTGCGGGCAAGGGCGACCTCGCCCGGGGTCTGGAAGACGTCGGCTCCCGCCTCGGCGGCGGGGTCGCCGCATTCGAGGCCGTGGCGGCGGAAGATCGAGCGGATCCTGGCGAGGGCGTAGAGGAGGTACGCCGCCGTGTTGCCGTCCAGGGAGATCATCTTGTCCCAGGAGAAGAGGTAGTCGCTCGCTCGGTTCTGCGAGAGGTCGGCGTACTGCACGGACCCGGTGCCCACGATCTCCGCGATCGTGCGGCGCTCCGCCTCCGGGAAGTCGGGGCTCTTCTCGCTCACGAGGAGGTAGGCGCGCTCGGCGGCCTCGTCCAGGAGGTCCTTCAGCTTGATGTTGTCGCCAGTGCGGGTCTTCAGCGGCTTGCCGTCCTCCCCGAGCACCGTCCCGAAGTCCACGTGGACAAGGCGCGGGAGCGTGCGGCCGGTCTTAGCGAACCACTTTCCGGCGGTCAGGAAGAGCTGCTCAAAGTGGTCCCCCTGGCGCTTGTCCACTACGTAGAGGATGCAGCTGGCGCGGAAGTGCTCGGTACGGTACAGGATCGTCGCCAGGTCGGTCGTGGCGTAGTTGGCCGCCCCGTCAGACTTTCGGACGATCATCGGCTGGGTCTTGAACCGGGGGTGCTCCGGGTGGAAGACCACCTGCGCGCCCTCGCTCTGGCTCGAGAGGCCCGTCTCGGCCAGCTCGGTGTAGACCCTCGAGACCTTGTCGTTGTAGAAGCTCTCCCCGAGGGTCTCGTCGAAGCGGATGTCGAGGCGGTCGTAGATCACCTGGAACGCGGCCAGGCTCGCCGTGTTGATCCGGTCCCAGAGCGCGGTGTTCTCGGGGTCGCCGGCCTGGAGCTTCACGAGCTCGCTGCGGGCCTCCTCCATGACCTTCGGGTCCCCTTCCGCCGCGGTGTTGCCGAGCTTGTAGAGGCGCTCGAACTCGGCGATCGGGTCCCTCAGGACAGCCGCCTCGTCGAGGTGCCGCTTGCAGGCCCATATCAGCTTCCCGTACTGGGTGCCCCAGTCGCCGATGTGGTTGTCGCGGACCACGCGCGCGCCGGTGAACGCAAGGAGCCTCGACACCGCCTCGCCGATCACGGCCGAGCGCAGGTGGCCGACATGCATCTGCTTGGCCGCGTTCGGCGAGCTGTAGTCGACGACCCAGGTCTCGTCCCGGTGGGCCGCGGAGGCCCCCGCCTCGAGCTCGGCGGCCGAGCGGTGGGCCTTGAGCCACTCCAGGAGCATGGCGGGCTTCGCCGTGAAATTGATGAATCCGGGGCCGGCCACCGAGATGTCGAAGGCCTCCCTCACCCCTGCGCCAATCTGGGCGACAACGGCTTCCGCAAGGGGCCTGGGCGGCTTTCCGGCCCGCTTGGCCGCCCCGAGGATCCCGTTGGCCTGGAAGTCGCCGTGCCGCGGGTCTGAGGTCCGCACCCCGGGCGCGAAGGAGCCCGGCTCAAGGCCCGCCGCGGTCGCCGCGGACGCGAGGGCCGCTTCGAGCTCGCCGATCAAGTCGAACGCAAGGTGCATCCGGCCACTTCACCATCCCGTTGGCGGCAGGCGCAAGCGTGGAGTCTATGCGCCGTTTTGGCTCGACATTTTCATGGGAGCGTGTTGGCTCGTACGCTTTCCCCGTCCCGGGGGACTTTCCTTCCGCCACTTCACTCCATGACGAGCAAACGCAATATACCGGCCAGGCGATTCATTAAACCATCGTTCAACTTCCTTATCGAAAAGAAGCGCGACGGCGGGGAATTTACCCAGGAGGAGATCCGTTATATCATTGATAGCACGCTTGATGGAGAGATGCCGATGCACCAGCTTGCGGCGCTCGCCATGGCGATTTACTTCTCCGGCATGTCCGCGCAGGAGACGGCGGACCTCACCGAGGAGATGATGCTTTCCGGCGAGGTGATCGACCTCTCCCACATCGCCAAGCCGAAGATCGACAAATACTCGACCGGTGGCGTGGGCGACAAGACCTCGCTCGTCCTGGTCCCCCTTGCGATGGCCTCGGGCGTCGTGGTGCCGATGATGTGCGGCGTGGAGCACGACTACGTGATCAACACGCTAGAGAAGCTCGCTGCGATCCCCGGCTTCAAGGGTCACCAGACCAACGACCAGTTTGCCCAGCAGCTCGCCAAGATCGGCGGGGCCATCATCGCCCAGAACGAGGACCTGGCTCCCGCGGACGCGAAGCTCTACGAGCTGCGCAAGGACACCGGGACCATCCCGAGCCTTCCCCTGATCACCGGCAGCGTCCTCTCCAAGAAGCTCGCCGAGGGCGCCGAGGGCCTAGTGATCGACGTGAAGTGGGGCAACGGCTCCTTCATCAAGGACCTGGAGCAGGCCAAGCAGCTCGCCCGCTCGATGACCCGCGTTGGCCGCTCGATGAAGCGCCGCTGCGTGGCCTTGGTAACCGACATGAACCAGCCCCTCGGCGACTCGGTCGGCACTGCGCTCGAGGTCAAGGAGGCGATCCAGCTTCTCAGGGGCGAGGGCCCGGAGGACGTGAAGGAGCTCGTGCTCAAGCTCGGCATGGAGATCGTCCGCCTGGCGGGCGTCGCCGGCTCGACCCTTTCGGCCAAGCAGACCGTGCAGAGGCACCTGACGGACGGCTCGGCCCTCGAGAAGTTCAAGGAGCTCGTGCGCGCCCAGGGCGGCGACACGACCTACATCGACCATCCCGAGAAGTTCCCGCAGGCCCGGCACATCAGGAAGCTGCCGGCGCCCAAGCGCGGGTACGTCCACACCATCAATGCGGCGATGATCGCGCGCGGCGTCCACCTGCTCGGCGCCGGCAAGGAGAACCCGCACGACAAGATCGACCACTCGGTCGGGGTCTCGGAGATCAAGAAGGTGGGCACCCAGGTCAAGCAGGGCGAACCCCTGATGATGATCCATTACAACGACGAGGCGAAGCTCGAGCAGGCGCTCGAATACTTCAAGAACGCCTACCGGCTCGCCCCGAAGCGCCCGACGCCGCCCCCGGCGATCGTCGAGCGCGTCGCCTAGGCCCGGCCCCTGCCGGCGCCCCCCCACCACCGTGGTCGACCGCTCGTCCTGGTCGCGGCCTTGGGCGCAGCTCAAGTACGTCACCTTCCAGCCTGCGATCTTTCCCCGGCTCCTGGGAGAGGTGTCGCCCGACGCCAGGCCCGGCGACTGGGTGTCGGTCTACGACAAGAACGGTGAGCCCGTGGGCTCAGGCCTCTTTAACCCCAGGGCCAAGATCCCGCTCCGGGTCGTGGCGCACGGCTCGGGCCCGATCGGCGAGGAGTACTTCGAGGCGGCGATCAGGAGGGCGGTGGCGCTCCGCAGGGACCTCTTCAAGCTGGACCTGGGGACCGATGCCTACCGGCTCGTCAACTCCGACGGCGACGGCCTAAGCGGGCTGACGATCGACCGCTACGGCGACGTCCTGCTCTGCGAGGTGGTGAGCCTTGGCATCGCCCAAAGGCTCCCGAAATGGCTCCCGCTCCTGCACGAGCTGGCGGGCACCAAGTTCGCCCGGGTCCACGTGGACCACGACCTGGGAAGCCTAGAGGGAATCAAGCCCTCGCTCTTCAACGAGACCAACGCCGCGGCGCCCCGCACCGTTAAGATCCGGGAGAACGGCATCCGCTACGAGGTCGACTTCGCCGAGGGCCACAAGACCGGCTTCTTCTGCGACCAGCGCGACAACCGCAGGAGGATCACCCAGTTCTCGGCCGGCGCGCGGATGCTCGACCTGTGCTGCTACACGGGAGGGTTCTCGCTTTCGGCCAAGGTGCTCGGCGGGGCGGGGGAGGTGACGAGCGTGGACCTGGACGAGGTCTCGATCGCGCAGGCCCGGCGCAACGCGAACCTGAACCAGGTGCGCCTGAGCTTTGTGCACGCCGACGCCTTCGCCTACGCCCGGCAGATGTACCAGAACAAGGAGTCGTGGGACCTGGTGGTCCTGGACCCCCCGAAGTTCATCTTCACCCGGGACGCCCACGGCAACTGGGAGGGCCGCCAGAAATACGAGGACCTGAACCAGCTCTCGATCGGGCTCGTGAAGCCGGGCGGGATCTTCGTCACCTGCTCCTGCTCGGGGCTCCTGAGCCTGGAGGACTTCGAGCAGCACGTGATCAAGGCGGCGCACCGCCTGAACCGGCGTCTGCAGTTCTTCGACAGGACGGGCCCTGGTCCGGATCATCCCGTCTACTCCAACTGCCTCGAGGGCCGGTACCTGAAGGTACTCTGGGCCCGCGTCGTCTAGCGCCCGAAATCAGGCGCGTCCCAAGTAGCTGCCGTCGGCCGTGCTGACGCGGACGATCTCGCCCTCTTTCACGAAGAGCGGCACCTGGATCATAAGGCCGGTCTCAAGCTTAGCGGGCTTCTGGACGTTGCTCGTCGTGTCGCCGCGGATCCCGTCGGCCGACTCGATCACCTTCAGGTTCACCGCGGAGGGGATCTCAACCGTGAGGGGCTTGTCGTCAACGAAGAGGACATCGACCTTACCGCCGGCCGTCAGGTAGTTCTTCACGTCGCCGAGCGTCTCGGCCGTCATCTCGATCTGGTCGAAGGTGGTCGGGTCGATGAAGGCGTAGGAGTCGCGGTCGGCGTAGCTGAACTCGAGCGTGCGGCGGTCGGTCGGCAGGACCTCGATCGTGTCCGTCGAGGCGAAGCGCTGGTCCAGGGCTTTGCCGTAGCGCAGGTTGCGCATCTTCACCTGCACGAACGCACGCAGGTTTCCCGGCGTGCGGTGCTGGGTTTCCATGACGAGGTGGGGCTCGCCGTTGTGTTTAATGACCTGGCCTTTGCGGATGTCGTTTGCTGCGGGCATGGCGGACGTGCGTTTTCGGTGGTGCTATTTGTGTGCTGGAAGGTTCAGTCCTAAGCACCCAGCCTTGCCTGTCAAGGCCGGGGCGGCGGCGGCCTCTCCGCGCTTGCGCTGGCGGCCCGGTCCTGCCGAAACTCCCTATCCCAAAACATGAAACAACGCACCCTGTCGCGCCCCGTCACCATCAAGGGAAGCGCGCTGCACACCGGCGAGGCGGTCACGCTAACCCTTAAACCCGCGCCGGTTAACCATGGGGTCGTTTTCAAGCGCGTCGACCTCTCCGGCTCTCCGGAGATCCAGCCGAGGGTGGACCGCGTGACCGACCTGGTGAGGGCGACCACGATCCAGTCCGGCCACGTGAAGATCCACACCGTGGAGCACGTCCTGAGCGCCCTGGCGGGGTGCTCGATCGACAACGTGGTCGTGGAGATGAACGCCTCCGAGGCCCCCATCATGGACGGGTCGGCGCGGCCCTTCGTGAACCTGATCGTAGAGGGCGAGCCGGTTGAGCAGGACAAGGAGCGCGAGTACTACACGCTCGACGCCCCTGTCTCGGTGACGCGCGGCAACTCCTCGATCATCGCGATCCCGTACGACGGGCTGAAGATCTCCTGCACCTCCGCCGACGACCGGGGCATCCACACGCAGCACCTCTCGCTCGGGATCGACCCGGACACCTACGTCTCCCAAGTCGCGCCGGCCCGCACGTTCACCATCTACGAGGACATCGAGGAGCTCCTTAAGCTCGGCAAGATCCGCGGCGGCTCCCTCGACTGCGCGGTCGTCATCAAGGGCGACAAGGTGATGAGCAAGGAGCCGCTCCGCTTCAAGGACGAGTTCGTGCGCCACAAGATCCTGGACATCGTGGGCGACATCTCGCTGCTCGGCATGCCGCTGAAGGCCCACATCGTCGCCACCCGCCCGGGGCACGCGATCAACGCCGAGCTCACGAAGGCGCTCTTTGAGCGGCTCCAGGAGGGCAAGAAGGGGGGAGGCCGCAGGAAGGGCGCCCTTCGCCCCACGCCGGCGATGGACGTGAAGACCCTGGATATCCGGAGCATCCTGGACATTCTTCCGCACCGCTACCCGTTCGTGATGATCGACAGGGTGGTGGAGATCAAGGGAACGGAGGAATTGACGGCGATCAAGAACGTCACCTTCAACGAGCCCTACTTCAACGGGCACTTCCCGGGCAACCCCGTGATGCCGGGCGTCCTCCAGCTCGAGGCCATGGCCCAGGCCGCCGGAATCCTCATCGTCCGCTGGAACAACTGGGTGCCGAAGCCGGCGTTCTTCATGAGCGCCGACAAGGTGAAGTTCAGGAAACCGGTAAGGCCCGGCGACCAGCTCGAGATCCACGCGAAACTCACGAAGGTGCGCAGCGGCAAGATCGCGGTGGCTGAGGTGAGCTGCACGGTCGACGGCCAGGTGGTCTCGAGCGCCGACCTGATGATCACGATCCTGGACGAGGCCGACATGGAATAGCCCGGCCCCCCCCGGCGGGCTATTTTTTCTTGTAGACAGCCGCCGGGTCGAATGCCCGCTCGGCCGCGTAGTCAAGCGTCAGGGTCTCCGGCCGCTCCGGGTCGGCGCCGGCGGAGAGCTTGCGGTAGAAGCAGGAGGGGTACCCGTTGTGGCAGGCCCCGAGCCCGGCGTTCTCCACCCTGAGCAGGAGGACGTCCTGGTCGCAGTCGACGTAGAGGTCGACGACCTTCAGCACGTTTCCCGACTCCTCGCCCTTCACCCAGAGCTTGTTGCGCGAGCGGCTCCAGTACGTGGCCTTCCGCGTGCGAATGGTGTGCGCGAGCGACTCCGCGTTCATAAACGCGAACATCAGGACCGCGCCCGTGGCGTGGTCCACCGTGATGCAGGGGATCATTCCGTCCGGGCCGAACTTCGGCTGGAGGAGCTTTCCCAGTTCAACCTCGGGGGTCGTGGTGCGGGCGGGGAATGTGGCGGGCGTCGGCATGAAGGGGGATCAGACAGGGGGCAGTTCGCCCAGTTTCCTCAGGTAGTCGTAGGTGTAAAGACCACTCCCGTGCCCGTCGCTGAAATCGAACCTGATGGCATAGTTGCCGACCTGCTGCCAGCCGAGCACCCGGACGCCGGAGTAGTCGGCCTTTGACTCCCCGCCGTACTTGTTGCCGAAGACGTCGTGCTCGCCCTGGGTGGAGGCGCTCGGCGAGGCTCGCCTGAGGAGGTCGTGACGGATGAAGGACTCGGCGCCGTCGCTCCAGGCGATCGCGACCTCGTTTCCGATGGACTGAATGTTTCGTGGCGTCTGCATGGGGGTGGCGGGTGTCACGGGACGGGGAAAACCATCCGGCGGCGTGGTGCGGTTCGCAAATCCCATTTGGTTTAGGGGCCGCCCGCGGCCTTCAGGCCCAGGGCCTCCAGGCACCTGGGGTCCATTGTCCGCACGCCCTTTGCGTCGGTGTCGGCCACCTTGAACCCGCCCGCGTAGTCCCACAGGGTCCAGCCCGCGCCGCCCTCCTCGCAGAGCTGCCGGACGTCGCGCATCCAGCGGTAGCGGCTGTCTGCAGGCGCGACCTTCGTGTAGACCCCGAATTCGTTGCAGGTGACCGGGACCCGGTGGGTTTTCGCCCAGGAGAGGGCCAGGGAGAGGCGAGAGGCGATCCAGTCGCGGTCGGCCCTGTAGGCCTCGAGCTCCTTCTTCGCGGCAGGGTCCGTGAGGGCCGCCAGCTGCGCCGCCTTGGACCTCGCATCCACGGGGTAGACGACCCCGGAGAGGGCCTTCTCGCCGGGGCCGGCCCAGCTGGCCCCCTGATGCGTCTCGGCCATGGGCTCGTAGAAGTGGAAGTTGTAGACCACGTTGTCGTCCGCCAGCGGCGCGAACGCCGCGAGCTCGTCGACGCCACTCCAGCGGTTCGAGGTTACGATGATCGTGTGGGAGGGCGCCCCCGCGCGCATCGCGCGAAAGAGCCCGTCCTGTACCCAGGTCCACCGCTCCAGGGACATCTTTCCGGCGGGCTCGTTCATCGTCTCAAGAAACACGCGCTCGGGGTTGCGCGAGGAGAGGTGGCGGGCCATGGCCCCCCAGAGCGCGGCGGACTTGATGGCAAGCGTGTCGTCCGTCCGCAGGCGGTCCTTCGTGGCCTCCCTGGCGTGCCAGTCGACGATCACCGAGAGCCCCGTGGCCAGGATGTGGTCCAGCGCGGCGTCAAAGTCGCCGAGGAACTCGGGCCTGAGGGTCTCGGGGTTCTCCTCGTCCAGGAACATCTCAAACTCGACGGGGAAGCGGACATGGGTGAAGC
>CAISPT010000226.1 GCA_903887455.1 uncultured Opitutaceae bacterium | reverse complement strand
GTCCTCTACGTCCTCGACGAGCCGAGCATTGGGCTACACGCGCGCGACAACCGCCGCCTCATCTCGACCCTGCTGTCGCTGCGCGACAAGGGCAACACGCTGCTCGTGGTCGAGCACGACGACGAGCTGATGGAGAACGCCGACCTGATCATCGACCTCGGGCCCGCGGCCGGCGTGCACGGCGGCGAGCTCCTGGCTCGCGGAACTCCCTCCGAGATCAAGGCAAACGACGACTCCCTGACGGGCGTCTTCCTGGCGCGCGGAATCAGGCACCCCCTGCGCGGCGCCTACAGACCCGTGGGGCCAAAGGATGCGGGATGGATCGAGCTCAGGGGCGCGTGCCTAAGGAACCTCCGGGGCTTTGACGTCAAGGTGCCGCTCGGGCGCCTGACGATGGTCGCAGGCCCGAGCGGCGCCGGCAAATCCACGCTCTTCAGGGACGTCCTCGGCCCGGCCGCCGAGGCGGCGATCAAGGCGAGGAAGGGCTCGATCTCCGGCCCGGAGTTCTCGCGCCTCGCGCACGAGCCCGAGCGCCGCTTCCGCGACCTGCGGAACGTCGGGGGCCTGAGGTCCGTGATTGAGGTCGACCAGTCCCCCATTGGAAAGACCCCGCGCTCGACGCCCGCCACCTACCTCGGGATCTTCGACCTGATCCGCTCCTTCTTCGCCTCCCTGCCCGAGTCGAAGATGCGCGGCTACTCGGCCTCGCGGTTCTCCTTCAACACCAAGGGCGGGCGCTGCCAGACCTGCGAGGGGGCGGGCCGCATTCGCCTGGAGATGGCCTTCATGCCGGACACCTACCTGCCCTGTGACGATTGCCGCGGATCGCGGTACGGACCGGAGCTCAACGACGTCACATGGAAGGGGCGCACGATAGGAGCGGTCCTTGGGCTCACCTTCGAGGAGGCCGCGGAGTTCTTTAGCTTCCACTCCGAGCTCTCACAAGTCTGCCGGCTGATGGCCGACTGCGGGCTCGGCTACCTGACCCTCGGCCAGAGCTCCTCCACCCTCTCGGGCGGCGAGGCCCAGCGCCTGAAGCTGGTGACCGAGCTCTCCAAGGGGCTTGCGAGCTACCGGGAGCGCAGCCGCGGCTCCCTCCCCACGAACCTCTACATCCTGGAGGAGCCGACGATCGGGCTGCACCTGAGCGACTGCGAGAAGCTGATCGGGGTGCTCCAGTCCCTGGTCGACCAAGGTCACACCGTGGTCGTGATCGAGCACAACCTGGACCTCATTGCGGAGGCCGACTACGTGGTAGAGATGGGCCCGGGCGGCGGCCCCGAGGGCGGCGAGCTGGTCTACCAGGGGCCGATGAAGGGGCTGCTCTCCGCGAAGCGCAGCCCCACGGCCCCCTTCCTGCGGTCAAGGCTTCGGGCCGAGAAGGCCCGCGCCGCTAGGACGCCAGGGCGGCCCTGACGGCCACGGCGATCTCGGACGCCCTGACAGGCTTCACCAGGCACGCCGAGAGCCCGGCGATCGCGATGCTCCTGGAGATGAACTCCGGGCTCGTGTAGCCCGTGATCAGTATCCTCTTTGTCGACGGGATCATCTCCGAGAGGCGGCTCAAGAAGTCCAGACCCTGCTCTCCCGGCAGCATGTGGTCGCAGACCACGACATCGTAGCGCCTGGCAGCCAGGCGAAGGTCGGCCTCGGCCGCGGAACTCGCCGTGAAGAGCCTGCAGGAGTCCTTCAGCTCCTGGCCCAACGAGTCCAGAAGAAGCGGCTCGTCGTCGACAAGCAGCACGACAGGCAGCTGCGCCGGGGTGTTGGCCTTTTCCGGCATCGGCCGACTCAGTTGGCCGCCGCCGCCGCCGCCTGCACGACGCGGATCAGTTCGGCTAGGGGCACGGGCTTGAGGAGGTAGCGGAAGAGGGCCGCCTCATTCACGCTGCGGATCAGCATCTCGGGCTTCATGTAGCCGGTGACCAGGATCCGCTGCATCTCGGGGAACTCCTCGCGGGCGCGGACCAGGAAGCTCATCCCGTTGCCGCCGGGCATCAGGTGGTCGGCAACGACGACCTTGAAACGCTTCTTCTGCAGGATGAAGTCGGCGGCCCTGGCCGACGACGCCGTGGTCACATCGAAATAGGAGGAGAGAGCCGATTCGAACACCAGAAGGATGGACTCCTCGTCATCAACGATGAGGATCGGGTCCTTGACCGGAGCGGAATTGGAATCCGGAGGGTGCATCCCCGCCGAGTATGTTTTACGCCAAGGCCTTGGCAAATCGAATCCCCTTGCGGGCCTGAGGGAAACACCCCGGGGCCTTTTGATTTGCCTCATCGGCCGGGGCGACGTTGCCTTCCTTCCGAGAATGTCCGACCTCGAAGCCCACTCGGTAGCTGCCCTGACGGCCCGGAACTCCGCCGGTCACACGCGCATCCACCGGGCGGCGAAGCTGGGCGAGCTCAGGGGCCTTCCCCCCGAGGTCCTGACCTCCGAGTTCCTGACGCTTAAGAACGACGCGGGCTACACGCCGCTCCATCACGCGGCCCTGGGCGGGCACCTGGACCAGGTCCCCGTGGAGGTGATGACGCTTGAGAACCTCTCAACCCGGAGCAACGCCGGCTACACGGTCTTCCACACGGCGGCGGCGCACGGCCACCTGGGCCAGGTTCCTGCCCATCTGCTCACCGAGGAGATACTCCGGTCGGCGAACGGGACCGGCAACACGGTCTTCCACGAGGCGGCCGAGCACGGCACCCTCGACCTGTTCCCCGCGGACTTCCTGACTCCCTCCCACCTCGCCCAGCGCAACCTGAGTGGCGAGACCGTGCTCCACGTCGCCGCCTTCAACGGCCACTTGGACCAGGTGCCCCCCGAGATGCTCACACGGGAGGCGCTCCAGGAGACAACGACCGCCGGCGACACCGTCTTCCACGCGGCGGCGATCTCCGGGCACCTCGAGCAGGTGCCCCCCGCTCTCCTGTGCTTCGAGAACCTCTCGATCCCCAGCAAGACGGGCTTCACCGCGGCCCACGCGGCCGCCGAGACGGGCCAATTGAGCAAGATTCCCGCCGCCCAGCTCACGCCGTCCCTGCTGGTGATCCGAAACGACAACGGCGACACGCCGCTCCACGCGGCGGCCTACGAGGGCCACCTGGACCAGGTCCCGGCCGCGGTCCTAACGGCCGAGCGGGTCGGGACCCGCAACTACGACGGCATTTCCGTCGCCTCCCTGGCCGCCGAGCGCGGGCACCTTTCGCAGATCCCCGAGTCCTCCCGCCCGAAGACCTTCGGGCCGGTTTCGCGTCTACTGCGCAGGATAAGCCGCACGCGTACCCCCTTCTGACCGCGAGGGTGTCCCACTTTGGACTTTCCCCGGCCGCCCGTCTTCTCTCTGATGGCACCCGCTATTCACGCATCCCTCACATGAACACATCCATCGCCTCCATCACAGCCCGCGAAATCATCGACTCCCGCGGCAATCCGACCGTCGAGGTCGACGTCAAGCTCGCCTCCGGCGTCGTCGGCCGCGCGGCCGTCCCGTCGGGCGCCTCCACCGGCGAGCACGAGGCGATCGAGCTTCGTGACGGCGATAAAAAGCGCTACGGCGGCAAGGGCGTCCAGAAGGCCGTCGCCAACGTGAAGGCGAAGATCGGCCCGGCGCTCGTGGGCTTCGACGCCTGCGACCAGGTCTCGGTCGACCGCACGATGATCGCCCTGGACGGCACCTCGACCAAGTCGAAGCTCGGCGCGAACGCGATCCTCGGCGTCTCCCTCGCCACGGCCAAGGCCGCGGCCGCCGCCCTCAACCAGCCCCTCTACCGCTACATCGGCGGAACCAACGCGAAGGTCCTTCCGGTCCCGATGATGAACATCATGAACGGCGGCGCGCATTCCGACGCCCCGATCGACTTCCAAGAGTTCATGATCATGCCGATCGGAGCCGACTCGTTCGCCGAGGGCCTGAGGATGGGCTGCGAGGTCTTTCACTCGCTCAAAAAGGTACTCAAGGACAAGGGCCTGGCCACGGCGGTCGGCGACGAGGGCGGCTTCGCCCCGAAGCTCGAGTCCACCGAGGCCGCGCTCGACGCGATCGCCCTCGCCGTGAAGAACGCCGGCTACAAGCTCGGCAAGGACATCGCGCTCGCCTTAGACGTCGCGGCGTCAGAGTTCTACGTCGCCGAGAAGAAGAGCTACGTCTTCAAGAAGTCGAGCGGCAAGAGCCTCTCCGGCGACCAGATCGTCGCCTTCTACAAGGAGCTCGTCTCCAAGTACCCGATCATCTCCATCGAGGACGGCTGCGCCGAGAACGACTGGGCCACCTGGAAGAAGCTGACCGACGCGATCGGCAGCCAGGTGCAGCTCGTGGGCGACGACCTTTTCGTCACCAACACCGAGTTCCTGAAGAAGGGTATCGATACGGGCACCGCCAATTCGATCCTCGTCAAGGTGAACCAGATCGGGACGCTCACTGAGACCCTCGACGCCGTCGAGATGGCCAAGGAGGCCGGCTACACCGCCGTGATCTCCCACCGCTCGGGCGAGACCGAGGACGTCACGATCTCCGACATCGCGGTCGCCACGAACGCCGGCCAGATCAAGACGGGGTCGCTCTGCAGGACCGACCGCGTCGCCAAGTACAACCAGCTTCTCCGCATCGAGGAGGAGCTCGGCGCCTCCGCCATCTACGGCGGCAAGCTCTAGTCCGACCGGGTCCCCCGTTAGCGCGGCGCCGGCCCTAGGCCGGCGTCGCCGGCTTCTCCGCGGCATCGCCGTCCGTCTCGGCGGCGATGTTGTCGAAGGCGTCCGAAAGCATCTGGAGCACCTCGGACTTGGGCGCGTGCTTGAGCACGTACGCCTCCGCCCCCAGCTCCCGGGTCTGGATGACCGTCTTCATCGTGCTCTGCGAGGAGACGATGATCACCGGGATCTTAGGGTGAGCGGCCTTCAGCTTCGCTAGAACCTCGAGCCCGCCCACCTGGGGAAGGTTGATGTCGAGCAGGATGACGTTCGGCGTGTGGGCCTTCGCCTGATCGAGCGCCGCGGAGCCGTCAGCAGCCTCCCAGACGGTCTCGATCCCGAGCTGCTTGAGCAGCATACGGATCAGCACGCGCACGTGCGCTTCGTCGTCGATGATCAGTGCGTTGACCGGCCTGGGCATGGTGCAAGGTGTCAAAATCCCTGCCCGAGATGCAAGCCTTGCCCGAACGCCCCTACTCCACGCAGAGGATGTAGCCGCGCAGGTACTCGCTCTCGGGCATCGAGACCAGAACCGGGTGGTCCGGGGGCTGGTGGCAGAACTCGAGCACCCTCACCCGGCGCCGAGCGTCGGAGGCGGCCGCGGAAAGGACCCCGCGGAGCTCGCCATCCTGCATGTGGTGGGAGCAGGTATAGGTGGCCAGTACGCCCCCTGGGGCCAAGCGCTGCATGGCCCTTAAGTTGATCTCCTTGTAGCCCCGGAGGGCCCCCTCGAGGGCCGACTTCGACTTCGCGAAGGGGGGCGGATCCAGGATGATCGCGTCCCAGCGGGGGCCGGGCCTGTTGGCCGGATCGTTCAGCCAGTCGAAGACGTTCGCGACCTCGAAGGTCGCCTGCGCCCGGTTGCGCTCGGCGTTCCTGCGCGCCGCCTCGACGGCCTCCACGGCACTGTCCAGGCCCAGGACCTCCGAGGCGCCCGCCCGCGCCGCGTGGATTGCAAACGATCCCTGGTTGCAGAAGGCGTCGAGGACCCGCTTGCCGGCGCAGTACTTGGCAACCGCCGCGTGCTGGCTCCGCTGGTCAAGGTAGAACCCGGTCTTCTGGCCGCCCATCAGGTCAAGCCACATGTCGAAGCCGTCGATCGACGCCCACCTGGGCTCCCACGGGCGTCCCGATCGGGTGTGGACCTCCAGGGGCAGCCCCTCAAGGCGCCTGATCGGGGCGTCGTTGCGGAAGATGACCTCGGCCGGGTGGACGAGCGCGTCAAGCAGGTCGCCGATCAGCGTCGAGCGCCTCTCCATGGCCATCGTCTGGATCTGGACGACCACGGTGTCACCGTACTGGTCGGCGACGACGCCCGGGAGGTCGTCGGACTCGGACCAGACCAGGCGCCGGAACCCCCCGGGGGCCCTCCTCGCCAGCGCGCGGGCGAGCGCACCGGAGAGGTAGGCCTCGTCGAGCGCCACGCGGTCCCGGCTCAGGCGCCGCCAGACGATCTGCGAGCGGCCGTTCGCGATCCCGCTGCCGAGAAACCGGCCCATGCGGTCGCGGCATTCGACCACCTCGCCGTCGCACTCGGGAGGCAGCGGCGCCTCCACCTCGTTGGCGAAGACCCAGGGATGGCCGGAGAGGACCCTCGAGTTGGCGTTGGGCTTAAGCTTGTAGGAGGGGACCGACATGCACGGATAATCGCCGGTATCCCCCATCATAGAAGCCAAATCTTGGCGCTTTGGGGGCGGGGCCCCGGAAAAGGCTTCCAAGGGGGGCCCGGCCGGATTTTACTGGCCGATTCCCAATGTCCCTCCCGCCTGAAATCGAGCGCCGTCGCACCTTCGCGATCATCTCGCATCCCGATGCGGGCAAGACGACGCTGACCGAGAAGTTCTTAAAAAATTTCTCATATACAACTGTTTTAGTCGTATAACCACGTTTCTTAGCCAATACAGACCAGCCCGGACGCCCAAAAGACTCTATACCCACGCAGTTGTTTTCTTTGGCAAACT
>CAISPT010000225.1 GCA_903887455.1 uncultured Opitutaceae bacterium | reverse complement strand
CACGGCCGTTAAGCCCCGAGCAGCCAATGGTAGTAGGACGTTAGGTCCCGCGAGAGTAGGTTGTTGCCAGGTTATGGCCCGGTTCTTCGAAAGAGGAACCGGGCCTCCTTTTTTTACGGGGTCCGAGTCCCGGAAATCCTGCAAATGCAGCTGACAAGCCCGGTAAACCGGGGATTGTCCGAGCCGGTGACCTCCGCCCTCCCGACGCACGCCCGATGAAGCGCAGCCTCCTTTGGTTCATGGCCGGCGCGGTCGGGCTGATCGTCGCCAACATTTATTACATCCAGCCGCTCCTGGCGGACGTCGCCCGGACTTTCGCCCTGAGCCCGTCGAAGGCAGGCTCGGTTGCGACCCTGATGCAGCTCGGGACGACCGCCTGCATGCTGCTGGTCGTCCCCCTGGGCGACATCCGCGAGCGCCGCTCGCTGATCGCCTCCCTGATCCTCGTCCTCGCGGCGGGCCTTGCCGGGATCGCGCTTGCCCCGAACTACCTGGCCCTGGCGGTCGCCGCGGTGTTGGTCGGGGGTTCCGGCTCGGTCGTACATCTCCTGGTGCCCTATGCGGCGGCGCTTGCCCCCGAAGCTGAGCGCGGGAGGGTCGTCGGCACCGTGATCGGGGCACTCCTCCTGGGGATCCTTCTAGCGCGAACGGTGAGCGGGTACATGGGGGCGCTCTTTGGGTGGCGCGCGGTCTATGCCGGAGCGGCCGTCGTGATGGTGGTCCTTTCCGCGCTCGTGCGAACGTTCCTTCCCCCGAGCATCCCTGGCAAGTCCATGTCCTATGCAGCGCTCTTCCGCTCGATGGCCGCCATGGTGCGGGAGCAGCCAGTCCTCCGGGAGTCCTCCTTTTACGGGGCGACCCTCTTCTGCGCGTTCTCGGCGTTCTGGACCTCGCTCGTGTTTCTGCTGGAGACCCCGCCCTACCACTACGGGAGCACGGCCGCCGGGCTCTTCGGCCTGGTGGGCGCCGCGGGAGCGGCCTTCGCCCCGGTGATCGGGCGCCTGACCGACCGGGTGGGCTCCCGGAAGGCGGTCGGGGTGGGCTTGGTCCTCGCCTTCGCGGCGTTCGTGGTGCTGGGGACCCTCGGGCACCGCCTCTGGGGGCTCCTCCTCGGCGTCCTCTTGATGGACCTCGGGGTCCAGGCGGGCCACGTGTCGAACCAGGCCTGGATCTACAGCCTGGTGCCGAGCATGAGGAGCCGGCTGAACTCGGTCTACATGACCTGCTACTTCATCGGGGGCTCGACGGGCTCGTTCCTGGGCGCCCTCGGCTGGCAGCTCCTTGGGTGGTGGGGCGTCTGCGGCTTCGCGCTCGCGTCGCTCTCCTTGGGGCTCGCGCTCTACGCCTGGAACTACCGGCCCGAGGGGGCGCCCTGCCCGGTCCCTGCGGGGCGCTAGGGGCGTCTCCCAACTGCGGGAAGCGTGCGGGAGGAAAGGTTCCGAGTGGGAGTGGTGGACAGGGGGGCCGGGGCCCGCCTAGCTTCGCCCCCCATGATTCGAAGACTCGCGCTCCTCCTTCTCCTCGCCGGCGCGGCCAGGGCGGCCGACGCCCCCGTTCCCCCCGCCTCGAACCCGGCGGCGCTCCGCTGGTACACGCAGCTGAAGATGCATTACCTGCCGAAGGAGTCGGGGTTCCTCGCGATCATCGCCGCCAGCGAGCAGATGACCGAGGTCCACGGGAAGATGATCCCCGTCCAGGGCCAGGTGTACTACATGCTGACCAGCGAGCTGCCGGCCAACTACCTGCACTGGCTCGAGTCCGACGACACGCAGATCCTGATCGAGGGGGGCCCCGTGGACTACTACGTGTTTCACCCGGACGGCCGGGCGGAGATGTTCACGCTCGGCAGAGATACCGAGCACGGGCAGGTGCTCGTGATCCCGGTCCACGGCGGCTGCTTCAAGGCGCTCCGGCTCCACCCCGGCGCTTCGTACGTGCTCCTCGCCAACTGCCTTTCGCCGGAGTGGACGCCCGACCGGGTGCGGATCGGCGCAGGCGAGGACTTTGTCGCGCGGTACAAGGGGAAGGCCCCCTGGGCGACCGAGAGTTTTCTGAAGGACCTCGTCGGCCCCAACTGGAAGCCGTAGCCCATGAAGAAGACGAACATCGTCAGGAACTACTTCGTCCTGCCGTGCTGCCTGCTGATCCTTAACCTCTGCGTGGGGCTCGTGGGCTACAAGGCGAAGATGATCGACGACCCATACCTCCAGGTGGGGGCCGTGATCGCCATGGTGCTCTTCGGGGGCTCCATGGTGGGCTTTGTCCTGGCGCCAACCATCGAGGCGATGGTCGTGAGCCTCCAGAGGACGAGCCGCAAGGGCCTTGGGGAGCTCGGCCACGTGGCCTTCCTCTTGGGGCTCGGCGTCCTCGTCTACTGGATGTACTACAGGATGTATATCCTCGGGCCCGAGTACCTGCTTCCCGCGGGCTGGCGCAACCCGCGCCACTTCTAGGTGAGAAGGTCGTCCAGGGGGTTGCTGGCCCGGTCGACCTCGGGGTGG
The DNA here is from genome assembly GCA_903887455.1 of uncultured Opitutaceae bacterium. Classification (GTDB taxonomy): domain Bacteria; phylum Verrucomicrobiota; class Verrucomicrobiia; order Opitutales; family Opitutaceae; genus Palsa-1447. Next base: position 2,031 of record CAISPT010000225.1, on the reverse strand, counting down.
AGGTAGCCGGCCGTGGTCTCGATCGAGGAATGTCCGAGGAGCCTGCGGAGCGCGTCCAGGCTCTCCCGGGAGTGCGTCGCGTAGGCATGCCGGAGGACGTGCGGCGTCACGATTCCCGAGAGCCCCACCTTGAGCGCCGCCTTCCGGACCGCGCGCTGGATATTCTCGGGAAGCACGTGGAAGCGCACGCGTTCGCCCGACCGGGGGTCGTCGCAGTGCCCCTCCGCGGGGAAGAGCCAGAACCACGTCCACTCAAACCTCGCGCCCGGGTACTTGCTGCCTAGGCGGTGGGGGAGGGTGACCCCGACCGTTGGCGATTGGAGGCGGTCCTGGTTCCACACGGCACGGGCCTTGTCGCACTGGAGCCTCATCGGGGTGACGCAGACGGAGGGAATGGGGACCCGCCGGTCCTTTCCGCCCTTCGCCCCCCGGATCACGAGCTGGCCCGTGGGGCCGTCGTCCCAGAGCACGTCCTTGATCCGGAGCTCCACGGGTTCGGAAACCCGCAGGCCGCAGCCGTAAAGGAGGTCCACGAGGAGCCTAGCGGGGGTTCCCGGGGTGTCCTCGAGCGCGCTTCGGAGCTCCCGGACCTGTACCTTGGAGGGCGAGACCCGCTCATGGAAGGGTCGCTTTGCCCTGAGGGCCCGCACGTCGCCGAGCGGCCGCTCGAGCACCTCCTTATAGAGAAACAATACGGCAGCGAAGGCCTGGCTCTGGGTTCTCGCCGCGACATGCTGCCGGAGGGCCAGATCTGTGAGGAAGGCCTCGGTCTTCCTCTCTGCGGGAAGATCCTCGGGCTGCGAGAGACAGAAGTCGTAGTAGCGGCCTATCCAGTGGCAGTAGACGTCCTCAGTGCTGAAAGCGTAGTGGAGCAGGCGGATCCGCTTCTTCACCAGGAGGAGCACATCGTCGCGGGATTTCATTAGCTCAACGATAGCTAAATTTTTAGACTTGTCTAACTCCAGTTTTAAAGGATTTCAGGATTACGGAAGAGTGTGTCCGGCAGGCACTCGGCGACTTGATTTAGCCGCAAACGACCATATAAATATAGCTAGGGTGCCACCTAAGCACCTATCCATGCGCTATATTTTCCAACCTATTTTGATAGAATTGATAGCGTATCTGATTGAACCGCTGCTTGCGGTATAAACAACGTTATGCTGCACGAGGCATTGACAAACGTACGGGAAAGCGTACGTTAGCGCCATGACCTCAATTCCTGTCACGCAGGCGCGTTCGATGCTTTATCAGCTTGTTGACGATGCTTCGTCGACACACGTACCAGTCCAGATTACCGGTAAACGAAACAATGCGGTCCTCGTGTCGGAGGAGGATTGGCGAAGCATTCAGGAGACACTTTATCTCGTGTCTATTCCTGGCATGCGGGAGTCGATACGTAAGGGATTGAAGGAGCCGCTCAGCAAATCCTCAAAGACCCTTAACTGGTGAGCTGGGAGCTCTATTTTACGAAGCAGGCGCAGAAGGACGCCAAGAAGATTGCTTCAACCAACCTTCGTCCGCACGTCGAGAGGTTGCTCGAGATATTGAAAGATGATCCATTTCAAAACCCGCCGCCTTTCGAAAAGTTGGTCGGTGATCTGGACGGCGCATATTCCCGTCGGATCAACATACAGCACCGTCTCGTCTACCAAGTTCTAAAGGGGCAACGCGCCGTTAAAATTATTCGTATGTGGACGCATTATGAATAGAAATCAGCATAACCAATCGTCGTATCCGACACCCGCCTCAGGCACGTCTCGTGCGGGGCACGAGCCGCGCCATTGTTGGTGCGGATAACCTCAACGTTAGGCCCGGTCTATCGTCTTGCAGCCATTTCGCCTCCCTCCTAGCGTTCTCCCGTGAGCAACAAGCAACTCGTCAGCAATCTCCTCGATCGTCTTCCGGATGACGTTTCGCTCCAGGATATTGCCCGGGAGATTGAGTTTATTTCTGGAGTTCGCGAAGGCCTTGATCAGCTTGACCGGGGGGACGGGGTGCCGCTCGCCGACGTCGAGAAGATGATCGCCTCGT
>CAISPT010000224.1 GCA_903887455.1 uncultured Opitutaceae bacterium | reverse complement strand
GTGTTTGTCGCCGGCACCGTTCTCTCCGTCTGGTCGGGCTACCGCTACATCTCCCGCAACGCGCGCCTCGTCTTCGCCGAGGACTAGCTCCCGTCATGAAACTGACGCAGCCGAAATGGCCGCAGCACCTGCCGACCGAGGGCGTCCTCGGCTTCGCGACCCTAGGCCCCGTGGGCCTGAGGATGCCGGCTCCGGGCACCTGGGGCTCGGCCGCGGGCGTCGTCTTCTTCGTCGTCTGCTGCTACCCGATGGGATTTGTCGAGATCCTGATCGCGAGCGCCCTCCTCGGGTACTTCGCCGTCGGGATCTGCGGCGAGGCCGAGATCCGCATGGGGCGAAAGGACCCGGGTGAGGTGATCCTGGACGAGGTGGTCGCGATGCCGCTCTGCTTCCTCGGCTGGCAGATGATCGGGCCCACGACGTTCCTCGGCTTCCTTGCCCTCCTGGCCGCCGGATTCGGGATCTTCCGGTTCTTCGACATCAAGAAGCCCGGGATCATCAACACGCTTCAGGAGCTGCCGGGTGGGTGGGGGATCGTGGCCGACGACACGGCCGCGGCCCTGGCGACCTGCGCCACGCTGCACCTGGGCCACGCCCTCTGGCGGCTCGTCTAGGCCCGTCCCCCGGAACAAGGCGCCGCCTTGGCGTGTCGCAGGACGCTCCGACGCCATGCGACCCACGGACCGCAGGATGCCCCGACCCGACGTATGAGAGCCGCCGCGTTCTTCCTGCTCGGCTGCGCGCTCGGCACGTTCTCCGCCGCCGACGAACCCGGGGGCGACGAGCGGCACACCGACATCGGTAAGGTCCTGCGGTCTGAGTACCGGTTCGTGGCGCATCCTCGCTCGTCGGCCAAGCCGGCGCCGTTTCTCGCCGACCCGTCGTTTGAGCCCCCGACGTCCCCTCCGGACCCGGGGGTCGTTACCATGGCCCCCTTCACCGTGAGGGAGACTGCGAGCATGAACGCACTCGATGCGGACATCGCCCTCCAGAAGGCCGGCGCCCGGGAGGAGGCCATCACCCGCAAGCTCGGGATCGGCGTCCACGTCGCTCCCGTGGGGCCGGTCGGGTTCTACGCGGTGACCCTCTTTTACGTGCCGATCGCCGTCGGCTTCGGCTTCTCGTGGTAGGCCGCGAGGCCGCCTACTGGAGGGCGTTGCGGACCGCGTCGATGAACGCGTGGGCGAAGACGGGGACCAGCAGGAGACCGCTCCGTCGCCAGAAGTGCGAGAGGAGGGCCCCGACGCCGCAGTGGACGAGCGGCAGCGCGACAAGGAGCACCACGACCTGGGCCAGGCGGTTGCCGGGCTGCAGCGTCACGGTTGGAAAGTGCCACCAGCCCCAGAGCGCCGAGAGGTAGAAAGCGGAAAGCCACGGCCCCCGGGTCCCGCCGCGCACAAGGAACGAGTCCATGCCTCCCCGGAAGAACACCTCCTCGATCATGAAGCACACCGGCACATAGAGGGCCAGCGACGTGAGGCCCTCGGCGAGCCTCGCTGACGGGGCAATGGAGGAGTGTGGGCGGAGCAGGTAGCTGACGACGAGGGTTGCGATGCCGACCGTCCCCGCGGCCAGGACGCACAGCGCGAGCTGGACCCACTGGTCCCTCGAACAAGCGGCGACCGACCACGCGAGAGGGAGCGCGCCTAAGGCAGCGCAGACGAGCCACAGCTGGACGTCGAGCCCCGGGGATTTCCAGGTGAGCAGGTGGTGGACGGGCAGGATCATGAACGCGGCAGCCACGAGCCATCCCCACCACGGGAGCGCGAAGCGCCCGGCCCTGGCAAACCACACCTCCGCCAGCGGCCTTCGTGCGACACACCTCTGGAACACCGCAAGCAGGGGGATCCCCGCGATCAGGTAGGCGTTGGGCGTGAGCCCAAAGAGCCACCCGGCCGCCATCCACAGCAGCACCACCCCGGTGACGATTGCGTAGCGCGCGGGCTCCGACAGTGGGGCGCCAAGCGTGCCCGGTTCAGGACGGACGGGGTTGTTCATTACCCGGGTTAGTTGCCGGCCGCCGGATTTTCTTACGGCGGTACTCCTCAGCCAAAGGCGATAGCGGAGACGGGCGAAGGCGGGGGGCTTTCGGTCCACGCTATACCGCGGGGTCCGCGGCTCACTTCTGGCCCAACTCGACTTCGCCCAATGAGCTGGGCTCACCCATCAGGACCCGGCCCTCGGGGACCTTCGTCCTCAGCAATCCATGGCTGTCCCTCTTGAAGAACCTGGTGGCGCCCGCGCGGAATCCCTTTGCAAAATCCGGTGCTGCTTTGGAAGGTGTTGGGGCGGCTCGGCATGGAACGTAAACCCCTATGTACACCAGCAAACTGCGCCTTTCACTCGTGGCCACCATGGCGGTTGCTCTGGCCGGCATGCTGACCTCCTCCTGCACCACTCCCGGTTCAGGTGGCCGCATGGCCCGCGCCAGCGTGCCGTGGGACATCTCCGGCATCCTCGGAACCGGCCAAAGCCTCTCCGTCGGAGAGAAGGGTCTTCCGGTCCTCACGACGATTCAGCCCTACGGAAACCTGAAGCTCTTCACTGGCCACCTCGCGTGGCCAGTCGACCCGGAGGACCCCTCGCTCAGGCTCGTGCCGCTGGTTGAGCCCATCGGGCGGCTGTCGCCCTCGTACCCAAGCTCGTGGCCCGAGAACATCGCCGGGGAAACCTATCATTCGGCCATGGCCAACGAGATCACGGCCCTTGCCCAAGCCGACCTCGGACGAGACCTGGTCAGCGTCCACAGCGCCGTCGGCGAGAACGGCCAGGGTATGGTCTACCTCAGGAAAAACCCCGAGAAAAAGGGCCTCAACGGGCGCTCGTACGAGGCGGCGCTTGTAGAGACTAAGGCGATCGCCCGCCTGGCTCGGGCCTCCTCAAGGACCTACGGCATCGGGGCAATCGTCCTGACCCACGGCGAATCCGACGCGGGAAACGCCGACTATGAGAAGCAGGTGAGGCAGCTCTGGCGGGACTATAACACCGACCTGCCGGCCATCACCGGCCAGAAGCAGGCGATCCTGATGATCGTGTCCCAGCAGAACTCCTGCAACGACCACTCGCCGTCCACGCTCGCGCAGTGGAGGCTGGGCGACGACTACCCTGCGGACTTCGTCTGCTCGGGCCCAAAGTACCAGTATCCCTCGGCCGAGGGGGTGCACCTCACCGCTGACGGGTACCGCCAACTCGGCGAGAAGTACGCGCAGGTTTATTTCAGTCGGGTGGTCCTGGGCGAGGGGTGGAGGCCGCTCGAGCCTCTCGGCGCCGTGCGCAGCGGCAAGGTCATCACCGTGCGCTTCCACGTGCCCGTGCCGCCGCTCGTCTGGGATGCGGCGCTTGCCGCGCCTCACCCGACTGTCGCCGAGTGGAGGGATGCCAAGGGCTTCGAGGTGAGCACCGCCGCGGGCGACCGAGTGGCGATAGAGTCGGCCGTCATCTCCGGCGACAGCGTCGTCCTCACGTGCGCTTCCGACCCGGGTCCGAATGCCCGCGCGGGCTACGCGATGGTGGGGGAAAAGAAGCGGATGGCATCCCCGTTCGAGGGCACGTTCCGGTGGGGGCTCCTCAGGGATTCCGATCCCTTCGTCGGGGCGGTGACCCAGAAGGCGCAGCCGAATTTCTGCGTGGCGTTCGACCTCGCCGCGCCGTGAGCCCCTGACAGGGGAGCCGGTAGGGACCCGCGTTCCCGGTCCTCAGGGAAGCACCTGGAGCTGGTCCGCCGGTACCCGCAGCAGGAGGCCTTGCCTTAGGACGTCGACGGAGATCGCGACGCCCTTGGGATTGGAGGGGTCGTCGACAAGGCCCTCCAGGCCATGCAGCGGGCCACCGATCACCCTTACCCTTCGCCCGCGCCCGAGGAGCGGGATCATCGTGAGCTCGACGCCCGCGGCGATAACCTTACGGACGTCGTCCAGCTGCGAGAGGAATCGCGCGACATCCTCCACGGGTATCGCCCGGGCAATGAGCTCCTGCTGGTAGATCCGTGACTTCAGCTCCGCCGGCACCTGGGCGAACACGTACCCTGGAAAAAGCGGTTTGGTGAAGCGCTTTGTTCCGCTCGGGTACCGCCGGGAGCTCGTGAAAAGGGGCAGGTAGTGCTCGAATGCCTCGGCCTGCATGAGGGCCGCGAATTTCTTCTCACAACGGGGCCGGGTGTGGCAGACGTACCACGGGGCCTCGGTCCCTTTCCCGGTCACAACAGCAGGAAGCGCACGGCCGCGTGGTAGCCCTCGAGCCCCAGGCCCGTGATCACCGCCACGCAGGCAGGAGCCGTGAGGGAGGTGTGCCGGAACTCCTCGCGCTTGTAGATATTGGAGATGTGGACCTCGACTGTCGGCAGGTGCGCCCCGAGGAGGGCGTCCCGGAGGGCGACGCTCGTGTGCGTGAACGCCCCCCCGTTGATCACGATCCCGTCAAACTTACGGTCAGCCAGCTTCGCAATCCGGTCGATCAATTCTCCCTCGTGGTTGGACTGGAAGAACTCGAGCTCGGCGCGAGCGCCGAACTCGGCACGGAGCGCCTTCTCAAGATCGAGAAGCGTGGCGCTCCCGTAGATCTCGGGCTCCCGCTTGCCGAGGCGGTCGAGGTTGGGTCCGTTCAGGATGGCGATCTTTTTCATGGCCGGTGGGGTGGGGCGTGCTAGAGGGGATTTTCGGTCGCGATGAACTCCCACGGCAATCCAAACTTTGCCGAAAGCTCCGCGGCCAGGGCCTTTACCCCGTGGACCTCGGTCGCGTAGTGGCCGCAGAGATAGAGGTTGAGCCCATGCTCCTGAGCCACGTTGAACCACTCCTCGCGGAGCTCGCCCGTGACCATCGTGTCGACGCCGCTCTCCAGGAGCGACCGCATCGCCCCATTGCCGCTCCCGCTGCAGAAGGCGACCTGGCGGGGGCGGGGCGAGCCAAACTCGATAGCGACCACGCGGGGGTAGAGGGACTCAAGGCGGCCCCTGAGGCCGGCGCGTGTCCCCGCGTGGGGGGCGATCCAGCCGACGGGGCCGCCCTCGTTCTCGGCGAAGCCCCGGCGGGGCCTTAGTCCCAGGCTCCGCGCAAGGAGCGCGTTGTTGCCGAGCCTCGGGTGGGCGTCAAGGGGCAGATGGCTCGAGTACAGCGCGCAGTTTCCCGCGACGAGCGTTGTTATCCTCTCATAGGCCGGTCCGGTAAGGGGGCGCGGCATGTCCCAGTAGATCCCGTGGTGCACGATCAGGAAGTCGATCCCCCGCGAGACGGCCTCGCGGAAAGGGACGAGGCCCGCGTCGACAGCGGCTCCGATGCGGGTCACCTTCCCATTGTTGGAAACCTGGAGGCCGTTCATCGCCCCGGGGGCGTCCTTGAAGGCCGCCAGGCGGGTCCGCGTGTCGCTATAGGAGACGAGGTCAGAGAGCTTGGGCATGGTTCAGGCGCCGATCCGGCACGTATGTGCGCTAAACCCTGCGCCGAAACTCACGAGCCAAAAATCTCCATCGGGCCCGGGTGACTGGTCCTTGAGGGCCTCCTCCAAGGCGAAAAGCACCGAGGGGCTGCTCATGTTGCCGTGGGCGCTGAGCGTCCGCCGGGTCGCGGCGAGTCCGTGGGGGGCGACCACGGGCTCGAGGGCGTCGATCACGTCCCGGCCCCCCGGGTGGGCGACCACGCCGCAGACCGGGCGCGCCCCGCGGGCGTCCCAGAGGCGTCGGACGGCGCCGGCAGCAAGCTCCGGAACCGACCGGTCCAGCAGGTTCCTAAGTTTCCCGCCGCGCTGCTCAAAACGCAGCTTGTCGCGCTCTTTGGGCAGGTGGAGCGAGGCGAAGTCGAACGCCCTTAGCCCGGAGGGCCCGGGCGTCGAGCGCCACACCGTGGCGGCCGCCCCGTCGCTGAAAAGGCAGGCGCTGATGATGACCCCCGGGTCGTCGTCCAGGAAGAACGCCGCCGAGCTCACCTCGACGGCGACGCAGGCCACCGTGGCCCCGGGCTGGGCACTGAGCAGGTGGCTCGCCGCCCGGAGGGTCGGGATCGCGGCGCCGCACCCGAGGCCCACCACGTCGTGAAGCACGGCGTCCGGGCGGATCCCGAGCTGCTCGGCGACGTAGCTGGTGAGGCCCGGGCAGAGGTAGCCCGTGCAGGTGCACAGGATCAGCGCGTCCAAGTCCCCCGGCCGCACTCCGGCCCTCTCGAGGGCAAGGAGCAGGGCCCGGCCCGCCAGGGCCGGGGCCTCGGCCCTGAAGGACGCGTTCAGTTCGTCGGCGGAGCGGTCGAAGATCCTGCCGATGTCCGGCGCCGCGAAATGCCGTGCGGCTATCCCGTGCTCGCCCGTGAGGATGCTCCGCAGGACGAGCATCGTCCGTCGGCTCAGCCGCGAGCGGATGTCCGAGCGCTCGACCAGGTCCCAGCATTGGAGCTGGGTGAAGGTGGCCTCGGGTACGGCCGTCGCCAGCGAGTGGAGGTACATCGAGGGAATCAGGCCGTGCGGGCGGCGGACGCCCCGGGTGTGGGACGGCGGACCGCCACCATCCGGTAGGCCCCGGCAAGCGACGGCCCGCAGGCCACGTCCCACTCGCCTGGGGAGAGACCCAGGGCCCGGGGGAGTTCGTCCCCGCAGAACCCGGACGCGATGCTCAAATGGGCATCGTGGAGCGTCACGTGGTTTGCGCCGAGGAGGGGGGCCACGGCCGCCATCAACCGCTGCGAGAGCCGGCGTCGGAGCGGCTCGCTCGCGGCAATCACCCGCGCGCTCACCCGGAGCGTCGCGCCGAGCGCGGCAAGCTGTTCGTTGGTGAACTGGTGGAAGATCAGGTTGCCGATCACGACCTCGTAGGGGCCGTAGCCCTGGAACGCCGTCAGGTCGGCTCGGTGCCAGGCTTGCGAGGCGGGCCATCCCGGGGGGCTGGGGCAGAGGTCCAGGCCGTCCACCCGCAGGTTGTCGCGGTTCAGGAGCGCGCAGAGTTCGCCGGTGCCCGCGCCGATCTCGAGGACCCTATCGCCGGGACGGAGCAGCCCGGGCAGCGTTCGCCTGAACCAGCGGGGGTTCATCATGAAGCGATTGACCAGGCGCAGGTCGCGCCGGCTGTGGACCGCGTCGGGATGGTCGTGGGGGAGGCTGTCCAGCAGCTCGGGCGCGCAGGTCCGGCGGGTCTCCAGGGCGTGTTCAGCGTCCATTCGCGGCGCGGGCGGATTCGGGTTCTCCCATGTGTGCCGGAACCTAGCACCTCCTCGGTCCCGATGGCAACCGCCGGCGCCTAAAAACCCGAGTCGGGGGTTGCCGAGGCGTGCGGGCGGGTGCAAAGTGCGCGGACACACGAGCCCATGAGCGCCGCCAAGAAAAGTCCCGTGGACCTGATCGCTCAGGCCACCACCAAGTTCAGCCGCCGCCCCACCTGGGACGAGTACTTCATGGCGACCGCGGTCCTCATGTCGACCCGCTCCAACTGCGAGCGGCTGCACGTCGGCTGCGTGATTGTCTCCGGGGGAGACAAGAAAAACCGCCTGGTGGCCGCCGGCTACAACGGCTTCCTTCCGGGGACCCCGCACGTGTCGCGGGTGCGCGGGGGCCACGAACAGGCGACGGTCCACGCCGAGCAGAACGCGATCGCCGACGCGGCCCGCCGCGGCAGCTCGGTGGCCGGCTGCGTCGCCTACGTGACCCACTATCCGTGCATCAACTGCGCGAAGATCTTCGCCG
>CAISPT010000223.1 GCA_903887455.1 uncultured Opitutaceae bacterium | reverse complement strand
GGCCGCAACGACCCCTGCCCCTGCGGCAGCGGCAAGAAATACAAGCACTGCTGCCTGAAATAGGGGCGGCTCCTAGTAGATCTCGGGCACGATCATCTCGGGCCTCACCGGCTCACGCCGGTAGTCCGGGTGGTGCTCGCGGGGCGGCAGGACGATCTGCTCGTGCTCGACCTCTGTGTAGTTGACCTGCGAGAGGAGGTGGCTGATGCAGTTGAGACGCGCCTTCTTCTTGTCGGCTCCCTGGACGACCCACCAGCGGGCCTCGGGGATGTGGGTCCTCTCGAACATGACCTCCTTGGCCTTGGTGTACTGCTCCCACCTGCGGCGGGACTCCAGGTCCATGGGGCTCAGCTTCCACTGCTTCAGGGGGTCGTTGATCCTGCAGCGGAACCGAAACTCCTGCTCCTCGTCCGGTATCGAGAACCAGTACTTGATCACCTGGATGCCGGAGCGCACGAGCATCTTCTCGAACTCGGGCACCGTGCGGAAGAACTCCTCGTACTCGGCCTCCGAGCAGAAGCCCATCACCTTCTCGACCCCGGCGCGGTTGTACCAGCTGCGGTCGAAGAGCACCATCTCCCCCGCGGCGGGCAGGTGGGCGATGTAGCGCTGGAAGTACCACTGGGTGCGCTCGCGGCTGGACGGGGCGGGCAGGGCCACGACCCGCGCGACCCGGGGGTTGAGGCGCTGGGTGATGCGCTTGATGACGCCTCCCTTGCCGGCGGCGTCCCTCCCCTCGAACACGATCACCATGCGGTAGCCGGTCTCCACGACCCAGTCGTGCAGCTTGACCAGCTCGCCCTGGAGCCGGAAGAGCTCCTTGAAGTAGCGGTTCCTGGCCTCCCGGCTCGAGTCGGCCTCGACCGGCCTGGCCGCCTTGTCGGGGTGGGTGTGCTCCCAGTCCTCGCGCTCCATCTCGAGCTCCTCATCATAGTCGTCGATCAACTCTTGGTGGACGCGCTTGATGAACTTTTCGTCGGCGTCGCGGGTGCTGCTCGGCTTGGATTTCGGCATGGTTGCACCTGACCGTATGCCCGGTGACAAATCCCTGCAAGTGCAAGACCTTGGGGGCGACGGGCCTCCCGCAGGTTTCACAGGGCCGTAACAAAGGAAGCCGATCCCCTCTGGGGAGACGATTTTGCTCCGCGAGGGGGGTCCTTGGGCCGATAGGGGGTGTACCCGTATCAATGACCCTCACCAACGTCCGCGAGATCCTCCTGCACGTCGCTAAATCGCTGCCTGCTGCCCCGCAGATCCTTGCAAAGCTGGGACACCTGCGCCTTGAGCCCGATGCCGACCTGGGTGAGGCCACGGGCATCCTCAAGGTGGACGCGGCCCTCACCGCCAGAATCCTAAGGATAGCCAATAGCCCCGCCTACACCTCGGGGGCACCCTATGCCTCGCTCGAGCAGGCCTTGGCGCGGGTCGGCTTTGTCGAGATCTACCGCATTGCGGGCGTGGCGGCCGTGGCGCAGCTGGCGACCCAGGGCCTGAAGATGTACGGGGTGGGGGGCGCGGGCCTGCGCGAGAACTCCCTGCTCACGGCCCTCGTCATGGAGGAGGTCGCGACGTCGACCCCGATCGACCCCCAGGAGGCCTATTCGGCCGGGCTCCTGCGCTCGACCGGGAAGGTGGCCCTTGACGGCCTGAAGAAGGACGTGGCGGCGGCTTATGATCCCGCCGCGGATGGAGATCTCGTCGAGTGGGAGGAGCGCAGGGCGGGGGTCACCAACTGCGAGGCGGCGGCCTTCGTGCTCACGGAGTGGCGCTTCCCGAGCTCCCTCGTGTCCGCGATTGGGCACCATTACCGCCCCGAGCTTTGCCCGGGGGATCGGGTCCTCACCCACCTCCTTTCTCTTGCGGCCGGCGAGTCCGACAGGCTCGGCTTTGGACTGCCGGGCGAGCGGCCCTTCCTCGCGGCCACGGCGGAGCGGCTGGAGGAGGCCGGTATCGACCGGGGACGCCTGGAGGCCGGGTCCGCGGCGGCCTTCAGGAGGTTCGAGGTGATCCGGCCCACCCTGGGATAGGCCCGGTTCAGGGGACCAGGGGCAGGATGATGGCCGAGGGATGGGCCGCGTCGTGCAGGACAGTGTTGGTCGCCCTCAGGCGCACGCGCGCGGTCTCCGGGTTCTCGCCCGAGTTCGGATTCAGGTCGAACCTCGGAAAGTTGCTGCTCGCCACCTCGAGGCGAATCCGGTGGCCGGCGAGGAAGACGTTTGAGGTCGAGCACAGGTCTACCAGGACCCGGTAGGCTTCGCCCGGCTTCATGAGCTCCGCCTTCGCCATCGAGTTCCTGTAGCGCACCCGGAGGATCCCGTCGGTCAGGTTCTCGCAGAAGCCGTTGGGCCACACGTCGACCAGCTTGCCCGTCATGTCCGTGTCCACGGCGGTGGAGCGGAGGTAGAGCTCGAGGCTCACGGGGCCGGTCACCTCCGTGTCCTTGGCGAGGACTGGGCCGGTGTAAACCAGGACATCCCTGCGCGCCTCGATCCCCTTCTGGTCAAGGGGGCCCGGCGGGAACTTGCCCGTGTCGCCCAGGATGGCCCCACCATGGGTGGGCACCGGGTCCTCCGGGTCGTCCAGGTAGGAGTCGCCGCTCTCCGTCGACGGAAGGTCGGCCCCCAGACGCCCGTCTCCCGAGGACGAGTTGGCGGAGCCCGCCGAGTGGAGGTATTGGCGGGTCGGCTTCGCCCGCGCGAGCGGCCACTCGTCCTCGTCGCGCCACTGGTTGATCCCCATCACGAAGATCTTCACCGGCTTCTCGCGCGACATCCCGTTGTCCTCGCCCTTCAGCATCCAGTCGAACCAGCGCATCCCGATCTCCCAGGTGTCGAGCACGGAACCCTCGCCGAAGTCGACGTCGCCCACCATGCGGCCGAAGCCCGCGTGGCCCCCGGGGATCACAAGCAGGCGCTGCCCCCGGCGGGCCTCCTCGGTGGCGCCGTGCTCGCGGATGCCCTGGTAGTTGCGCAGCGTGCCGGGCTGGAACAGATCGTACCAGGCCCCAAGGTGGAGCGCGGGAACCCGCACCTTGCCGTAGTGCTCCTCGATCGACCACTGGCTCCAGTACTCGTCGTAGGCGGGGTGGGCGATCCAGTCAAAGTAGTAGGCGGCAAGCCCCGTGCGTGCGCCGGGCTCGATCAGCGGGTACTGCGCCGGGGGAAGCGTGAGGTCCCAGTGCGACGGCAGCACGCTGCCGGAGACCTGCCGGCTCATCTCGTTAACCGAGAGGACGCTGGCCCACGCCTGGGCCAGGAGCTGGCAGAACGCCCCGCCCTGGTAGGCCCAGTGCCCGTGGTAGTCGGAGGCCGTGATCCCCGGGTAGATGGCGACCAGGTGCGGCGGCGCCTCGACGGCCCCCAGCATCTGGGGGACCCCCACGTAGGAGCCGCCCACCATCCCGACCTTCCCGGTGGAGTAGGGCAGGGCCGCGGCCCACTCGACCGAGTCGTAGGAGTCGGCGCCCTCGTGCTTGAAGGGGTACCACTCGCCCTCGGAGGCGTTGCGGCCCCGCACATCCTCGATGATGAAGACGTAGCCCCTTGCCGCGGCCTTCAGGCCGTCGCCGAGGTTCGAGTACTTGTCGTAGGGCGTGCGCTCGATGATGACAGGAAACCTCCCGTCGGCCTTCGGGCGGTAGATGTCGGCGCGCAGCGTCGTGCCGTCGCGCATCTTCACCGCCACGTTGTTCTCAAACGTCACGGGGTAGGACGACTCGGCGGCGCCAAGCCGCCAGATGCCGGCGCTAAGCGCGCAGAGCAGGGCTATGAACCTCTTGGGCTTCATCATGGGGTAGGCTCGCCCCCGGGGTGGGAGGAGCAAGGCGCGGCAAGCTAGCAGAATCCCTACCGTCCGAGAAACCCCTTTCTTCTACGGGCGGGCCCGGGCCCCAATTCATTTGCGGAATCCGCGGCCGGGTGCGACGCTTTCCACCCCGCACGAGGCGGGCCCGGCGGCAGACGCCCGGAGGCAGTGCAATCCCATCCCCACATGACCAAAAGCCTTCCCCCCATGGAACCCTGGGCAGACCTGGAAAGGATCCGCGCCAAGGCTCCCCTGGTCCACAACATCACCAACTACGTCGTCATGAACACGACGGCCAACGCGCTCCTGAGCGTGGGCGCCTCACCCGTCATGGCGCACGCGGTTGAGGAGATCGACGAGATGGTGGGCATCGCCCACGCCCTCGTCCTCAACATCGGCACGCTCAGCGAGCACTGGGTCGAGTCCATGTCCAGGGCGGGCCGCGCCGCCCGCCGTCGGGGCATTCCCATCGTCCTCGACCCGGTCGGCAGCGGCGCCACCCGGTTCCGGACGAGCGCGGCCCTCAGACTGATCGACGACGCCCAGCCCACGGTCATCAGGGGCAACGCCTCCGAGATCCGCTCGCTCGTGCTCTCGGAGAAGGGGACGCGGGGCGTCGACAGCACCCGAACGTCCGAGGAGTCCCTCGACGTGGCCCAGAGCCTGGCCCGGCAGTTCCGCTGCGTGGTCTCCATGAGCGGCGCCACGGACCTTGTCGTGGACGGTGAACGCGTCCTTCGAATCCACAACGGCAGCCCGCTCATGACCCGGGTGACGGGGCTGGGGTGCACGGCCTCGGCCCTCACCGGGGCGTTCGCGGCGGTGAACGCGGATCCGCTCCAGGCGGCGGCCCACGCCATGGCCGTCATGGGCGTCGCCGGCGAGATTGCGGCCGGGCTATCGGCGGGTCCCGGGAGCCTCCAAGTCGCGTTCCTTGACGTCCTTCATTCGCTCGGCGAGCCCGAGATCCGGGCGCGGATGAGGGCCGGGGCCGAATAGGTTGGATGGGGCGGGACGCGGGCCAGGGTGACGAGTAAGGAATTTCCTTAGTGCCCGGCGTCGCTGGCGGAATTCGGTGACGCTGAGTGCAGCAGCGGAGTGCAGCACTTCGCTATATACTCGCTATATGACCTCTTTACGCAGGCGAAAATAAAGTGCCGCACAACGCGTCGAGGCCCGCGGCCTTTCCGACCTCGCGAAGTTCAACCTTCGCCTCGCTATCCGAGGCTGAAGTGAGCGGCGAAAGTGCCGAGTAGGGCGCTTGCCCCCTGATTTAAGCGGAACCAACATGACACACCCTTCCACCGAGAAAAAGCATCTTAACCTGAGGACGAAGTTCTTCTGGGTTTCATTCATCGTCCTGGCCGGGCTCGCGAGCCTTGCTGCGATCGGATGGACGAGCCTGGCCAAGCTCTCGACGGTCGCGCAGGGTGTTCAGGTCGAGGGGCGGCTCCTTATCCAGGGCGTGGATCTTGCCCGGAGCGCGCAGGTCAATTTCAAGAAGGAGGTCCAGGAATGGAAGGACATCCTCCTTAGGGGCAACGACCCCGAAAGCTTTGCAAAGTACCGAAAGGCGTTCGACGCCGAGGAGGCGCAGACCCAGTCGAACCTCCGCGAGCTGACGGATGTCCTCACGAAGCTAAACCTTCCCGTGGACAAGGTCGCAGCGGCGCTCAAGGAGCACGAGGCCCTCGGGGTCAAGTACCGCGCAGCGCTCGAGCATTTCGATCGTACGAAGGAGGACAGCGGCAAGGTGGTGGACCGCCTGGTAAAGGGCATCGACCGCCCAGCCACCGCGGCGATCGACGTGATCGTTAGCGACATCCAGGCTTCGAGCGAGGAGCGCGCCCGCTCCAACACAGCGGAGATGGCGCTCATCGTGAGCCGCACCCGCTACGCGATCTCCATCGGCGGCTCCGTCGCCGGGGCCGTGATCCTCTTTACGCTCGTGGCCTTCATGCGGAGCATGCCGCGCCCATTCCGCGCCCTTGCGGCGGAGCTGCGCGCCGCCGCGGACCACGTGACCGCCGCCGCCGAGCAGGTCTCGGTGGCAAGCCAAAGCCTCGCCCAGGGGGCGAGCGAGCAGGCAGCCTCCCTGGAGGAGACGGGCGCCTCCCTTGAGGAAATGTCGAGCATGGCCAAGCGCAACGCCGAGGCCTCGGCCCAGGTGAACCATCTCATGACGGACGACGCCGGCGCTAACCTCCGCCAGATCAACGACAGGATGGCCTCGATGGAGAAGACCGTGACTGAGGCCAGCCAGGCCAGCCAGGAGACGGCCAAGATCGTGAAGACCATCGACGAGATCGCCTTCCAGACGAACATCCTTGCGCTCAATGCCGCTGTCGAGGCCGCCCGCGCGGGCGAAGCCGGGGCCGGATTCGCGGTCGTCGCCGAGGAGGTACGCAACCTGGCGCAGCGCAGCGCAAGCGCCGCGAAGGAGACGCAGCACCTGATCGAGCGCTCCTCCGAGAAGACGGGCGACACGCTCCGGCTTTACGCGGAGGTCTCCAAGCTGATCGCCCAGAATACCACGATCGTGAGCAAGGTGACGAAGCTCGCAGCCGAGGTCGCCGCGGCGTCGAGGGAGGAGAGCGAAGGGGTCGGCCACCTCAACGAGGCCGTGACCCGGATCGACACCATCACCCAGAAGAACGCCTCCGGAGCGGAGGAGACGGCTGCGGCAGCCGAGGAGCTCAATGCCCAGGCGCAAACACTCAGGAGTTCGGTTGCCGTGCTCCAGGACCTTGTGGGCGGCGCGAAGACTCCGGTGGAGGGATCGGCTCCGGCCATCCTGGGCCGGGCGGCGTCGGAAGCCCCTCACATCCGCCCGACCGCCAAGGCGATCAGGCCGATCATCAAGCAGGGCGGCTCGCGCTCCGGTGCCGGCGAGATCTCGGCTGCGGTCCGCGACGATTTCTTTGCGGATTCAAACTAGGTCGGCGGCCGGCGTCCCGCCATCCGGGAACCGTTAGGCTGGACGTGTAGACGAGAGGTGACATTGAATCTCTCTTGGTAAATCTTTTGTAGCCAAACCGATGCCGAAACCCGGAGCTGTTGCCCAAGCTATTCTTGTAAGCCCCGCGCGAGCCCGGCACCCTTTTCACGGATGAACACCGCCCGTCCGTTTCCTGTCAGAGGGGCACCCGAAGCAGGGCATGCGGCGACGGACGGCTCCTTCACCCGCGAGGAGCTCTGCTGGATAGCGCTCCTGTGCGTGTGCCCAGTCCTGGAGCTCGCCTCCTATTACGCATTCCCCAGCGGATGGGCGCGGCTGTACTTCATCAACGCGGGCCAGACCCTGGCGTCCCTCCTCTGTTTCCTCCAAGTGCGCAGGATAGCCGTCCGGCGGGCGGGAGAATCCTCGCCCCATCATTTCTGGCGGATCATGGGGTTCGGCTCCCTGGCCTGGTTCCTCGGGAACCTGGCGTTCATGGCCCTTGAGATCGTCGGGTCCCGCGAGAACTATCCGGGATGGCAGGACCTCTTTTTCGTCCCATCCTACCAGGCGATCTTCGTCGCGCTCTTCAGGATCCCCCATCCTCCGGCGAGGGACTCGGCGCTGCTGAACAACCTGATCGAGGCCGCGGGTCTGCTCCTCGCCACGCTCTTGGTCGGCTGGCAGTTCCGGCTCCACGAGGCGGCCCTGGGCTTCCTCGAGCATCCGAGCGTGTCCACGGGCTACCCGCTCGTCTATCCGCTCTTCGACGTCGTGCTTCTGTGGATGCTCAGCATCAGGGCCCGTAACCAAGAGCGGACGGGTTTCGGCGTGAGCACGTTTGTCTGGCTGATCGGCGGCCTCTTCGCGCTCATCATGGCGGACTTCTCGATGCCGGACATCCTGATCTCGGCGCCCCTGCAGGCCGGCGGGAGCCTCTCGGACATGGGATGGGGCTTCTTCAGCACGATGTGGGGCTTTGCGGCGGTCGAGCACCAGCGCCGCGGGCGCCTCTCGCCGGTTGCGGACAGCCGGCAGCCTTTCGCCTCCCGCGAGGTGATGATCCTCATCGTCAACTCGAGCTGGGTCTTCGGAATGGTGGTGCTTCTGCTTTTCGGCCTCTTCACCGCGGGCACGGGCCGCCAGCCCGAGGTGCTCGCGGTCGGGGTGGTTGCGGTTCTCGCGCTTGTGATCGTCCGCCAGATCCGGGAATCCGTGAGCAACGAGCGCCTTAACCTTCTCGTGACGGAGCTCGAGGTCAGCCGCGGGCAGTTCCGCCAGCTCTTCCAGCTTTTTCCCGACGCCGCCCTGCTCAGCCAGCTCGACGACGGCGTGTTCGTCGAGGTGAACGAGGGCTTCACCCGGATCTATGGCTACGCCTACGACGAGGTCGTGGGCCGAAGCGGGCTGGACATGGGACTGTGGGCTGAGCCGGGCGACCGCCCGGCCTTCGTCCAGGAGCTCCGCCGAACCGGGCAGGTGAGCCAGCGGGAGGGCATGGCGCGGCACAAGGACGGGACCGTGATCCCGGTGGAGATGAGCGCAAGGCTCGTGGAGTTTGGCGGCCGCCAGTACCTGCTCAACCTCGTCCGCGACCTCCGGGAGAAGAAGGCGGCCGAGGAGCTGCTGCGCCGCAACGAGATCGAGCTGCGACGGGCGCAGAAGCTCGAGGCGATTGGCGGGCTCGCCGGCGGGATCGCCCACGACCTGAACAACATGCTGACGCCGATCATGGGGGGGACCGAGCTGACGCTCATGAACCTCCCCGAGGACCACAGCGCCAGGGCGGACCTCGAGACGGTGCTGGAGGCGAGCCGACGGGCGCGCGGCCTCGTCCGGCAGATCCTCACGTTTTCAAGGCGAACCGAGACCCAGACGCAGGTCGTGGCGCCAAGCCCCGTCATCGACGAGGTCCTCAGCCAGATCCGAAGGCAGCTCCCGGCGAGCGTGCGCCTGAGCCACCTGAAGCGCTCGCCCCCGGCGATCCTCGGCGACGCCACCCAGCTCCACCAGGTCGTCCTGAACCTGTGCGCCAACGCCGCGCACGCGCTCAAGGGGATGAACGGTGGAATCATCGAGGTGATCGAGGAGAGCTTCGAGGCGGTGCTCTCGCCGGAGGCGCCCTCCACGGACTTCCGGCCGGGCCTCTATCTGCACCTCTCCGTCCGCGACTCCGGGTGCGGGATGACCCCCGCGGTCCTTGAGCGCATCTTTGAGCCCTTCTACACGACGCGGAAGGCGGGCGAGGGGACGGGCCTCGGGCTGGCCGTGGTCCACGGCATAGTCAAGCAGCACGCCGGCGTCATCAAGGTCTACTCGTCGCCCGGGGAGGGCACGGTGTTCCACGTCTTTCTGCCGGCCGCGGCCGCGGAGTTGTCCCCCCAGGGCCCGACCGCTGGAAGGGACCTGCCGGCCGGCACCGGCCAGGAGATCGTCTGCGTTGACGACGATTCCCTGGTCCTTGAGATCCTTGTCAGCCTGGTCAGGCGGATGGGGTACGACGCGAAGCCGTTTGGCCAGGCCCCTGCGGCCGAAGCCTATCTCAGCGGACCGGATTCGGCCGCGACCGCGGCCGTCATCTGCGACTTCGCGATGCCCGATATCGACGGCATCACGCTGTCCCAGCGCGTGGGCCGCAGGCGCTCCTACCTCCCCTGGATCCTGCTTTCGGGGTTTCTTTCGGAGGAGACCCTCCAGCGCGCCCGCGCCGCTGGCCTCGAGTACTTTATCGACAAGCCCCCGGCAGTGGAGCAGATCGCCCGCGTCCTTAGCCGCGTGATCACCTCCCCGGGTGCGAGGGACCTCCCGAAGGCCGTCTCCCCGCTGGCGCCACGCGCCAACTAAGGGGCCACGACAGCGATGGACGATTTCTGGAACGAGCGCTACGGGAAGGCGGACTACGTCTACGGCACCGAGCCGAACGCCTTCGTTGCGGCCATGGCGGCGAGCATACCCGAGGGACCGGTGCTCTGCCTGGCGGAGGGCGAGGGCCGAAACGCCGTGTTCCTGGCGGGCCTAGGGCACGCCGTCACCGCGGTCGACCAGTCAGCCGTCGGCCTTGCGAAGGCCGAGCGCCTGGCGGCCCAGCGCTCCGTAAGGATAGCCACCGTCGTATCGGACCTGGCGCGGTTCGAGATCGGCGACGGCGCCTGGTCAGGCATTGTTGCAACCTTCGCCCATCTCCCTCCCTCCCTTCGCCGGAACGTGCATTCCCGCGTGGTCCGGGGCCTGGCCCCGGGTGGGATCCTGCTCCTGGAGGCCTACACGCCCGGTCAACTCGGTCGCGGAACCGGGGGGCCCAGGGAGCTCGAGCTCTGCATGACCTTGCAGGGCCTGAGGGAGGAGCTGCAGGGGCTCGATTTCGAGGTCGCCAACGAATGCGTGCGCGACGTGATCGAGGGTTCGGGCCACACCGGTCCAGGGGCTGTCGTGCAGGTTGCCGCCAGGCGCCCTCTGCCCGCGTCCCACGGGCGGTAGCTGGGCACCCGCGTACCTCAATTGGCCTTGTGTGCGGGGGAGGGCGGCAGTAAAAACAGGGACCCTGTTCCCATGAAATCAACACACCTGATCCACCTGCGTTCCCTAATTCTCGCGCTGGGCTCCGCTTTCTCCCTGGTGCTTTTCCTCGCCCCCTCGGCGAGGGCCGATGCCTCGGCCTTGAGCCCCCTCGCCGACAAGTCGGCCACCGTGCCGGTGACCGCGACCTTTGAGAAGGTCTCCGCGGACGGCGTCAACGGATACGCGCTGAACCTGAAGAACGTCTCCAGCGAGAGCCTAAAGCTCACCGTCACCATCACGCCGAGTGTCGTCTTTCACGCCGACGCGAAGGTGAAGACGCTGCCCGAGCACGCGCTCGATGCGGGCCAGACCTGGACGATCAAGGACCTGGCGGCGGGCGACAAGCTGAGCGTAGCGGCCGAGGGATTCGGCAAGCTCGAGCTTACGGTTCCCTGAACGCGTCCTGCTTTCCTTGGGGGAGGGGCCCTAGTGGCTCCTCCCCTTTTTTGTGTCAGGGCCCCGTGGCCAGGAGCTCGTTAAGCTGCAGCGTGGCCGCATCCTTGTCCGATTTGGCCACGTTGAACTGGGCCTCGGAGACGTAGCCCTCCTGCACGTAGCTCGACTGCTTGTACCAGTGGTCGATCGTGTTCTGGTCCGCCTCGATTCGCGACCTGAGCGCAGCGCACGATTGGTAGAATCCCGCTGTCGCCTGGGCGTCCTGGAGGGGCGTGCGCTCCGGCTTGTTGTGGATCACCGGAACCGGGGTCGGGGTGGGCGCGGCATCGTCGGCCGTGGGAGCGGGCGTCGGCGAGGGCGACACCTCGGCCGCCTTCATCATGGGCCTGTAGTAGTCCTGGAATGCCTCGGGAAGGTCTCTAAAGGGGACCTGCACGAGGCCCTGGTCACTAAGGAAGAGAATCCCGCCTGACTGAACCTGCTTCACCGTAGCATGGGTGAGCGTCCGGCCCGTGGCGAGGGTGACTGCGGTTGCGTCAGGGGGCTCCGGCACCGCGGCTGCGGGCTCGGGGGTGGCCGGGACATACGCCACCTTGGGGGACGTGACGATGACCGGCGAGGCCGGCCGGTCCTCGTAATACTGGTAGGCCTCGTAGGCGAGGAAACCCAGGATGAAGAGGATGACGGTCGATTTCATGGTCGCGTTGCGCGGTCCCCTCAGATGCTGGTTCCGGCATGGGGCACAGCAAGGCTAGTCGGGCCGCCGGGCGGCGGTAGTCTTACCCATGGTCCCGGTTGCCTCCGGGAGGCCCTACATCGCTGGCTCGCCTGCGGGCTCCGGAGCAACGGGGGCGCAGTGCCTGAGCTGACAGTCGATCTTCGTGATGTGGCGTCGGATCCAGTCCATCGACTCACTTTGGACGTCGAGGACGAGCGATCTCGGGGTTCCGCTCCGGGTGAGGAGCTCGAGCCACCCGTCGAGTCTTTCGGAAAACTCCTTGTGGGCCATGCAATTGGCATGATGCGCGGGGCATTTGACGCGGGCCATATGCGCCTCCTCCCGGGAGAAATGGCCGTGGGCGTAGCGCTGGAGGATGACGATCAGGTCGGTGACGTGCTCCCGGTCCGCACCCGCGTCGACGGCGACCTTGAGGCTCTCGAGCTGGCGGATCAGCTCGCGGTGCTCCTCGTCTATCGAGGGATGCCCCGTCTCCAGGTCTTCGTTCCAAGTCGTCATGAAATCTCTGGGGGGTGATTCTTGAAGAAGGGTTTCGTTAGAGGGGGCAGAGAAGGGGGTGCTCACATCGACTGTAGCAGCGGCGCGGTCGCCGGACTCCGCGGATTTCGTCATTTCCTACCCGAAATCTGCGCAGTTGCGGCCCTGAGGCTCAGGATCGGGTTCGCCTGTCAGGTAATTCATGTGTAAGAATAGGTCGGCCAAGAAGTTAAGATTGAGTAAGGCCCGCTCCTTCCTGGCTTTCGGGAGGGGAGGACTCGCGCAACGGCTTGGGACGGCACGAAAGGCGATGTCCTTAAGGACAAAGCGGCGGCGGCGTTGACGCGAAGGGGATCCGGAGGACGTCCAGAAAGGCTGGGCGCGCTAGGGGGGAGCCTGCGCACCCCCCGGCCCAACTCATCTCAGAGGTCGTAGTGGCAGGACACCGTGTGGGAGGCCCCGCCGGGCGGCGCGGTTTCCCGGAGCGCCGGAACCTCCGTTGAGCAGCGCTCGGTGGCGTGCGGACAGCGGGGGTGGAAGGGGCAGCCGGAAGGGGGGTTGATGGGCGAGGGCAGGTCCCCGGTAATGGTCGCCCTGACGCGCTTCCTGGCCGACGGGTCCGGTGTCGGGATGGCCGCCAGGAGCGCGCGGGTATACGGATGGCGGGGATTGGCGTGTATCTCCTCCGCCTCTCCCAACTCGACGATGCGCCCAAGGTACATGACGGCGATCCGGTCGGAAACGTGCTTAACGATCGCCAGGTTGTGGGCGATGAAGAGGTAGGACAGGCCGAGTTCGCGTTGCAGGTCGAGGATCAGGTTGAGCACCTGGCTCTGGATTGAGACGTCGAGCGCCGAGACGGGCTCGTCACAGATGACGAGACTGGGGTTCAAGGCGAGCGCGCGGGCGATGCCGATGCGCTGGCGCTGGCCGCCGGAGAACTCGAAGGGGTACCGCCGGGCGGCCTCGGGATCTAGGCCCACCTTTGCCAGGAGCTCGCTCACCCGGCGGCCGCGGTCGGCCGATGTCCCGATCCCGTGGATCACGAAGGGCTCCGCAAGGAGCTCGCCCACCGTGTGGCGGGAATTGAGGGACTCGGTCGGGTCCTGGAAGATCATCTGGAGGCGCCGGCGGAAGGGCTTGAGCTCCTTCCTGCTGAGCGGCGCCAGGTTGCGGCCCTCGAAATGGACGCTTCCCTCCGTCGGCCGGATCAGGCGCGCAATCGTCTTTCCGAGGGTCGACTTGCCGCAGCCGGACTCGCCGACCAGGCCCAAGGTCTCACCCGCGCGGAGCGAGAAGGTCACCCCGTCGACGGCCTTGCTCGTCGCCACGGAACGCAGGAACACGCCGCCCTTGACCGGAAAATGGGTCTTCAGGTTGCGGACCTCGAGAAGGGGAGATTCGGGTTCGGCCATCAGGGGAGGTCGGCGATTTCGCGCCAGCGGAAGCAGGCGGCGTCATGGCCTGGGGAAACGGCCTCGAGCGGGGGCGCCGAAAGCGCGCAGCGGTCCTGGCGGTGCGGGCACCGATTCTGGAAGCGGCATCCGGGGGGCAGGTTCCTGAGGCTCGGGACCATGCCTTCGATCACGGGCAGCCGGGACTTTCGCTGGCTGTCCAGGCGGGGGATCGAGGCGAGGAGGCCCCGGGTGTAGGGGTGGCGGGGACTCGCGAAGATGTCGGCCACGGGGCCCTGCTCGGCGATCCGTCCCGCGTACATGACGGCCACCTGGTCACACATCTCCGCGATCACGCCCAGGTCGTGCGTGATCAGGAGGACCGCCATGCCGAGTTCCTCCTGGAGGTCCCTGATGAGGTCCAAGATCTGGGCCTGGATGGTGACATCGAGCGCCGTCGTGGGCTCGTCGGCGATCAGGAGCCGGGGATGGCAGGCGAGCGCCATGGCGATCACGACACGCTGGCGCATCCCGCCGGAAAGGTGGTGGGGGTATTCGGAGAACCTGACTTCGGGCGAGGGAAGGCCCACGCGGGAGAGCATCGCGACCGCGCGGCGACGGGCCTCCTCCTTGGTCACCGATTCGTGGGTCAGGAAGACCTCCGAGAGCTGGCGGCCGATCGTGTGCACGGGGTTTAGCGCGGTCATGGGCTCCTGGAAAACCATGCCGATCCGGCTGCCGCGGATCTCTTGCATCTGGCGGGTATCGAGCTCCAGGAGGTTCCGACCCTCGAAGAGGATCTCCCCCGCCTGGACCTTGCCCGCCGGCTGGGGGAGGAGCCTCATCAGGGAGAGCGCGGTCACGCTCTTGCCGCAGCCAGACTCCCCGACGAGTCCCAGGGTCTGCCCGGATTCGATCGCGAAGCTCACGCCGTCGACGGCGTTGAGGACCCCGTCGTCCGTGTCGAACCCGATGGAGAGGCCGCGGACGCTGAGGAGGGGATCGGTCACGGGCGAAGCAGGCGGCTCAGTCCTTGTGCTTCCACTGGTCGTAGACTTGGATCGACGGGGGGTAGGTCTTTCCCGAGGCCCTCGCGGCGAGGGTCTCCTTCTTCACGTCCTCGTCGATCCAGTTCAGGCCGTACTGGATCGAGGTGTCGCTCATGCGGACGTTGAAGTCCTTCGGGAACCCGATCCAGCGCCAGAACCCGGAGCGGTAGAAGGAGATTGCGAATCCCGGGACAAAGGGGCCCTGGTCCCGGATGCGGGTCTCAATCTGGGTGGCGAGGCTCCGGATCTCGTCCATCGAGGTAGCCGTGTCGTACTTGGCGATCAGGGCGTCGGTCTCCTTGTCGGCATAGTTGCAGATGTTGTTGGTCTGCGACTTCCCGGCGTTCGCCGAGTCGAAGGTCTCCCAGTAGCGGGGGTACATCTCGAAGCCGTAGCTGAAGGCCATGAACGCGATGTCGTGCTGCTTCTCCTGCATCTTCTTCCATGCGGTGGTGTTGTCCAGGACCTCGATATTGAACTCGAGGCCCGCCTTGAGCGCCTCCTGCTTCAAGATGGGGAGGACGTCCTTTAGCGTTGCGTAGCCCGAGGTGACCGTGAACGAGAGCCGCTGACCCTTGTCGTTCACGAGGATCCCATCCGGCCCGCGCTGTGTGAACCCCGCCTTTGCGAAGGACGCGTCGGCGAGTTCGACGGAATAGGGTCGGGCCTTGATTCCCGGGAAGGGCACAAGGGCGTAGCCGTCGGCGGTGGTCTGCAGGCGCTGATAGTCGCCCCGGAAATACTGGTCGATCACGAGCTGGAAGTTGGTCGCGTAGTTGATGCCGACCCGGATGTCGCGGTTGTCGAGCAGGGGGCGCGACGTGTTGATGTAGAGACCGTACGGGGGCCGTGGGACCTCGTTGTAGAAGGCCGCCTTGTGGACGTAGCCGGCCTGGACGATCGGGTCCGAGTCGGGCAGCTTCTCGTACCAGAAGCGGGGTAGGGTCAGGCTGTACATGTCGACGTCCCCCCGCTTGAAAGCCTCGAAGGCCTTGTCCGGGTCGCGGATCACGTCGAGGTGTATCCGGTCGAAGTTGAACCGGTGACGGAAGAAGGGCTTGTTCTCCGCCCACCAGCCCTTGACGTGGGTCACGTCGATAGAGCTGCCCTTGTGGATATCCTCGGGGAGGACCGTGTAGGGGCCCGTGGTGGGTTCCATCTTCCACTGGTAGCGCTGGGCGAAGTCAGCCCCGAGTTCCTTGAAGAAATGATGGGGCTCCGGAATGAGCGACCCGAGTCTGTCGTAGACGTCGGGCTTCGACTCCTTCCATGTGACGGCGATCGTGTGGTCGTCGTACTTGGTGATGTTAGTGAAATTCTCGGTGTAGTAGTTGTTGTACCACGGGTCGTTGATGTAGCTCGACCGGAAGAAAAAGAAGAGAAAGAGATAGTCGTCCGCGGTCACGGGGACGCCGTCGCTGTAGCGGGCGTCAGGGTCCAGGCGGAAGTACATCGTGCGGCCGTCCTTGGAGACCGCCCAGGACGAGGCGAGGGCGGGGTAGTACTGGCCGGTGTTGGGCTGCCGCTGGATCAGGGTCAGGGCGTTGTCGTCCAGGATGTACGGCCGGAACGTCCCGTTGGTGTCGGGGCCCACGAACCGCAGGGTCCTCGGGAAGTCGTCGACATAGGCGTGGAGGGTCCCGCCCCGCTTGGCCTCGGGCGCGGCGAACTCAGGGACATCGTGGCCGTCCTGCCACGCGAGGTCCTTTGGCAGGTCCGCACGCGTCGCGAATTTGAAAAAGTCGGGGTGGGCCTTGTAGTAGGCCTGGACCTCCTGGGTGTTGTCGATGACGGCCTCGACCTCCTTCTTGGCGCAGCCCGAGAAGGCGAGTGCGGCGAGGAGCGCGAGGGTGCGGGGTGCGCTTAGGTTCATTCGTAGGTTGTAAATCGTTTCGGGTCGAAGGCTTCCCTGATTGCCTCGCCCACAAAGGTGACGAGGGAGAGGACGAGGACAATGGAGACAAAGACCGAGGAGACAATCCAGGGCGCGTCAAGGTTGGCGGTGCCTTGGTGGAGCAGTTCGCCCCAGCTGGGCGTCGGCACGGGCAGGCCGAACCCGAGGAAATCCAAGGCGGTCAAGGACGAGATGGCCGCCGCCAGCGTGAAGGGGACGAACGTCACCAGCATCGATAGCGTGTTGGGGAGGATGTGGCGGAAGATGATCCGTGAGGTGGAGGCACCGAGGACCTCCGCTGCGGCGACGTAGTCGCGCGCCTTCTCCCGGTAGGTCGCCGTCCGCATGTAGTAGGTCATGCCTGTCCATGAGAAGAGCCCGGTGATGATGACCAAGAGTGTCAGGTCGGGCCGAACCAATGACGCCACGATGATCACGATGTAGAGGAAGGGCAGGTTGGACCAGATCTCAACCAGGCGCTGGCCCAACAGGTCGACCTTACCCCCGAAGAAGCCCATGGCGCAGCCGACGGCAATCCCGAGCCCGTAGACGAAGCCGATGTAGAACGCGGCGAAGATGAGCGCGATCCGGAAGCCGTAGAAGAGCCGGGCGAGGATGTCGCGGCCCGTGGTGTCGGTCCCCAGGTAGTGGCGCTCCGCGGCCGAGGGTGCCGTGGGCGGGTAGACGCCCGGCCTGAAGTCGTTCTCGTAGGCATTGAAGGGAACGGGGGGCATGAGCACCCAGTCGCCGCTTCCCTCCTTGGCGAGGCGCTGGCCCAGGTGGCGGTAGTTCGTCTCGTAGGAGTAGCCCTCCCCGAAATCCGACCCGGGGTGGAACGCCCCGTAGGTGGGGAAGTAATAGCGCCCCTGGTACCTGACGACCAAGGCGCGGCTGTTGACAAGGACTTCGCCAAAGACCGAAAGCAGGGCGAGCGCGGCAAGGACCAGGAACGAGAGGTAGCCGCGCCGGATCCCCCGGAAGCGGTTCAGCCG
The DNA here is from genome assembly GCA_903887455.1 of uncultured Opitutaceae bacterium. GTDB lineage: Bacteria > Verrucomicrobiota > Verrucomicrobiia > Opitutales > Opitutaceae > Palsa-1447. The sequence continues at coordinate 10,619 of CAISPT010000223.1, read as the reverse complement.
CCTTTGGGTCTGGGGGTTAAGCCTGAATCGGAGGGACGCCATGAGGGTCAGCCAAAGCGGATCCTAGGATCCGCAAGCGCCACGAGCGCGTCGGAGATGAGGTTTCCGACCAGAAGCAGGAGCGAGGACAGGAGGAGAACCCCCATCACCACGGGGTAGTCCCTGTCGAGCGTCGAGTTGTAGCCGAGGAGGCCGAACCCGTCGATGTCGAAGATGTTCTCGATGAGGAACGATCCCGTGAGGAAGAGGGTCAGGTTCTGACCGAAGTCGGTCGCCAGCGGGATGATGGCGTTGCGAAGCGCGTGCCCGATCACGGCGCGGCGGTAGGAGACGCCCTTCGCCACGGCGGTCCGCATGTAGTCCGCCGCCAGCACGTCCATCAGCTGGTTCTTCATCAGGAGAGTCGTGAAGGCGAAGCCGCCGATCAGGTAGCAGCACAGGGGCAGGACGGCGTGGTGGAGGAGGTCCGTGACTTTGCCCCCCGCCGTCAGGTCCGCGAAGTTGCCGCTCACGAAGCCGCCCATCGGGAACCACCGCATCCGTGCGGCGCCGAAGACGAGGAGCAGGGCGCCCAGGACGTACCCGGGCACGGCGTAGCCGGCGAAAATGAGGAGGGAACTGCCGGTATCGACCCAGGTCCGGTGGCGGATCGCCTTGAGGATGCCGAGCGGGATGCAGACCGAGTAGGTGAGCACGAGGGTCGTCAGCCCGAAAAATGCCGAGATCGGGAAGCGCTCCCGGATGAGGTCCCATACGGGCTCGTTGTAGCGGAACGAGGTGCCGAGGTCGCCCTGGGCCACCTTTCCAAGCCACTGGACATAAGCCACGTACCAGGGCCGGTCGAACCCGTAGTAATGCTTGAGTTGTGCGATCTGATCCTCGGATAGGGCCGTGCCCTGGCCTGACGCCCGGCTGCTTGAATGCTCCAGACTCGACTGCTGGGCCCTCATGAGGGCCTGCTCCAGGGGGCCGCCGGGGGCGAAGCGGGTGATGAAGAAGACGACCAGCGTGAGGCCGAGGAGCGTCGGGGGGATCAGCAGGAAGCGTCTAAGGAAATAGGCCCTCACGGGTTCAGGCGACGCCCCTCCCTTTGCCCGCGCCGATTGCCGGGGTGATTTGCGATGATGACCCGTTCCGGGTTGTGAATTGCGCCTTCAACGTGTGCGGCACCGATATTTCGCCTTAAACTGTACAGGGCTTTTGGGGGCGGCAAGGTACAATCCTCTCTCCGGGCCATACACGGGCGAAAATCGCCACCGCCAACGGGTTCAGCGGCCGCCTGGGCCCGGATGGGGACGCTACAGGAGTCTAACCGCCGGGAGTAGCCACAGCTCGGATTGCTGTTGGGTGCCCAGCGCGCATTTCATTCGGGCGGCCGGAATGTCCAATAGACCGTGCTTCGGGGCCCCAGATACTCGGCCGTGAGTTGACCCGCTTCGTCGTAGCGGAAGACTATCCTATGTTTGCCGACGCGCAGGCGCCAGAAACCGGCAAGCTCCCCGGTTAACGCGGCAACGTCACGTTTCTTTCCGGCGTTTACCTCGTCAAGGGCTCGACGAATGTCCCTCCTGGCGCCGGGATGCAGCGCGTTCAGGGCGCCAACGACTTGGTCCGAGAATCTCAAACGGGCACTTTGCCTGCGTCGGTGTATTTGACCTGGCCTGACCTTATTCGCTCCAGGTAATTCCTGAACTCTGGATCGGCTAACAAATCGACCGTTTCGCTCGGCCTCAGGTCGAAGGGGAGTCCGTTGGTCTCCGTAACCTTCGCATAGAAGACATTGATGGCTTGGGCGGGCGTCAGGCCATATCTGCCAAGGATCTTCTCCGCGCGTTTTTTTCGCTCAATATCTACACGAGCCCGAAGAAGCGTGGTCTTAGCCATGTGCTCAATCTAGTCTCATTTGTGCGCGGGTCAAGGTTCCGGCGGCAAATGCCATGAGCGAAGCAATTGTTCCGTATAAGGTGAAAGGAGAACAATTAGCACAAATGGTGGATGCTGCAGGAGTCCAACTGCCGAAAGGGGGCGTAAAGCTTGGCTGCTGTTTGGTTGTCGGCCTCCCCGTGTTGATCGTCATTTGACTTTGCTGGTATCACTTAGATACTACCTCGAATGCCGCGCAGGATTCGCCAGTTGGTCTCCGATCTTGAGCGCGCTGGATCTGTCGATCGCGGCGGCAAAGGCAGCCATCGCAACCTGGAGCATCCAAAAGGGCTTCGTGTGACGATTTCCGGCCATCCGGGAGAAGGCGCGCGGCACTACCAAGAGAAACTGACACGCAAGGCCATAGAGGATTCTCGAAAATGAAAACCACAGCTGCACAGGTCAAAGAGGCCGCGAAACGGTATCTCAAGATCGTCGAATGGAGTGCCGAGGACCGATGCTACGTCGGCAGCGCTCCACCGCTGGTTGGACAAAGCTGTCACGGCGCTAGCGAAGCGGATGTACTGGCTCAACTTCAGACCATTGTCGAAGAATGGGTCGAAGCATTGATCAAGGACGGCAGACCCTTGCCCGCTTCAACGGCTAACCGGAAGTTCAGCGGTAAGTTTGTTGTTCGTCTAACCCCTGAGGTTCATAGGAAGATCGCCCTGAAAGCGATGGCTCGCGGGGATAGCCTCAATCAATATGTGGCAGAGACCCTGGCTGGAGCATAACGGCGAAAATCGGTTCCATCTGGACGAGATGCTTAGCCTTCCTGCCGAGTGAGTTGCTCTAGTATCTGTTGAGAAGATACTTACGTATGATGGTGGACGCTACAGGACTCGAACCTGTGACCCCGTGCGTGTGAAGCACGTGCTCTAACCAACTGAGCTAAGCGTCCGACGCGCTGGCATCATCAACGGGAGGGTTCCTTGGGCCGCAAGGCTGTCCCGATCGAGCCACCTTTAAGAACGCGCAAAAAGGTGCCTGTCACCGACAACCGTGTGCCACCACGGGAAATCCAACCTGTTAAGGAACGCCGCGAGCGGAAGGTATTACCGGTGGAAAGCCCCTCCCGGCAAGCAAAAGTGGGCCGTTCCAATGGTCCGGATCCCATTCCTGAAGCGGTGCGCTAGCGATGGGCGCTGGTGGCAAAGGCCCCGGCCTGTTTTGTAAACTGCTTCTCCAGGGAGCCGCAGACAAGCTCGCACAATTTAAAGATGGAGGGGTCTGCGATTGAGTAGAACACATGGAGCCCCTCCCTGCGCCGCGCCAGGATGTGGGCCTGCGTCAGGGTCTGGAGGTGCCGCGAGACGTTGGTCTGGGTGCCGCCGGAGGCCGCGACAAGGGCCCCGACCGTCTTCTCCCCGTCGAAGAGGGCGTGGACGAGCCTCAGGCGCATCGGTTCTGAAAGCGCCGCGAACCGGCGGGAGATGAGTTCGAGCGCCTGGGCGGAAAGGGCGAAGCCCTTCTCGGTGCGGATCGGTGAAACCGGGCTTGACATGGGATCTATCACATGAGCATATGCGCATATAACGTCAAACCAAAAATGAAAATCGAATCACTCATTCGTGTCATGGCCGGCAGCATGGTCCTCGTCGGCCTCGGACTTGGGCATTATCTGAGCCCCTGGTGGCTCCTCCTCTCGGCCTTCGCCGCGGTAAACCTGATCCAGTCGGCTTTCACCGGTTTCTGCCCGCCGTCAATCGTCCTTGGCAAGCTCGGCTGGCTCGACGAGCAGGGGGTCATCCATTGGGGCGGCCGCGGCAAGAGTAGCTGACCTCTGCTTTTCCCGGCCGCGAAAGTGAAACTTGTTTAGGCGTGATTCCTCCAAAACATTCTATGTCAGCCTCTGGCTTTAGGCTCCTGATTGTCGGCTCGGCGCTCCTATCCCTCGCGGTAGGGGCCTCGGCGGAGGAGGCGTGGACTCTCGAGCGCGCAGTCGGCGTCGCCCTGGAGCACAGTCCGGACACCCGAATTGCTCGGGCAAGGGTGGAGGGGGCCCAGGCGCTCGTCGAACAGGCCCAGAGCGCGTGGCTCCCGCAGCTGAGCATCAGCGGACGCTACACCGACACGAACAATCCGATGATGGCCTTTGGGTCGATCCTTGACCAGCGCGCCTTCAGCTTCGCGCTTAACTTCAACCACCCGGGGCAGATCGACAACCTGGATAGTGCCGGGACCCTGGCCTACAATCTCTACAGCGGAGGGCGCGCCACGGCGGGCCGGGAGGCGGCCCGGGCCGGGGCCATGGCCGCGGACTACGACCTTCGGGCGGCCAGGCAGGCGCTTGAGGCCGAGGTCGTGAAGACCGCCCTCAACCTGATGATGGCGCGCGAGGGCGTGACGACCCTGGAGATCGGGGTGAAGGCCTACCAATCGGCGGTCTCGGCGGCCGAGGCTCGGTTTGAGGCGGGCCAGCTCCTGAAGGCCGACCTCCTGAGCCTCAAGGTGGAGATGGCCCGGACGCGGGAGGCGCTTTCATCGGCACGGCACGGCGCTGCGCTTGCTGCCAGGGCATTCCGGTTCGTGCTGGGCCTCGATCCCAGCGAGGAGCCGGTGGAGTTCGATTCCGACGACTCGTCCCTTAAGCGGCTGACGCCCCCGGACACCCGCGACTTCTCCCAGCGGCCGGAGCTTCTGGGCCTGGGTGCCCGCGAACGCGCCTCGGCGGCCCTGGTCACCTCGGCCCGGGCCGGCCACAGGCCAAACGTCAATGCGTTCGCCACTTACCAGTACGACCACGGCTGGCAGCTGGGCCGGGGCTCCGACAGCTGGTTGGCGGGTGTCGCTCTCGACATGAACCTCTTCGATGGGGGCCAAACCTCAGGCAAGATTCGCCAAGCCGTGGCCGATCTTGCCCAAGTGAAGGAGATGCGGCGGAAGGCGGAGCTTGGTATCGCCCTGGAGGTGGAGAGGGCCCGGCTTTCGCACGAGGACGCGCTGGAGCGCCTGTCCGTGACCGAGGGGGCGGTGGACCAGGCAGAGGAGAGCGCCTCTCTCAGCCGGGCGCGGTTCGATAAGGGTGCCCTGCTTCCCGCCGAACTGATCGGGGCCGAGAGCAGGCTGATAGAGGCGAGACTCAGGCGGTCGGTCGCCGAGAGTGACGAGCGGATGGCCGTGGTCGACCTGAGGCGGTCGCTCGGCCTTGAACCCTTGGCGCAACCTTGAACTTACCCATGAAATCCATCGGATACCTTTTAGCCTCTGCTGTGCTGGCATTCCTGGCGGGCTGCGGCCGTCCCTCGGGTTCCGAGGGCGCCGGCGCCGCGGAAGGGGCCCCCGTCAAGGTGCGCGTTGCGGTGGCAAAGGCCGAGAACTCGCCGGCCATCACCCTGATCACGGGAGTGGTTCGCCCCGTCGAACGCGCGCAGCTTGCGGCCAAGGTCATGGGGGCGGTGGAGGAGATTCCCGTGACCCTAGGGCAGGCCGTGCGCCGTGGGGACGTGCTCGTCCGCATCGGGGCGGCGGAGATAGGGGCCCGGGTGGCCCAGGCCCAGTCCCAGGCGAACCAGGCCGGCCGCGATCTGGCGCGGGAGAAGGATCTCCTGCCCAAGGGCGCAAGCACGGCCGAGATGGTCAGCAACCTCGAGGACCGCTATGCTTCGGACCTTGCGGTGCTGCGCGAGGCCGAGGTGATGCAGGGCTACTCGACCCTCCGGGCGCCGTTTGACGGGGTCATCTCGCGCAAGTTCGTGAATGCAGGAGACCTGGCGTCGCCGGGAATGCCGCTCCTGGATATCGAGGGCCGGGTCGGGTTCGACGTTGAGGCGGGGGTCCCGGACTCCACGGCCCAAGGGCTTTCATTGGGCGGGGAGCTTTCCGTGGTGGTCCCTGTCGACAACGTGGCGTTCAGGGGCCGGATTGCCGAGCTGTCCTCCGCGGCCGACGCGGGTTCACACACGGTGGCCGTCAAGGTGAGGGTTCCGGAGGGCCTGGGGGTGCGCTCGGGCCAGTTTGCACGACTGGAGGTTCCCGGGGCCGCGCAGAGGGGACTGTTCGTGCCCGCAGCCGCGATTTCGACCCTGGGACAGATGGAGCGCGTCTTCGTGGTCGGCGACGGCAACCGCGCGGTGCTTCGGCTCGTGAAGACGGGGGCCGTGCGAGGCGACCGGGTGGAGATTCTCTCGGGGCTCGATGACGCCGAGCGCGTGGTGGTGGCCCCGCCCGCCGGCCTTGGCGAGGGCCAGGCGCTGGAGATACTGCCTTGAGCTCGCCGACCCTAAGGTCTCCGCGCCGGTCCGGAAGCCTTGGCTTTGCCGGGCGCATGGCGTCCCATTTCATCGATTCGAAGCTGACCCCAATCCTGGTTGCGGCGTCGCTTCTCCTCGGGGTCTTCGCCGTCCTCATGCTCCCGCGCGAGGAGGAGCCCCAGATCAAGGTCCCGATGATCGATGTCCTGGTGGCGATGCCGGGGGCCTCGGCCCACGAGATCGAGAACCGCGTCACCCGACCCATGGAGAAGCTCCTCTGGGAGATCCCCGGGGTCGAATACCTCTACTCTACGGCGAGTCCCGGGGCCGATGTGACGATCGTCCGCTTCAAGGTGGGCACGGACCCCGAGTCGGCGCTCGTCCGGCTGGACCAGAAGCTCCAGGCGAACCTTGACCGGATTCCCCAGGGCGTGACCGCCCCGCTCATCAAGCCGCGAACCATCGACGACGTGCCCATACTGGCGCTCACTTTCCACAGCGCGCGCTATGACCACGCGACGCTGCGCCGGCTCGCCCTTCAGGTCGACGACACGGTCAAGGCCATACCCCTGGTTGCCGAAACCAAGGTGATTGGCGGCCGGGACCGGAAAATCCGGGTCCTCCTTGATCCGCAAAAGCTCGCGTCGCGCAACCTGAGCACCGGCCCCTTGGTGCCGATGATCGAGCAGGCCAACGCCAGGGTCCAGGCGGGCTCCGTCGCCTTTGGCAACCGGGAGACGCTGCTCGAGGCCGGCGATTTTCTCCGGAACGCCGACGACGTGGGAAGGGTGGTGGTCGGCGTCTGGGGCGGCCACCCCGTGTACCTTAGGGACGTCGCCCAGGTAACCGACAGCCCCTCAGACCCGGCCGACTATGTGCTGTTTGGAAGGGGAGGAGCCGGGTCCTTGGGCGAGGAGGCTGCCGTGACCCTGAGCATCGCCAAGAGGCCGGGTGCCAATGCGGTGGACGTCGTGCGCGCGGTCCTGGCGAAGGTCGACGGGCTCAAGGGCACGCTGATCCCCCGGGACGTGGGCGTGGCGATCACCCGTGACTACGGCGCCACCGCGAGCGACAAGTCCAATGAGCTCCTGCTCCACATGGGTTTGGCCGTCTTCGGGGTGGCGGTCCTCATCCTCCTGTTCCTGGGCTGGAGGGAGTCGCTGGTCGTCCTGCTCGCCATCCCGGTGACCCTGGGCCTCACGCTCATGGTCTTCTACCTCTACGGGTACACGCTGAACCGGATCACGCTCTTCGCCCTCATCTTCTCGATCGGGATCCTGGTGGACGACGCGATCGTCGTCGTGGAGAACATCGTCCGGCACATGGGGCTGCCAAGCTGCCGAGGCAAGCGGCTCCTGCAGGTGGCGGTCGAGGCCGTGGACGAGGTGGGAAACCCGACGATCCTCGCCACCTGGGCCGTGATTGCGGCCGTCCTCCCGATGGCCTTCGTGAGCGGGCTGATGGGCCCCTACATGCGCCCCATTCCCGTGGGCTCAAGCGCGGCGATGCTCTTCTCGCTCCTGGTCGCCTTTGCGGTGACTCCCTGGGCGGCGCTCAAGGTCCTGCGCGGCCACGCATCCCCTTCGGCCCGGGCCCTGGAGCTTGTCGACTCCCCTCCTAGCGAGGAGGAGGAAGAGGGCGACCAGGCCATCGCCGAAACAGGGTTCACCCGGCTCTACGAGCGCGCGATGCGCCCGCTCCTTGAGCACCGGTCGTGGCGATGGGCCTTCCTGGTGGTGGTCGCCTCCGCGACCCTCGCGTCCCTGGGCCTGGTGGGGATCGGCGGCGTGAAGGTCAAGATGCTGCCCTTCGACAACAAGAGCGAGTTCCAGGTGATCCTCAACATGCCGGAATCGAGCACGCTCGAGGAGACGGCGCGCGTGGCGCGCGAGATGGCCGCGGCGATCCGGACGGAACCCGAGGTGAGGGATTACCAGGTGTATGCGGGGACCGCATCACCCTTCAACTTCAACGGGCTCGTACGGCACTATTTCCTGAGGCGGGGCCCGAACCCCGCGGACCTGCAGGTGAACCTTCTTCCCAAGGGCGAGCGGAGCGCGCAGAGCCACGACATTGCCAAGCGCATCAGGCCCCGGCTTGCGGCTATAGCGGCCAGGTACGGCGCCGCCGTGGCCGTTGCGGAGGTCCCCCCGGGCCCCCCCGTCCTCCAGACCCTGGTTGCCGAGATCTACGCCCCGGACGAGGGCTCGCGGCTTAGGCTCGCCACGCGGGTGCGCGAGGTCTTCCGGGCGACGCCGGGCGTGGTGGACGTGGACTGGTATGTCGAGGCCGAGGAGCCCAAGGTGACCCTCCATGTGGACCGCGCGAAGGCCGCGCTCTCGGGGGTCACGGAGGAAACGATCGCGCGCACGGTGCAGATGGCGGCCCAGGGCCTTCCGGTGACGCTGCTCCACTCGCCAAATGAGCGTGAGCCCGTGTCGATCGTGCTTGAGCTTCCCCGGGCACTGAGGGCAAGGCCCGACGACCTCCTCTCGCTCCAGGTGCGCTCCGACATGAACCCCACGGCGCCGCTCATTCCCCTCCGCGAACTCGTGACCCTCGACGCCTCGCTCGGCGAGCGGAACATCTACCACAAGAACCTCCAGAACGTGACCTACGTCACCGGCGACGTCGCGGGCGCGGTCGAAAGCCCGGTCTACGCGATCCTTGGAATGAACCATGAGCTCGGGAAACTGGACGGCCGATGGTACGGCGGAACCAAGGAGGCCATCAGGATCTACAACTCGGAAATGCCCCCCGACGACCGCGAGCCGTCGATGAAGTGGGACGGGGAGTGGCAGGTGACGATCGAGGTGTTCCGGGACCTGGGCCTGGCGTTCGGGGCGGTCCTTATCCTGATCTACATGCTGATGGTCGGCTGGTTCAAGAACTACACCACGCCCTTGATCGTGATGACCGTGATCCCCTTCTCCCTGGTGGGAATCCTGCCGGCGCATGCGGCGATGGGCGCCTTCTTCACCGCGACCTCCATGATCGGGTTCATGGCTGGGGCGGGCATCGTGGTGCGCAATTCCGTGATCCTGGTGGACTTCATCGAGCTCAGGCTCGGGGAGGGGCGGACCCTTCGGGAGGCATGCCTCGAGTCGGGAGCGGTCCGTTTTCGCCCGATGATGCTGACGGCATTCGCGGTCGTGATTGGGGGACTCGTGATCCTCACCGACCCGATCTTCCAGGGCCTTGCGATCTCGCTTCTCTTTGGGGCCCTGGCGTCCCTGGTCATCAGTCCGCTCGCCGTGCCGCTGATCTACTTTATGAGCCACTCCGTGGCCGGAATGCCCAAGGCAAAGGTCTCGCCATGAGTCTGTTCCTTTTCGGTGGGATCGCCCTTGTCGCGGCCGTCTTCTACTTTCGCATGAAATCCGCCTCCCAACCCACTGTGTCCCCCCAGGAAGCCGCAGACGCCGCCGTGAATGGCACGGCCGTCATTATTGACGTGAGGGAGGCGCCTGAGTGGAACGGCGGGGTCGCAGCCCCCGCTTTCCTGCTCGCGCTCAGCGACCTGAAAGGGGCGAGGAGTGCCTGGGGGCCGGTCCTCGAGAAGAACCGGGACAAGCGACTTTTGCTCTATTGCCAGGCGGGGATGCGAGCCGGAATGGCCGCGGCCCTTCTCGCTTCGGAAGGCTTCAAGGCGGAGAACATGGGCGGCTACCCCCAGTGGGTGAAGAGCGGCCTGCCGGTGCGAACCCCCTAGAGGCTTATCCCCTTAGCTCAACCCAACCCCAAAAAGGAAAGAATCATGAAATCCAATGTCGGCACCCTGGACAGAATCACGCGCATCTTTGTTGGATTCGCGATCTTCGGCATTTGCCACTACTATCATTCCTGGTGGGGGCTCGTGGGCATCCTGCCGGTCCTCACCGGAATCGTGCGGTTCTGCCCGGCCTACGTGCCGTTCGGCTTGAGCACCTGCGGGGTGAAGGCCGAGAAGCCGACCCCGGGAAGTCCTTAGGCAGTCTGCGCCCTGCGCCGGAGAAGCGCGAACGGAACGACGAGCAGGACCCCCGCACCGATCAGGGCCCAGGTGGACGGCTCGGGCACCGGAGTGAAGTTGAGGTTCAGGTTGTTGCCGACCTCGCTCACGGAGAACACGCCAGTTCCCATGCTGTTCGTGAAGCCGGAAGTGATGATGTTGAAGTCGCCTGCGCTGAAGCCGGTGATGGCCGTGGGCGACGTGGCGAAGGTCCACGAGTAGCTGCTCGCCGGGTTGAAGTGGATCGTGTTGGCTGGGTTGCCGCTGCTGTCGCCTGACACGATATTGAACGTGATGCTGTTGGCGGTGGCCCCGGTGAAGTCCATGCCGCCGGTCGAAATCAGGCCCCAGCCGGAGCCCGCGATCCCCGTGGCGTCGTAGAGCTGGAAGTGGATGGCGCCGCCCACGAATACGAGCGAGTTGGTGAAGGTCAGGTTTCCCGGGCCCCCGCCGGGCGAGGCGCTCGGGGAAATGATCACGCTGTTGGTGATGGGCAGCGCGACGAGGCCGTT
>CAISPT010000222.1 GCA_903887455.1 uncultured Opitutaceae bacterium | reverse complement strand
GGCCGCATAGTAAGCTCGGGTACCAAAGCCCGGCTCGCTACGCCGCCAAACTATATCCATCCCTGGCTCCGGTCAGGCCCGCCGAGCCGGGCCTTCCCTCCGCCAGGGATCGACAACCAACGTCAGCTGTATCAACATCAACATATCCAGACCGACTCAAAGGGTGACTCGAAAAGGTGGATCCGCTCACGTGCTCGCGAAGAGGGCCCAGGTCGAGACCTGCAGCGCCTTTGATAGGCTTTCCACGCTCTTCAGCGAGATGTTCCGGACCCCGCGTTCGATGTCGGTGATGTAGGTCCGGTGCAGCCCGGCCCGCCATCCGAGCTCCTCCTGCGAAATGCCCAAGCGCTTCCTGCAGTCCCGTATCACGGAACCAAAGCGATTCTGAAGATCGTTCTTACGGCGAGTTGGGCCCCGCTTCTTGGTCACCCCAATACCCTACCATAGAGTGCTGCACTCGGCAACTGACTATGAGTGACGTTGGCCGATTTTGCACCGGATTCTTACGATGCCGTTGCCTTGGATTCGAGGGGTAATATATTGAAGAATACGATAACCAATATTTGTCGCCGTGTCGTGACACCTGGCCGATTGGGCGGCGCGGATGGCGTTGATGGCGAACGGTCTGACCAACCGTTGACGACGGATGTCGGAGAGCGGTACGAGGGCTGATGACCCGCGCTCGCCGCGAGACGATTTGTTCGGAATTAGAGGGCCAAAGACCACCCGCTGGAATGGATCGTGCTTTATTTCGGAATGGTCATGCGCGATGTGAAAATGGCGTATGCATCCGACCGGGGTGCCTATAGCGATTACGCCAGGGTATTCGGTGTGATCGGGCTGGTGACCCTATTGGGTTGGTTTTTGCCGCTGAGCTACCTTGCGCTCGGGTACCTCTATCTCCTGGCCGTGATCGCGCTCAGCACCGGGGTCACGCGATGGCCTGCTCTCGCCGGCGCCGTGCTTTCGAGCCTCGCCTGGAACTTCTTCTATGTTCCCCCGCGGCTTTCCTTCTCCGGGCTCCATTTCGACGAAAGCCTTCTGCTGGTGACCTATTTCGTGGTGGCGCTGATCGGAAGCCAGCTGACGGCGCTCCGGTATGCCGCTGACAGAGCGAGGCTGCTCGCCGAGTCGGAGCGGATGCACCAGACCCTCCTCGACAGCGTGGCCCACGAGCTTAAGACGCCGATCTCAGTCTTCCGCACGGCCGTCGAGCAGCTGGGCACCGGCGATCCGGAGAGGCGGGTACGCCTGCTTTCCGAGCTCGGAATCGCGGTGCAGCGGCTCGATACCATGGTTGGCAATCTCCTAAACCAGACACGCCTGGAGTCCGGCGTCCTCAGACCCAGGCTCGACTGGTGCGACGCGAGGGACCTGGTCTCCGCGGCGAAGAAGTCCGTCGGCCGGCGCCTCGAGGAGCACCCGGTCTCGGTCGAAATCCCCGGGGACTTCCCGATCATCCTGGCGGACGCTGTGCTCATGGAGCAGTCGATCGCGCACCTGCTCCTGAACGCCGCCGTCCACACGCCGGCTTCGACACCGATCCGGGTTTCCGCGGCGGTGGGCGCGAACAAGAAGTACGTGGCCCTAACCGTGGCAGACGACGGACCCGGGGTGCCCGAGGAGCTCAGGGTGCGGCTCTTCGAGAAATTCAGCCGGGGGCTCCGGGCGAAGGCGGGTGGTCTGGGCCTTGGACTGTCGATTGTCCGCGGATTCATGAGCGCCCAGGGCGGCGACGTCGGCGTCGAATCACCAGCGGGCAGCGGCGCGAGGTTCACGCTTTCACTTCCATTCCATCCCCTTGATGATGACCCCCATGGCTGACCACCGCCCCAGCATTCTCCTTGTAGACGACGAGGCTCAGCTGCGCCGGCTCCTGTGCTTCTCCCTGGACGAGGCAGGATTCGAGGTCCGCGAGGCCGAGTCCGGCAGGATAGCGCTCGGAGAGATCGCGCTCAAAGTGCCAGACCTCGTTATCCTAGACCTCGGCCTTCCCGACATTCCTGGCACCGAGATGCTCCGGGCACTCCGGCAGCTGAGCTCGGTGCCGGTCCTCATCCTCTCCGTCCTCGGGGACGAGGCGACCAAGATCGCCTCCCTCGAAGCCGGGGCCGACGACTACCTCACCAAGCCGTTCGGCGGGGGAGAGCTTGTCGCCAGGCTCCGGGCCCTCCTGAGGCGAAGCCAGCCGCTGGGCTCCGGGGCCACAAAGTTCAAATTTGGCCCGATCGAGGTCGATCTGGACCGGAGTCGTGTCCTTCGGGACGGCCGTCCCGTGCGCCTGACGCCGCTTGAGTTCAAGCTCCTGAGAATGATGGTCCTTCACCGCGACCGGGTACTCACGCACCAGCACATCCTGGGCGAACTCTGGGGGCCCAAGGCCACCACAAAGACCAACTACCTTCGGATCTACATGATGAACCTGCGGCGCAAGCTCGGCGAGGAGATCGACTCGGCCGGGCACTTCCAGACGGAGTCTGGGGTCGGCTACAGGTTCGTTAGCGACCCGATGGTCGGCGTCTGATCTTGAGCCCCTGGCCTAGAGCAGCATGAACGCCGCGGCCAGGACCAGAGTGGGGATGAGGGCCGCGACGAGAAGCTTTGCCGGCGAAACCCCGTCTGGGAAGAACCGCTGAAGAATCGCCTGGCCGGCCGGGTTGGGCGCGTTCGCGATCACGGTGAGACCGCCTCCGGTGACGGCCCCGGCGACCACGGCGTACTTGAAGGGCTCCGTGAATCCGGGGACCAGGGTCGCCAGGTACGTAATCGCGGCGTTATCGTTGAACCCCGTCAGTATGGTGGCCCAGACAAAGAGGGATACCCGGCCGAGGCTCTTCAGGACGGGCTCAAGCCACCAGCTTTGGAGGCCGCCGTGCACGACGAGCCCGGCGAGGAAGAATCCGACCAGGAGCGGTGGCCGGAGGTCGAGCTTCCTCTGGTAGTGCGCCGTGGCCTGCGCGAAGGCCATGTAGAAGAGGAATCCGCCGATGAAGAGGGCCGGATAGTGGGCGACGCACACCGTGTAGACGAGGAAGCCCACGTGGACGGCGATGATCCAGTTGGGGATATAGGCGCCGCCTCCCTGGGTGACCGAACGGCCCATCTTCAGGTAGGCCTCGTTCATCTGCTCAAACTCGCGCCTGAACGCCACGTAGTAGATCAGGGTGGCGCAGACGATCCCCACGAAGGCCTTCCAGCCGAAGTTGGTGAGCATGTAGAGCATGTCCCAGTGCCAGGGGCCCGCCGCCATCACCATCGGAGGGGCCGCGAAGTGGGTCAGCGTCCCGCCCACGGACACGTTGACGAAGAGGAGGCCGATCGTCGCGTAGCTCAGGCGCGGAGAGGGCTTGTAGTGGTAGAACTGGCGAGCGAGAAGGATGGCCGAGATCGTCATCGCACCGGGCTCCGTGATGAAGGAGCCGAAGAGGGGGCCAATGATGAGGATCGCGAGCCACCACGCGCTCACCGTGGCTCCGCCCACGCTGGCGACAAGGAAGAGGCCGCGCTCGGCGAACCGCATCATGGGGCGCGTCGAGGCCAGCGCCATGATCACCATCACGAACATTGGCTCGGTGAAATTCACCTTGCGCCCGATATAGTCGGCGGCGGTGTGCCAGTCCCGGAAGGCGGTGATGGTCAGCGCGAGAATGACGGCCCATATGCCGAACACCGCCTCGACCTCGCTCAGAAAATGCAGGATCTGCCCGCCGATGGAGACCTCGGGAACCTCGTTCCCATCGTCGTCCGAAAAGGTGAGCTTCCTCGCTCCCGAATCTGCCCGGTGGCGGTCCTCGACCACATGCGCCCAGTGCCGGATCTTCGGTGTAAGAAACGTGTGGGCGATCGCCATCGTGAAGATGGCGGTCGCCGCGAGGTTGAACGGGTCCTGGTGGATCCGGTCAACGAGGGTCTGAAACAAGCCGCTCGACGCCACCGGGGGGTAGCTGTCGAGCGGGATGGGAAAATCAGGTCCTAAAGACGACATACCGGAGGCGGACAAGCGCCTTCAGGGCCTGGAGAGGCGTAGCATCAAGTAATCCGCTTTCGGAGCTGGCGATAGAGCGCGGCACCGTAGCCGAGCACAACGCCCCCTGAAACGCACCATTGGCTGATCCCTCCCGGTGTGAACAGGATCGGGAAAAGGAACTGCACGAGGGCCAGTGCCACCAGAAGGTAGGCCACGCGCCGGAACGAACCGGGGGTGGCCGACCAGCCGCTGGCGAACTTTCCCGCCTGCTGCAGCTTTTCGTGGCGCCTGCGGGCGCCGTCCTGGACGGCGCCGAAGGCGAGACCAATGACTCCTCCCGAAAGGAGTGCCAGAATCGGGAGGAGCGCGCTTGTGACAGGGGTTTCCATGTGACTACCGATATCAGCTGACCGGCGTTTCGCCAGCCTTGTCCATTACCATCCCGGCGTAGCCGGGGGCGCCCATCTCGGGCAGGTCAAGGCCTGCGATCTCAACTTCCTTGCTGACGCGGTTGCCCACGAGCTTCTCGGCGATGAAGTAGACAATGATCGCCAGGATTCCGAGGGTGACGAAGCAGGTCGTGACACCAATGAGCTCGGCCACGAACTGGCCCCAGCCGCCGCCGTAGAAGAGGCCGGTCACGTTGCCCGCGACGCCGTTCCAGCCGTCGCCGTAGGTGCCGTCGGCGAAGAGGCCGAGCGAGAGGCAGCCCCAGGCGCCGTTCACACCGTGGACCGAGATCGCGCCGACCGAGTCGTCAATCTTGTGCTTGTCGAAGAAGAACACCGCCTCGACGCAGAGGACACCGGCAATCAGGCCGAGGATTGAGGCGCCACCGGCGCTCACGAAGGCGCAGGGCGCGGTGATCGCGACAAGGCCGGCGAGCATGCCGTTGCACATCATGGCCGGGTCGGGCTTCTTGGTCTTGAACCACCACATGTAGAGCGTGGCGCCGAGCGCGCCGGTGGCGGAGGCAAGCATCGTGTTCACGGCGACCACCGAGATGCGGAGGTCGGTGCCGGCCAGCGAAGAGCCCGGGTTGAAGCCGAACCAGCCGAAGGCCAGGATGAAGGTGCCGAGCATCACCATCGGGATGCTGTGCGGGACGATCGGGTTCACGAGCTTGCCGCTCGCGTCGTACTTGCCGTAGCGGGGCCCGATGAGCCAGGCGAAGAAGAGCGCGATCACGCCGCCCTGCATGTGCACCACCGACGAGCCGGCGAAGTCCACGTGACCGTGCCCGATGCCCCAGTTGACGCCCATTTCGGCCAGCCAACCGTTGCCCCAGACCCAGTTTCCGAAGACCGGGTACATGACGCTGCCGATCAAGCAGCCATAGATCATGAATGCCGAGAACTTCCACCGTTCAGCGGCGGCGCCCGTGGGGATTGTGGCCGTCGTGTCCATGAACACCATCTGGAAGAGGAACAGGGTGAAGGCTGCTGTGTCGTAGCCGGCGCCCTTCAACAGGAAGCCCTTCCAGCCCAAGAGGCCGATGAAGTGGCCCCCGAGCATGAACCCGAGCTCATGGTTGAGTCCGGCGTAACCTCCCATGGTACTTATACCGCCCCCGGATGGACTCATGGGGTCGGCCATGCCTCCGAACATGAAAGCGAAGCCGCAGAGGTAGAACCCGAGCATGCCGAGCGGGTAGATCATGAAGTTCATGGCCATCGTGTGGCCCGAGTTCTTCGCGCGGCACAGGCCGGTTTCAACGAGCGCGAATCCCGCCTGCATGAACATGACCAGGAAGCCCGTGAAGAGCGTCCACTCGAAGTTGATCGCCACGCGGTTGTGTCCCACGGCGTCGGCAAGCTTCACCGCAAGCGGCTCCTTTGCCGTCTGTGCCGTGTAATCGTCAAAGGCCTTCTTGGCGTCGTCGTACGCCTTGACCTTGGCAGCGTCCTTTTTGTCGTCCGCGCTCAGGTCGGCGGGTGCCGAGACGACGAAGACGCTCACGCCTGCGCCGGCCTGGGCGTCGCCGGCCATGCCGGTCGCCGATCCGTTGGGATCCGGCTTGGGATCATCGGCTAGCAGGCGAGTGGTGGAGGCGGTACAGAAGAGCGCCGCCCCGAGGAGAGCCGCGCGGAGCCATGTGGTACTTGGATGTCTGGTGGTCATAGGGAGGGACTGCTGGCGTATAGGTTATCTTGATTAGTGGGGTAACCGGTTCGGGGCCCTAAAAGCACTGCCGATGCCACTTAACGAAGATTTAATGTCCTATCGCATATATTTATTATAAATCAGACATTAAGGTTATTTTATG
>CAISPT010000221.1 GCA_903887455.1 uncultured Opitutaceae bacterium | reverse complement strand
TGGATCTTCGAGGCCCTCGGCACCGACATGGGCGTCCGGTACTCGACGAAGGAGCCCAAGACCTTCTGGACCTTCCGCAGGGGCAAGGAGCAGACCTGGGAGAAGACCGACCTCGGCTTCGACACGGCGTTCAAGACCATCACCGGGGCGATCTTCGAGCCGGGCTTCCCCGACATCCTGATGCAGATGTGGGCCGCCTTCCTCTGCGAGCGCCAGGGCCTGCTCGGGGGCCGCTTCGGCTGCGCGACGCCGGACGAGGCCGTGGCCCAGCACGAGCTTTGGGCCGCCGCGCTCGCAAGCCACAAGGGCCGCTCCGTGATTGCGCTCTAGGGGGCACCCATGAAGCGATCCGCCATCAACCGCGCCTACAGCGACGCCGTCGCCTGCTTTGCGGCCCACCACTGGGCGCTTCCGCCCCATCCCCTCTGGGACATCACCGACTTCGGCCTCGGCGACTTTGAGCGATTCGGCCTGACCCTGGTGAACCTGGCGGCGGAGCCCGAGTACTGCGAAAAGCTCATGTACGCCAGGGACGGCCAGACCACCCCCTGCCACAGTCACATCAAGAAGAAGGAGGACATCATCTGCCGCGCCGGCACCCTGATGCTCCGCCTCTGGGAGGGGCCGCCCGGAGTGGCGCTCGACCCCTTCTGCGTGCCGGTGGACGGGAGGCCCCACAAGGTGCGCCCGGGCGACCCGCTCGTCCTTTCCGCCGGCTCGAGGGTCACCCTTGCGCCGGGCGTCTGGCATCTCTTTGCGCCGCAGGGCGGGGAGTGCATCATCGGCGAGGTCTCCACGGCGAACGACGACGTGAACGACAACGTGTTCCTCGACCCCGCCATTGGCCGCTTTCCGGGGATAGAGGAGGACGAGCCGGCGGCCGTCCGGCTCCTCCGCGAATAGCCCCATGCGCTCGGGCCTCATCGCCGCAGGCAACTGGATCCGCGACCACGTGAAAACGGTGGATGCCTGGCCGCCGCAGGACGGCCTGGCCAACATCACCGGGCAGGTGACGGGCAACGGGGGCGGACCCTACAACGTGCTGAAGGACCTCTCGCGCATGGGGGCCGCATTCCCGCTCAAGGCCGTGGGCCTTGTGGGCGACGACGCCGACGGCCGTGCGATCCTCGAGGACTGCGCCGCGTGCGGCATCGACCCGGAGCGTCTCCTCACCGCCGCCGGCAGCAGCACGAGCTACACCGACGTGATGGCCGTTCGGGGAACGGGCAGGCGCACGTTTTTCCACCACCGGGGGGCCAACGCGCTCCTCGGCCCCGAGCACTTCGACTTCCGGGGATCAACGGAGCGCATCTTCTACCTCGGCTACCTGCTGCTCCTTGACGGCCTCGACGCTCCGGGCCAGGACGGCCTGCCCGGCGCGCGGGGTGTCCTCGGCCGGGCGCGCGACGGCGGCCTGCTGACCGCGCTCGACTGCGTGAGCGCATCTCGGGAGAGCTTCCGCGGCACGGTCGCCCCTGTGCTGCCGGAGGTCGACGTGCTCTTCGCGAACGAGTACGAGGCCGGCCAGATCACTGGGGTCGAGTTCAGCGACGGGGCCTCGATCGACCCGCGCGCGGTGGAGGCGGCGGCACGCGCACTTGTGCGACTCGGGGTCCGCCGTTGGGCCGTCGTCCATTTCCCGAAGGCGGCCTGCGCCTGCTCCCACGAAGGCCAGGTCCTTTGGCAGCCCTCCGTGAGGGTGCCGCCTGAGCTCATCTCCTGCGCTGTCGGCGCAGGGGACGCGCTGGCGGCCGGGATCCTCTTCGGCCTCCACGAGGACTGGCCCATGGGAAGGGCCATGGAGCTCGGGGCGTCAGCCGCGGCGGCCTCGCTTCTTCAGCCCGGCTGCTCCGAGGGGGTCCTTCCCGTCGCGGACTGCATCGCCTTCGGGAGGGCCCACGGTTTCGAGGCCCTTGGCTAACGCCGCCCAAACCGGCCTCGCGGACTTTACACCGCGCACCCGCGCATTAGCTTGTGCTTCCATGGGCACTTCCACCCCGTCGATCGAGGCAGAGGCTGAACGCCTCCTGCGTGCCCTGATGCACGTGGACTGCGACCCGAGGGGCCGCACCTGGAACTAC
>CAISPT010000220.1 GCA_903887455.1 uncultured Opitutaceae bacterium | reverse complement strand
GTATTGGCAGTGAGCGCGTTGGAAACCGTAGCGCCCGAGCTAACACCCAGCGTGGCCCCATACGTTACCGTCACCGGCCCGGTTCCCAGTGCCTGACCCGAACCCGCGATAAGCGAGCCTGCATTGACCGTGGTGCCACCGCCGTAGGTGTTGGTCCCCGAGAGGATCTGGGCCTGCGATCCAGACTTGACTAGCGAAACCGAGGCGTCCCCGGTGATGTTGCCCGCAAAAGTGTAGGCCATTGAGGTGCTGTCCGTAGTGAGCGTCACCATGGAGCTTGGACCTATCGCCAACGCGCTTGACGAATTGCCCTGGAGGTCAAGGAACGTCTGGTTGCCCGAGGCGAAGCTCAGAGTCGATCCGTTCAAGGTCACAAGGCTCGACCCGAAAGGGGACGGGCCGGAGATCGCAACCGTGGCATCGTTGATGACCGTGCTGCCGGAGTAAGTATTTGCGCCCCCCAGCGCCACGTTGCTCTCGATATCCAAGCCGCCGTAGCCGCTGATTATCCCGTTAAGCGTCAGCTTATAGGTGTTGCCGGGGGCACCCAGCGTGAGCTGGCTGTTGAGTACGATGCCGTTAGCCAACGTGACGTCGGCCACAGGCGCGACCAGGGCCCCGTTATCGTTGACGGTCAGGGGACCCGTGCCGAGCGAGCTCGAGTTCGTCACGTTGATCTGGGTGAAACCACTGTTGTTGCTCGTGATCACGGTGCCACCGGAATACGTGTTCACTCCGGAAAGGGTCACCGGTCCGGTAATGCCCAAGACGCCAGGCATGGAGGCGTCGGATATGGTACCGCTGAGGACCAGGGGATGCAAATTATCGGCTGCGTAGGAATCACCCACGTTTACTCCAGGCTGAGGACCCATGTTACCGAGCGATATGTTATTTGGGAGCGTGAGCGATCCCCCGAACGGGGCGAGGTAGGGCGTGAAGAGCGCAGTCCCCATGTCCGGAATCGAGAGGGGTCCGGTGCCGAGAGACGACGTGTAGAAAATGAACAGGGTACCGCTGTTAAAAGTGGTTCCTCCCCCGTAGGTGTTCGTCCCCGTGAGATTTACGATCGAGGTACCCCCATTGGTCTCGATGGGGTTGGCAAGGCCTATGGTCACAGGCGTCCCCGCGCCGGTCAGGTTCGACGCTATCGTGAGGTTGCCCCCCTTGATCCCCGTGAACTGGAACCCTGCGCTCGCCGGCGGAGTGATAGGTCCGCTAAGCGTGACCTTCGTGGCCGTCCCGATGAAAAGGCTGCTAAGACCAAAGCCGCTCAAGTCGATCGCGTCAGCTATGGTGGGCCGGGGTGACGCGACGCTTGAGGAATCGAATCCTATGATGGCTCCCGATCCAGGGAAGGTGAGCATACCAATGAAGGCTCCCGCATTTGCGACATTTGAGGCGTTCTCCGTATAGCCCACATAGGCGCCCGGCTCCACCGTGACGGCCCCTGAGGTTGGGAGGGCAGAATCGAAGATGAGCGCCCCGGAGTTGACCGTAGTACCTCCGGTATAGGAATTCGCGCCCTGCAGGATCAGCGTGAGGGGTTCGGAGCCGGCATTCATGACTAGGGCTGTCGCCCCGCCGGAGTCGGCGAGAGCACTCTTGACGGTCAGTGTGCCCCCTCCCCCGCCAAACTTGTAAAGCTGGGTATTCGGCGTGATCAGCGCCGTTGTGTCCAAAATCGCGGATGATTCCGATCCAAGACCGACAAAATTCCCGCTGGAAAAAAGGTGCAAGTCGACCGGATCAACAAACACGTTGGGCGAACTGGAATTCGCAAAGGTGTCAAAACCAAGGGTGCCGTTGATCACCGGCCCGATACTTGCTGCGTGGGCCGACAGAAACGTGGTGACGGCACCGGCCGCTGTGAACGACCCATCCAGGCCAAGGTAGGCCGGTTGGTCGGAATTCCCCACAACAAGGCCGCTCCCGCCGATGCCGCTGAACGACGAGTTCGCCACACCCGTTGGGGCCAGTATAAGGGACGCCCTGTAGATGCTGATGGAGGTGATGCTATTGCTCGTCGAACCCTCGACCACCAGTTGGGATCCGCCGTCGTACGGAAGTTGGATGCCCTGGCCAATCACCGACACAGCTGAACTGGCGGGCCCGGTCAGGTTTCCCTTGAGGTCGACCGATGTGTTTCCATTGAGATAAACCGTTGTGGCCGCGTTCTGGAGTGTCACGGTCCCCGAGAATGTGAGCTGAGGAAGCGTGCTCAGGTCGGACGCGAACCCGTTGTTACCAAGGGTGACGTTATTCCCCAGCGACAAGGTGTTGGTCAAGGTCACCGGGTTGTAGACCGACTGAAGCTGAGTGTTATCGCCGGCAATGATCCCGCCTGAACCCGCGGCGGTGCTGGTGCCCAAGTAGACGGTGCCTGTCTGCACAGTCAGCCCGCCCGAGAACGAGTTTTCTCCAAACAAGTAGATTCTACCGTTCGTCGTCAGGGTGCTCGGGCCGCCCGTTTCCGAGATATTGGAATAGAACGCCGTGTAGTAGGTAGTCCCCCCGCTGACCCCTGCGCTGTGCGAGAGCACCACGGGCACAAAGAAATCGAAATACGCATCCACGCCATTCTGAAAGGAGACGCCTCCGGCGCCGATGGTCAGTGTGCCACTTCCGTTGTAGATCGAATAGCCGTAGCCTCCTGAAGGGTTGTAGAAATAGAGGCCGGCGACATTCGCCGCTGTGTTCACCATGATGCTCCTCTGCGCGACGCTCAGGTCCAGATTGAGCGTTGTGGATCCCGAGTTTCCGGGCACCACGCCTCCCTGCCAATTCGCCGGCGTCGTGTAGTTCTCGTTTGCACCCATTCCTGTCCAGACCGCGGTCTGCCCGAACAACGGGTCCGCCAAAATTGCCGACACCCATGCGACTACAAGCACCCCTGGGTGCATTGATCTCGGCAATCGCATGGTCCTTTGTCCCAATTTCAAAGTGAGCCTACAAGGGCAAAAGCTTTGCATCTGTTAATCTTCCCCCGTGGCACAAGGAGTGCTGATTCCCCGAGCACATGACACTCAGGCCCCTTTTAACCTTCTTCGCTTCAATCGCATGCGCGGCGTGCGTTGCCCGCTCCGCCGAGGCCAGAAGGAAGGTAATCATCGATCAGGACGCATACGGTCCCGGCGGCAGCAACCTCCAGGCGATCTTGATGGTTGTGCAGGACCCCGGAAGCGAGGTGCTAGGGATCACGATCGAGAGTGGCGACGGGTGGCAGAAGGAGAACGTCGCGCACACGCTGCGCCTTCTTGAATTGATCGGCAGGACCGACATCCCGGTCATTCCCGGCGCGACCTATCCCCTCGTGGACAGCGAGGAGGAGACGCGGCGGCTCGAGAAACTCTACGGAAAACTTCCCTACAAGGGCGCATGGATGGACTCGTGGCCGGATTACAACACCGTGAATCGGCCCCACTACCACGCGGCCGACGTCGTCCCCCCGCTCCAGGAGGGCGAACCGTCGACCAAGCCCTCCACCGAGGCTGCGGCGAACTTCCTCGTCAGGAAGGTGCGGGAATTCCCGGGGGAGGTCACGGTCCTGGCGCTCGGGCCGTTCACGAACCTGGCGCTCGCGGCGCGGCTGGACGACCACTTCGCCTCCCTCGCCAAGGAGCTGATCTTCATGGCCGGGAGCTTTAATCCCGACGCCACCAAGGTGGACGAGTTTTCAATGCAGTTCGTCAACAACCCGAGGGTCGAGTTTAACACCCGCTGGGATCCCGAGGCCGCGAGGATGATGCTCCACGCCGGATGGAAGAGGATCGTCTGCGTGCCGCTCGACGCCACCGTCGCCACAAAGTTCACCAAGGAGATCGTTAAGCGCGCCACCGAAGGCTGCGATTCTCCGTCCGCCAAGTACGTGGCCACGTTCGCCCAGCCCGGCTTCCCCATGTGGGACGAGGTCGCCTCCGCGGTCCTGATGGAGCCATCGATCGTGCGCCACGCCGACAAGCTCTCGATGGACTTTGAGATCGACCACGGGGCCAACTACGGGGCGACGCTCAGCTGGAGTCCCGGCGGCGGCCCCGGCCTTGGCGAGCCCGAGGTGATGGTGGTCCGCGCCGTAAATGTGCCGCGCCTGGAGCAGATCTTCGTCGACTGCGTTCGGCGCCCGCCGCTCAGTCCCTAGGAAACCCAGGTCAGCCCCGGGTGAGGCGGCGGTACTTCATCCGGTGAGGCTGGTCCGCGTCCTTGCCGCGCCGGCGCCTGAAATCCTCGATGTAGCTCGAGTAGTTGCCGGCGAACCAGTGCGCCGTGCTCTCGCCCTCGAAGGCGAGGATGTGGGTGGCCACGCGGTCGAGGAACCACCGGTCGTGGGACACGACAACGGCGCAGCCGGCGAAGTTCTCGAGCGACTCCTCGATCGCCCTGATGGAGTTGATGTCCAGGTCGTTTGTCGGCTCGTCGAGCAGGATCAGGTTTGCCCCGGATTTCAAGAGGCGCGCCAGGTGCACCCGGTTGCGCTCCCCGCCCGAGAGGATCCCGACCTTCTTCTGCTGGTCGGGCCCGGTGAACCCGAACTGAGCGCAGTACGCCCGGGCGTTCACCTCCCGGCCGCCCATCCTGAGGATCTCCTCACCCCCGCTTATCGCCTCGTAGATTGTCGACTCCCCGGGAAGCGAGTCGCGGGACTGGTCCACGTGGGCGATCTTCACCGTGTCGCCGACGCGGAGCGTGCCGCCGTCCGGCTTCTCGGCGCCGGTGATGAGGCGGAAAAGCGTCGTCTTGCCCGCGCCGTTCGGCCCGATCACGCCCACGATTCCTCCTGGTGGCAGCGAGAACGTGAGGTTCTCGAAGATCAGGTTCTCCCCGTAGACCTTGGACAGGCTCTTCGCCTCGACGACCAAGGTGCCGAGCCGGGGGCCGGCGGGGATCAGGATCTCAAACTCCCTCTCCTTCTCCGCCGTGTTCTCCTTAAGCATCGACTCGTAGGCCGTGATGCGGGCCTGCGACTTCACGCGGCGGGCCGTCGCCGACTTCCTGATCCATTCAAGCTCGCGCGCCATGGCCTTCTGCCTGCGGTCCTCGGTCCTCTGCTCGACGGCCAGCCGCTTCTGCTTCTGCTCGAGCCAGGACGAGTAGTTACCCTTCCAGGGGATCCCATGCCCCCGGTCGAGCTCGAGGATCCACTGGGCGACGTTGTCGAGGAAGTAGCGGTCGTGGGTGACCGCGATTACGGTGCCCTCGTAGCGCGCCAGGTGCTGCTCAAGCCATTGCACGCTCTCGGCGTCCAGGTGGTTCGTGGGCTCGTCGAGGAGCAGGATCGGGGGCTTGCGAAGCAGGAGCCGCGCAAGCGCGACGCGGCGGCGCTCACCTCCGGAGAGGCGGTCCACCACCTGATCCGCCGGCGGGCATCTCAGGGCGTCCATTGCCATCTCGACCTGCGGCGCAACGTCCCAGGCTCCCGCGGCGTCGATTTTCTCCTGGAGCTCCCCCTGCCGCGCCATGATCGCGTCCTTCTCGGAATCGGGTGCCTCGTTGAGCTGGTCCCACGTGGCGTCGTAGGCGGCCACTAGGTCGGTCAGATGCTTCACCCCCTCCTCGACGCATTCGCGCACCGTCTTTCCCGCCGCGAGCTGCGGCTCCTGCTCGAGGAGGCCGACCTCGTAGCCCGGCTCGATGTGGACCCGGCCCTCGATCTCGGTGTCCCTGAGCGCCAATATGCGCATGAGCGAGGACTTGCCCGAGCCGTTGAACCCGAGGACGCCGATCTTCGCGCCGTAGTAGAACGACAGCGAGATGTCGCGCAGGATCTCCTTGCGCTCGATCTTCTTCGAGACGCCGATCATCGAGAAGATGATCTTGGGCTCTTCGGGTTTTGCCATGCGCCCACTCAATCGGAGCCCGGGCGGGCGGCAAGCCCCGGAAGCGGCGCCTACTGGAAGCTGAGCCTGACCCGCGCCCCCTGGCCGCCCGCCCCCTGGGCCTTGGTCAGGAACAGGCGGTCGGGGGACACGTGCCCCTCTTTCGCCAGCTGGTCGCGCACCCTCCTGGCGCGGGCGTCGGCGAGGGCCGCCAGGTCGTCAGGCGTGACCTCCGTCGCCTCGGCCAGACGCCCCCGCATCTCGTCGGTCGGAAGCCCGGTCGCGACCGCCTGGGCCACAGCCTTCTCGTGTTCGGCCTTCAGGCGTTCCGATTCTCGGTGCTCGGCGCTCTCGTCGCGCTGCTTCTGGAAGGTGATCGTGTAGACGATGCGCTTGAGGAATCCCGGCGGAGGCCCGGGTGGGGCCGGAGCCGGCGCAGGGGGCTGTGGCAGCGGGGTACCGAAGGTGGTTCCCGGCGGAAACGTGGCGTCAAAGAGCGTCTTCACCATGGCGGACTCCTCGGCGGCCGATACCGCGAGCTGCCCCGGGGGAGGGATGTTCGGGTCGGCCGCGTGCCGGGCCTCCCAGATCTTGAGCCGGACGAGCTTGTCGACCTTCCGCCTTTTCAGGGCATAGGCGTCGGCAGCGGGGTCGAATCCACCCTCGATCCCGAGGGAGAGGCCCGGTCTGTTGGCAAGGGCCTTGCCGATTGTATCCAGCCTCTTCAGGTCGTCCCCGATAAGGTCGGACCCGCCCGGCGCGAACTCCTGGAACGCGAGCTCCTCGCCCCCCCCGCCGAACATGGCGCCGACTAGCGAGAACGGCGAAACAGCGACCTTGGTGAGCAGGTTGCCCACGACGCGCCACACGACCTTGCCGACCCTGAACTCCGGGTCGTCCAGGCTGCCCTGGACCGGCAAGTCGATGAAGATCTGCCCGTTCACATCCTTAAGGAGGGCAACCGCGAGGCGCACCGGCAGATGCGTGGCATCCTTGCTCGCGGTCGGCGCTCCAAAAGAAAACTGGTTAAGCGTCACCTTGTTCGAGGTGTCGAGCTTCGCCCCGTCGACCAGGATCTTCGAGTCGACGACAAGCTGCCCCCGCGCGAGCTCGTACCCGGCGAACTTTCCGGTGTAGGGGCTCAAGGGGACCAGGTCCACGCTCTTCACCGCGATCGCCAGGTCCACGAACTTGCGGGCCCCCAGGGGGTCGAGTTTGCCGGTGATGTCGATCGGCCCCACGCCGTCGACCATCCCGTAGAGGTTCACGTCGGCCCTCGCGAGATTCTCCGACGAGAGGCCGGAGAGGGTCCCCGCAAAGGAGGACAACGCAAGCCTGACGTTCGGCTCCACCGAGCGGTCCGCAAAGGTGAAGTCGCCGCGGTCTATCGTCACGCGGCCGATCTCGACCTTGGGCGCCGCCACCACCGCCGCCGGCTGCGGGCTGGCCTTGGGCGCGCCCGCGACCGCAAGCGTCGCCAGGTTCGGCGTTCCGTCGGCGTTCACGATCACGCGGACGTAGGGCCCGATAACCTCAACCTCGCCCACGGAGGCCGTAAGTTTCGGCGATGTGCTTGCGTTGATTCCCGTCAGAGCAAGACGCGCGAACCCGGCTAAGCCCTCGGCGTGGGCCTTGTCGACCAGGCCCACCTTATCGGCTGAAAAGTCACCCTTGACCGAGATCGCCGGACCGCTGGTGCCCATGGCCACGTGTGTTTCCATGGACGTTGAGACGGACCCCTGGCTCAGCCGGGCGTTTACGAACTGCTCCAGGTAGGGGCTAAGCGGAAGAAGCGAAAAATCTAACACCGACGCCTTCAGGTCGGCACTGACCTGCGGCGCGATGGCAAAGGTTCCGTCGACCTTCACCGCGCCCTTTGGCGCCCATCCGAACGAAAGGTGAAGCGGCATTTTTGCATTGGGCTCTAAGGAGGCGTCCTTGACCCCGAGGGTGAGGTTCTCAATCCCGAGCTTTGCTCCGCCGGCGACGGCCTGGTCGTCGATGTCGACGGCCATCCCCGTCACCTGGAGGTCGCCCACGGAGGCCTTTGGCGACGGCCCGGGTGCACCGGCCACCGGTTTGCCGGCAGGGGGCGGGACAACCGCGAGGAGATTCACGAGGCCCGACTTGTCGCGCCGCAGGTGGACCCTCACCTGGGAAAGCGAAACCTTCTGCACCGCGGCCGTAAGGGACAGGGCATCCGCGTGCACGCCCACCGTGTCAAATCCGCCGACCTCCAGGAGGGGCTTCCCGTTCGAGCGCTCCGTCACCGCAAGGCCGGTCAGGTGCACCTCGCCGGCGTCGAGCGCGACGACCCGCGCCTTGGGATCGAAGTTGATCGTGTAGTGCCCGCGGACAGTCAGCTTTCCCGCGGCGACATCGGCCAGTAACCGCTTCTCAAAGTAGGGCGTGTACTTCTTGACCACGAGGTCGTCCGCCTCGAAGTCGCCCGTCGAGGCCACCGGGTCGGCCGCCAGGGTCCCCGAGAGCGAGAACCGCTCGCCCGACTCTGTGGTCGCCTCGAAGTGGTACGGGGCCCCGCTCGAACCCGACGTCTGGAATCCGGAGAGGGCGAACGTGAGCGGCCCGACCGTCGTGGCAAACGGGTCCGTGAGGGAGCGGTCCCTGAAGTCGACGCGGGCCCCACCCACCTCCAGGTGCCCCACCCTCACGGGCCGGCCCGGCTTGCCCGGATCCGCCTTGGCGGTCGGCGCCGCGACTCTCGCGAGGAGGTCGGAAAAATTGAAGGAGCCGTCGGGGTTCACGGTGACCGCTGCGTGGAACCCCTCTAGGTCGACGTCACCAAGCACCCAGGCTCCCGCCACGGACCTGAGCGCGTCGAACCTCACGTAAAGCCGGTCCCACCCGAGGAACGAGGCGGCCGGATCCTTCTCCCTGATGTCGAGGTTCTCGACCGAGACGGAGAGCATGAACGGGTTCATCCTCACCTTTCCGAGCGTCACGGTCCGGCCGAGCGTGTCCGAAAGGCGCTTCTCGGCCTCGCGCTTCACGATCGGAGGAAGCAGGAAGAAACCTGCCACGGCATAGGCCAGAAGGATTGCGGCGGCCGTTAGCCACCTGCGCCGCCTGCGATGGGACCGGTTCATGGGCGAAGGCTGCAACCACCCGCACGAGGCGGCAATACCGGAGCGGCATGAGGCCGTCGGGCGCCGGAAAGGGCCCTACCCGCGTGCGCCCCGCGAATCAAAAAATCGCAATTCATTTATTGTTATTTTGTTACGTCTTTTCGTTCGATTAACTTGCAATCACCGCGCCTCTGCTTTGACGCCGGGCCACAAATCCTCCAGCGTCCCGTACGATGAAGGCCGTCAAGGTTCCCGCTCTTGAGCTCTTTCTTCACGAGATGATCCCGCTCGCGAAGGCCATGGGCGTCGGCGTTGAGGTGAGCGACGACAGGGCACTCGTGCTCACGGCCCCAAAGGAGCAGAACAAGAATTCCCTGAACACCGCTTTTGGAGGCAGCCTCGTTTCACTTGCCACCCTCGCCGGATACGGCGTCGTTTGGGAGCTGATGAAGGGCGAGACCAAGACGGAGAAGCCCGAGAAGGCCGTCTGGCACATTGTCGTGAAGGAGAGCCGCGCGGCCTACAGGCGCCCGGTGATCGGAGACTTGAGGGCCATTTGCGAGCGGCCCGCCCAGGCGGCCATCGCCGAGTTCAAGGAGGCCCTTGCCCGCTACGGCAAGGCTAAGCTAAAGCTCCGCGCGGCGATCGTCGAGAACGGCAACGTGGCGGTGGACGTGCACGCCGCCTTCGTGGTGTCGCGCTAGGCGACCGGATGCTCGGGCACTAGATGTGCCGCGAGTCGGATTCGTCCTTTTTGACGTAGCCTGACTCCTGCCGCTGGATGTTGACCTGGTTCTTCTTCACGTAGGCCTGGAAGACGTCGTCGGCGCTCATTCCGAGGGTCTGGGCGATGGAGATCAGGAAATGAAAGAGGTCGACCACCTCGACGCGGGCGTTCTGCTCGTCGAACTTCTGGTACTTCGCCCACCACTTCCACGGCACGGAATCAATGAGTTCCGCGATTTCCTGCTGCATTGCCCGCGTGTAGTTGAGCACCCACTTCGCCTTCTCCTCCTCCGTCGGGGGAGGCAGCGAGACGCCGATCCTCCGGTTGAGCGCATCCTGCATCCTGAAGATCTCCTCGAATTTGTCCATGGGGCCCAAACGTGCCGCCCCAAACGTCGGGTGCAAGATGCAAGTGGAGCGGCACCGGGGAGCCGTCTTTTGGGTTGCCCTAGGGGCATTTATAGGCGAATATAGTCCGCTTCGGCGTTTGCGTTTGAGCGCGTTCCCATGCGCTCCGCACCGTCGGAGAAAACGGCCGCTCCCGACTTCCGGTGAGCGCCATTACACAAAAAAACAAACACAATGACAGATACAAACCCGTCCGGCGAAAACATCGCTCCGGTCGCCGACAATCCGGCGCCAGCGACCAGCGCCGCGACTCCTGCCGTCAGCTTCGGCAGCACACGCGGATCAGGCCTAGCCCGCGGCAAGCGCCAGTCGAGCGCAGCGGCCCCGTCAGGAGCCCCGATCAAGAGTGATTACAAGCCCACCTCGGTGGCTATCATCACCCCTGCCCGCGAGTACAAGAACCCGTTTGCGAGCGCAGAGCCCGCAAGCCCGCCGGCCGAGGAGCCGGCCAACGTCGAGACCGCAGCGATCGAACAGGCGCCGGTGGCCCAAGTCGCCCCGGCCTCAGTGCCCGCACCGGCAGCCGAGTCGGCTCCGGTCGCAGAGTCGCCCGCCCCCGCGGCCGCCGTTGAGGCGCCCGCCGAGGAGCAGGTAGTCGAGAAGAGCGAGATCCAGATCCTTCCGCCCGCCGAGTCCGCTCGGCCGGCCGTCAGCTGGGAGTCGCCCTCCGCGAGGCAGCCCGAGGGCGACCGCCCCGAGCGCTCCCCGCGCCAGGATAGGCCCACGTTCCGTCCCGACCGCAGGGCAGACCACCCGGACTACCAGAAGCCCGAGTACGGCGAACAGCGCCGCGAATCGTTTAACAGGGACGGCCGCCAGCCCCGCGACCCGCGCGAGCCGCGCCAGCCCCGTGACCCCCGCGAGGCCAGGCAGCCGCGGGATCCCCGCGACTACCCGCAGAGCGAGCCCCGGGCCCGCACCGAGGCGCCGGCCCCGAAGAAGCAGGGCTTCTTTGGCTGGCTGAAGGGGCTCTTCGGGGCCAAGCCCGCCGAGACCCCGGCACCCTCCGATTCCCCCGCCGATCAGTTCGGCGAAGGCGGTCGCCATCGCCGCCGCCACCGCGGCGGCCGCGGCGGCCAGGGACCCGGCTTCCGGGGCGACCGGTTTGCACCGGGCGGCGAGCGCCAGCCCGGAGGCGAACAGGACAACCGCGGAGGCGAGCGCCAGGACGGCGGCCATCGCCGCAGGCGCCACCGCGGCGGACGCGGGCGCGACCGCGGGGGCGACCACCGCTCCCAGGGAGCGCAGGGCGGCGGGGCAATCTGATAGCGGCCCCGAAAGACCCCCAAGTTAATACTTGCCAATGCGCTCCGCAAAGAGCGCATTCCAAGGCGTCCGCTTCACGCGGGCGCCTTTTTATTTT